>NZ_NTGZ01000337.1 GCF_002551245.1 Streptomyces sp. rh34
CGCTCAGAGATGTGTATAAGAGACAGGGTGGGGAGGGCAGGGCGGGCGGCAGCGGGTGGGCGGCCGGGGCGGGGGCGGCCTCCGGGGGCGCGGTGAGTTCGTGGGGGACGGCGAGCTGTGTCGTCGGGCGGTCGTTCCGCGGCGGCCGTGGCCCGGTGTTGAGGAACCGGGTGGTGCCCCGGTCCTCCCCGGTGTCCCCGTCGCCCGCGGACACCGGCGGGGCGGCGGGCTCCTGGGCCGTCGGGCCTTCCACGGACTCCGGGGCCGTCGCCACGACAGGAGCCGGGGCCGCTTCCGGCGCCTCCTCCGATGCCGCCTCCGGGCCCTCCTCGGGCGTCTCCGGGCCCTCCTCCGGCACCTCCAGGGCCAGGACCCGCGCCTCCTGGTCCGCGACCGCCGCCGCGAGCCGTTCGGGGAGCCAGCCGCCCCGGACGAGCCCCGCCGCGCCCTCCAGGGCCAGTTCGGCGGCGACCGTGCCGGCGGTGGGCCGCTCGGCCGGGTCCTTCGCCAGGCAGTTCGCGATCAGCTCGCGCAACGCCTCCGGTACGGCGTCGAGTCCGGGCTCGTCCCCGGCGATCCGGCGGGCCGCCTCCTCGGCCGGACCCTCCGTGAACGGGGTCGTCCCGGTCGCCGCGTACGCCAGCAGCAGCCCCAGCACGAACAGGTCGGAGGCGGCGGAGACCTCCTTGCCCTCGATCTGCTCGGGCGTCAGATAGCCCAGCCGCACCGACAGCTGGCCGCCCGGCCCCACCTCCGCCGACGCGGCGGCGCCCAGCGGGCCGAAGGCGGTGAGGCGGGGGCCGTCGGCGGCCAGCAGCACCGTGCCGGGGGCCAGCCCCTGGAGCACGGCCCCGGCGGCGTGCACCCGGGAGAGGATCTCGGCGATGCCCGCGCCCAGTATCCGCAGGGCCCGCTCGTCCAGTGGTCCGGCGATCCCGATCGCCTCGGCCAGCGGCAGCGCGGGGACGTAACCCGCCGCCGTCCACAGGGGTTCCGGCCCGTCCGCCGGGGCCTCCGGCTCCTCGCCGGTGTCCAGGGGCGGGGCCACCCAGCCGCCCGCGAGGCGTTCGGCGGTGCGCGCCTCGGCCTGGAAGCGGCGGCGGTACGCCGGTACGGCGGCCAGCTCGGGCCGCGCGGCGGTGATGAGGGCCACTTCGCCGGATGCGGTGTCCCGTGCCACGTACCGCACGGCGCTCGCGCCTTCGTGGAAGCGGGCCAGCGCGGTGAAGCGGCCGAAGCGGCGTGGATCGTCCTGACGCAGCGCCTCCATGGCGCACCCCCCTTGTGACCGTCTTTCGGCGACCGGGTGACCCGTCCTCCGGCGCCTGACCGTCGATCTTAGGGCCTGTGCCCCCCGGGCCGCCGCCCGCCGCTCAGTCGCGGCCCGGGGAGTTCGGGGGAGTCCTGGACCAGGGCCACTTGAGGGTGCGGTGCTCGCGGCCCCCGGGGGCGTACTCGTACACCCAGCCGCGCTGGAGCCCGAGCCGCTTGGTGTAGCCGGCCGGGACCCGCTGGTAGGCGTACACGGTGGCGGGGCCGCCGTCGGGGGAGGGCACCGGGACCTCGTACCACTTCGGGGGATGGCCGGTCGGGCCGAGCAGGATCGGCAGGACCCGGCCATCCAGGGGGCCGCCTCGGAAAGGGGTGTTCTCGCTCTTCACCCGGTCAGTCTGACGCAGCGGCGGCGGGCAGCAGGTGCGCCGCCTCCGCGACGACCGGAATCACCCGTTCCGCCAGCTGTCCGGCCGGGCCGTCGGCCCTCTCCAGGGCCAGCAGGTCGCTCACCACCGCCGCGGTCTCCGGGTCCGTGGCGGCGGTCGCGGCGAGCAGGGCGAGGAGATGGTCGACCAGCCAGCCGCGCAGCTCGGCCGCGGCCGGCCGCTTCCCGTCGTCCAGCCAGATCAGCGAGGCCGCCTCGACGGCGGCGATCCAACTGCGCACCATCATCCGCAGCCGCGGCCCGGCGGGCTGCTCCCCGGCCCCGCCCATCCGCCCGAGGTGGCGCAGGATCTCGTCGGCCGCCGCCCGTCGCACCCCGTCCACGATCGTCGTCGTGCGGGAGGTCTCCACGACGCTGCCGCCCCGCAGCAGGGCGCTGAACCCGGTGTCGTGCTCGTCGACGAAGCGCAGATAGCGGTCCAGTACCCGGGCGACCCGCTCGGTGGGCGGGCCCACCGGCGGTTCGGTGAAGCACAGCGTCAGCTCATCGGCCGCCGAGCCGAGCGCGGCCTCGTACAACTGCTGCCGCCCGCCCGGGAAGTAGCGGTAGACCAGCGGCCGGGACACCCCGGCCGCCACCGCCACCTCGTCGAGCGAGACCTCGTCGGGCGCCCGGTGGGCGAAGAGGCCGAGCGCGGCGAGCAGCAGCTGGGCGCGGCGCTCCTCGACGCTGAGCCTGCGGTACGTCGCCCGGGGCGGCGGGACTGCGGCGGTGGAGGTCATGCCTCTGAGCCTAGGCCCTGTCGATCGGGCGCCCTCCCCGTCCGCACGGCTTTCAGGCCAGCAGACCGGAGCTTCGCCACAGCCGGCGGCCGACGCCGTTCAGCAGCCCGATGTCGTCGAAGAAGTCGGTGAGCCGTTTCGCGCCGGACTGCATGACTTCCGCACGGTGGCCGCTCGCCTTCACCTGGGCGACGGCCTCGCGGCGGTCCAGGCCGACGTTCTCGTACACCTGCGGGTTCACGAAGCAGACGGAGAAGACCCGGGCCGCCTCGCCGCAGCTGACCTTGGTGAGCTCCCGCTCCCAGCGCGGGGCGGTCACCATCTGGCGGCGCAGCTCCTCCCGGGCGTACCGGACGTGCCGGGCCTCCTCGATCACGTGGATCCGGGTCACGCCGCGCACCAGGGTCTGCACCCGCTCGTCCGGGAAGGTCAGGCGCTGCATCCAGTCGAGGATCTCCTCGCCCAGCAGGGTCGCGGCGAACGAACCGGGGGTGGTGGAGACGGTCTTCAGGACCCGCGCCAGATTGTGGTAGACGCGCGGCACCGGATACGTCGGCGCGCCGCCCCAGTCGATCATGCGGCCGAACATCATCGAGTGCCGGCACTCGTCGGCTATCTCCGTGAGCGCGTAGCGGACGTGGTTGCTGGTCACCGGCTTGTCGTAGACGTGCCGGACCAGCAGCTGCATCAGGATGATCTCGAACCAGATGCCGAGCGAGGCCAGCGCGGCGGCCTCGTGCCGGGAGAGGTCCAGCCGCTGTTCCTCGGACATGCGGTCCCACATCGGGGTCCCGTACAGCGAGAGCAGTTCCGGCGGCCAGAACCACTTGCCCTCCTCGACGGCCGCGTCCCAGTCGAGTTCGGCGTCGGGGTCGAAGGAGTGCCTGGCCGAGGATTCGAGCAGCCGCAGGGCGACCTGCTCGCGGTCGCGGAGCGGGCCGAGTGCGTCGCGCGGCACGGTGACATCGCGAGCGGTGACGGGCGTCATGGCGGGAGCACCTCACACAGGGGTTACCGGGAACGGGAGTTACCGGCGGTCACCTCTTATGAGACTGCTTGTCAGCAAGGCCGTCAATCCCTTGGGCGCGACTCCGCACGACTTGTTGACTCGCTGTCTACCAACGTGTGAACCTGCCGGGAGGCGGCCGACGAGCGCTCAACTGCCTTCGGCCTCATGGAACTTGTCGATCGAGTCGAGCCATTCGAGGTGAAGGAGCCGCCCGTGTCCACCCATGACCTCTACACCACCCCGCCCACGGAGCCGACCTGGCAGGTCCCCGCCACCGGAGCCGCCCGGTTCAGCTGGGACTACGACGACGGCCGCGAACGCCTCCTCGCCCTCTACCAGAAGGGCAAGGACAAGCAGTGGGACGGCGACAAGCGCATCGACTGGTCGCTGGAGGTCGACCCCGCAGACCCGCTCGGCACCCCCGACGAGGCGCTCACCCTGTACGGCACCCCGCACTGGGCGAAGATGACGGAGAGGGACCGGGACGAGCTGCGCAAGCACTACACCTCCTGGCAGTTCAGCCAGTTCCTGCACGGCGAGCAGGGCGCGATGGTCTGTGCGGCGCGCATTGTGGAGTCCGTCCCCGACCTGGACGCCAAGTTCTACTCCGCCACGCAGACCATGGACGAGGCCCGGCACGCCGAGATCTACGGGCGGTTCCTGCACGAGAAGATCGGCATGCTCTACCCGGTCAACGACAGCCTCCAGGGGCTGCTGGGCGACACCCTGCGCGACTCCCGCTGGGACATGCCCTACCTCGGGATGCAGGTCCTCATAGAAGGCCTGGCGCTGGCCGCCTTCGGGATGATCCGCGACACCACGACCAAGCCGCTGCCCAAGCAGATCCTGGCGTACGTCATGCAGGACGAGGCCCGGCACGTCGCCTTCGGGCGGATGGCGCTGCGCGACTACTACAAGCAGCTGAGCGACGCCGAACTCCGTGAGCGCGAGGAGTTCGTCATCGAGGGCTGCTACCTGATGCGCGACCGGCTCAGCGGCGTCGAGGTCCTGGAGAACTTCGGCATCGGCAGGCAGGAGGCGAAGGACCTCTCGGAGCACTCCGAGTTCCTCCAGCTCTTCCGCAAGCTCCTGTTCAGCCGGATCGTCCCGTGCGTCAAGGACATCGGCCTGTGGGGCCCACGGCTCCAGAGGGCGTACGTCGACATGGGTGTCCTCGACCTCGGCGACTCCGACCTCGACCTGCTGATGTCCCAGGACGAGGCGATAGCCGAGGAACTGGACCGCGAACGCTTCGCCGTCGAGGAGCGAGCCCGGGTGGCGGAGGTCGCGGAGGCGATCGAGGAGGGCGCGGCCGACGCCGCCTGAGGAAACGTGGCGCGGCGGCGTCCGGCGGACCGGGACGGCCCGCCCCCTCGGCCCCGGCGGACCGACCGGGCGCGGTCCTGCCCCGGCCCCGGCCCCGGCCCCGCCCCGGCCCCGGGCTCGCGTGCCGATAATGGATGTACGCCACCGGGTCCCGGCGGTCACGATGCGGGCATGACGACGAACCCGCCCGCAGCCACCGCCGCCGGTCGCACCGCCGCCCGCCGCAGCCTCGAAGCCCTCGCGCTCGGCGACGCGTTCGGGGAGCGGTGGTTCCCGCTCTTCCGCGAGCCCCGGCGGGCCGCGAACGAGATCCGGGCCCGCCGCACCCCGCCGGAGCCCCTCTGGCACTGGACCGACGACACGGCCCTGGCGCTCGCCCTGCACCGTTCCCTCGACGAGCACGGACACGTCGACCAGGACCATCTGGCGCTCTGCTACGCCCTGGCCTTCGACGCCGACCAGGCGCGCGGCTACGGCCACGGCATGCACCTCCTGCTGCCCCGGCTGCTGGAGGCCCCGGCCGACTGGCGCACCCTGGCCCCCGGCCTCTTCGACGGCGGCAGCCTCGGCAACGGGGCGGCCATGCGGGTCGCGCCGCTCGGGGCCCGGTTCCACGAGAACCTGGACCACGTCGCGGCACAGGCCGCACTCTCGGCGGAGGTCACCCACGCCCACCCGGACGGCATCGCGGGCGCGGTGGCCGTCGCGGTGGCGGCGGCGCTCTCGGCGCGCGGCGAACTGACGCTGGACGCGGTGGCGGACCGCACGCCCGAAGGGCCGGTACGCGACGGAGTGCGGCGCGCCGCGCGGACGCCGTTCACCACGGAACCGTGGAAGGCCGCGGACCTCCTCGGAAACGGACAGCGCATCCGGGCCGACGACACCGTGCCCTTCGCGCTGTGGACAGCGACCCGCCACGGGGGCGACCTGGAGGCGGCGCTCTGGGCGACCGCGGAGGGCCTCGGCGACGTCGACACCACGTGCGCCATCACCGGCGGCGTGGTCGGGGCGGCAACGGGGACGGCCGGGGCGCCGGAGGTCTGGCTGCGCAGGCGCGAGCCGTTGGGCTGAGCGATGGGGGCGACCGATGGGAGGGGAGGGGAGGTGAGGAGAGGGGGGATGCGGTGGGCGGACAGGCTGCTCAGGGCCGATGCTCTCGACCTGATACCGATATCGGACGCGTCGAAATTCCGTTCGCAAACGTGTCGTACGGTGAGCGCATGACCACCCCGCCGCACCCGCCGCAGGGCCCGTACGGGCCGCCGCCCCCGCAGAACCCCTACGGCCAGAACCCCTACGGCGCGCCGCCGGCCGCGCCGGGGCCCGTGCCGAAGCAGCCCTACGGCTACCCGCAGCAGCCCCCGCCGCCCCAGCAGGGCGGCTGGGGTCAGCCCGGCATACCCGGTGGAGGCGGCCCGGGCGCGGCCGGCGGCTGGCCGCCCCAGGGCCCGCAGCCGCCGCGCGGGAAGCGGACCGGGCTCATCGTCGGAATCGCGGTCGGCGCGGTCGTGGTGGCGGGCGCGATCGTCTTCGGCGTCACCCAGCTCGCCGAAAAGGGCACCGACCTGGCGTACCCGAAGGCGGAGTACGAACTCCTCGTGCGGCAGAAGCTCCTGGACGGCGAGTTCAGCCTGGGCCGGGACCTGTCGGAGACCGAGGGCAAGGAGATCGAGGACACTCCCGACCCCAGCATCCGGGACGGCGAGGCGGTCGTCGCGCACTACGCGTCGGACAAGGGCGGCGCCCTGGTGCTCTCGGGGATGTACGGGCGGCTGGCCAGCCCCGCCTTCATGCGCGGCAAGATCATGGAGGGGGCGGCGGAGGCCGACGGCGCGAAGCTCGTCGTGCCCGCCAAGGAGTTCAGGCCCGAGGGGTACGACATCACGATCGAGTGCCAGATCGTGCAGTCGAACGAGGCCGGTGGCGTCGCGAACATCCCCATGTGCGCCTGGGGCGACGAGAACACCGCCGCGATGATCGCGCTGATCCGTCCGGAGAGCGTGCTCAAGGACGCCAAGTCCATCGACCTGGCGGCGGTCGCGGCGGAGACGGCCAAGGTCCGCGAAGAGGCCCGCGCGCCGATCGGCTGACCGGGGGCCGGAGACCGGGGACCAGGGGCCGGGGACCAGGGGCCGGGGACCGGGGACCAAGGGCCGGGGGCCGGGGACCAAGGGCCGGGGACCGGGGACCAAGGGCCGGGGACCAGGGACCAGCGACCGGAGAGCCCACCCGCTCCCGGAAGGGCGACGGGCCGTCAGGGCGTCGTGCCTGCCCCGCCGCCCCGCCGCTCCACTGCCCCTGTCTCTTATACACATCTCTGAGCGGGCTGGCAA
>NZ_NTGZ01000338.1 GCF_002551245.1 Streptomyces sp. rh34
CTCATACGGCGAGGCTATCCCCGCCGCACCCGTACCCGCCTCACCGGGCGGCCCATCCGGCGACGGCAGCGGGCGCCCACTCCGGCGGCGCCGGGCAGCGCAACGGCCCCGGCCCCCGCGGGTGCGGGGGCCGGGGCCACAGGTGGTGCGGTGTCGCCGGGAGCGTCAGCTCTCGGTCGTCGTCGATGCCTTGCCCGCCGGGCGGGTGGCGCGACGGCGGCGCGGCTTCGTCTCGGCGGCGGCCTCGCTCACCACGGCCTCGGCCTCGGAGACCACGGCGGCCTCCTGCGTCGCGGTCGAGGTGACGCTGCGGGTGGCGCGGCGGCGGCGCGGCTTGGCGTCCGCCTCGGCGGCCGGGGCCTCGACGACGGCCTGCTCGGCGGCGGCCGCCTTCGCGGTGGCCTTCGAGGCGACCTTCGCGGTGACCTTGTCCGTGGTCGCCGTGGTCTCCGCCTTCGCCCGCGACTTCGTCGCCCGGGCCTTCGGCTCGGCCGACGTGGCCGCGGCCTTCGGCTCCGACTTGGCCTTCGTCGTGGCGCGGGCCGGACGACGACGCGTCTTCACCTCGGGCTCCGGCTCGGCGGCCGGGGCGATCTGGAAGTCGACCTCGTCGGCCGGCTTCACGATCCGGGTGCGACGGCGCGGCTTGACGGCCTTCGCCTCGGCGCCCGGCTCCGCGATGCCCGCGGCGACGGCCACGGTCTGGAACTCGGCCGGGGCCGGCGCGGCCGGAGCCGCGGCGACGGGCGAAGCCGTCTCCTCGGCCACCGGCTTCACGGCGGCACGGCTGCGACGACGGCGCGGCTTGGTCTCCGGCGCGGCCTCCGCGACCGGCTCGGCCACGGGTGCGGCCTCGACCACGGGTGCGGCCTCGACCACGGGCGGGGCCTCGGCCACCGGAGCGGGAACCTCAGGAGCCTCGGCGACCGCCACGGCCGCCTCGGTGACGGCCTCGGGGGCGCTGACGCGGGTACGGCGGCGACGGCGCGGCGTACGCGGCGCGTCGTCGGACGCCTCGTCACCGGCCGGCACGGCCGGGGCTGCCGGTGCGGTCTCCTTGGCGGGTGCGGGCACGGTCGCGGCGCCCTCCTCGACGGACCCGCCACGGGTGCGGCGACGCTGGCGCGGCGTACGGGTGCGGGGCTCGCGCTCCTCACGGGCCGGGGCCGGAGCGGCGGCCTTGCGGCCGCGGCCGCCGGTCTCGCCGAGGTCCTCGACCTCCTCCGCGCGCAGACCGGCACGGGTCCGCTCGGCGCGCGGCAGCACACCCTTGGTGCCCGCCGGGATGCCGAGTTCCTCGAAGAGGTGCGGCGACGTGGAGTACGTCTCGGGCGGGTCCGGGAACTTCAGGTCCAGGGCCTTGTTGATCAGCTGCCAGCGCGGGATGTCGTCCCAGTCGACCAGCGTGATCGCGATGCCCTTGGCGCCCGCGCGGCCGGTGCGGCCGATGCGGTGGAGGTAGGTCTTCTCGTCCTCCGGCGACTGGTAGTTGACGACGTGGGTCACACCCTCGACATCGATACCGCGCGCGGCGACGTCGGTGCAGACCAGGACGTCGACCTTGCCGTTGCGGAAGGCGCGCAGCGCCTGCTCGCGGGCGCCCTGGCCGAGGTCGCCGTGGACCGCGCCGGAGGCGAAGCCGCGCTTCTCCAGCTGCTCGGCGATGTCGGCGGCCGTGCGCTTGGTGCGACAGAAGATCATCGCGAGCCCGCGGCCGTCGGCCTGGAGGATGCGGGAGAGCATCTCCGGCTTGTCCATGTTGTGCGCACGGTAGACGTGCTGGACCGTGTTCTTGACGGTCGTGCCCTCGTCGTCGGGCGACGTGGCGTTGATGTGCGTCGGCTGCGACATGTAGCGGCGCGCGAGGCTGATGACGGCGCCGGGCATGGTGGCCGAGAACAGCATCGTCTGGCGCTTGGGCGGCAGCATGGTGATGATGCGCTCGACGTCGGGCAGGAAGCCCAGGTCCAGCATCTCGTCGGCCTCGTCGAGGACGAGCCCGCGGATGTGGGAGAGGTCGAGCTTGCGCTGGCCCGCCAGGTCCAGGAGACGGCCCGGGGTGCCGACGATCACGTCGACGCCCTTCTTGAGGGCCTCGACCTGGGGCTCGTACGCCCGGCCGCCGTAGATCGCGAGAACGCGGACGTTACGGACCTTGCCGGCCGTGAGCAGGTCGTTGGTGACCTGCTGGCACAGCTCGCGGGTGGGGACGACGACGAGCGCCTGCGGCGCGTCGGTCAGCTGCTCGGGCGTGGCGCGGCCCGCCTCGACGTCGGAGGGGACGGTCACGCGCTCCAGGAGCGGGAGACCGAAGCCGAGCGTCTTGCCGGTGCCGGTCTTGGCCTGGCCGATGACGTCGGAGCCGGAGAGGGCTACGGGGAGCGTCAGCTCCTGGATGGGAAAGGGGGACATGATGCCGACAGCCTCAAGGGCTTCGGCCGTCTCGGAAAGAATACCGAGGTCGCGGAACGTAGTCAGGGTGCTGCCTCTTCTGTGAGACGCGGTCCGAGGCGAACGCTGGGGGTCGTACCGTGCCGGGGTTGGTCATCCGGCCGTGGATGGGCCGGGTGGCGCGGGACCACTGCCGTCGCTCGAGCGCTCGTGCCGCTGAGGGGGCCCCTCAGCTGCGGTCATACGTGTCGTACGCACCGCGTGGAGGGCTGTCGGGTCGGAGCCGATCGGGCCACCGACCGGGCATCCTCATTCAAGGGCGCGCCTCTGGCACAGCACAGTGCTCAGTAAGCGCAATACCACTGTACCCCGGATTCGCGCATGTGTGTTGGACGAATTCATCGGAACGGTATGAGGCCCCCGGCTGACCAGGCCCTTCCGCCCTGCGCGGAGCGGGCTATCGTTCCGTTCATGGAGACGCCTGACCACGCCACTGAGACCCCCGCCGAAGCTTCCGCGGCCACCGGGATCGCCGCCCAGGACTGGGCCACCGCGGCCGCCGACCCGCAGTACCGCGCCGCGGTCGTGGACCTGCTCGGCGCACTCGCCTACGGAGAGCTGGCGGCCTTCGAGCGGCTGGCCGAGGACGCGAAGCTCGCGCCGACACTCGGCGACAAGGCGGAGCTGGCGAAGATGGCCACCGCCGAGTTCCACCACTTCGAGCAGCTCAACCAGCGGCTCACCGCCGTGGACGAGGACCCCACCGCCGCGATGGAACCGTTCGCCAAGGCGCTCGACGACTTCCACCGCCAGACGGCGCCGTCCGACTGGCTGGAGGGCCTGGTCAAGGCGTACGTCGGCGACTCGATCGCGAGCGACTTCTACCGCGAGGTCGCGGCCCGGCTCGACACCGACACCCGGTCCCTGGTCCTGTCCGTGCTCGACGACACGGGTCACGGGAACTTCGCCGTGGAGAAGGTGCGTGCCGCGATCGAGGCCGACCCACGGCTCGGCGGACGGCTCGCGCTGTGGGCGCGCCGGCTGATGGGCGAGGCGCTGTCCCAGGCCCAGCGGGTGGTCGCCGACCGCGACGCCCTGTCGACGATGCTGGTGGGCGGCGTCGCGGACGGCTTCGACCTGGCCGAGGTGGGCCGGATGTTCTCCCGCATCACCGAGGCCCACACCAAGCGGATGGCCGCGCTGGGACTGGCCGCGTAACACCCCGCTACTGGGCCGCCGCCGACCGGGCGAGGCGGCGGCCACGTGGTCGGATCAGGAGCGAAAGGGTCACCGCCCCGACGGACACGGCTCCGATCAGCGTCGCCAGGACATGGCCGGTATCCAGCGCGGCATGCGTCAGATACGCGCCGAACAGGGCGCCCAGCGTGCCGGTGAGATAAACCGCACGGTCGGACGGCAGTCGGTCGGCCAGTGATCGGAGCGCCGCCCAGGACAGGGCGAGTCCGAGGACGGCGGCGCCGAAGGATTCCCAGATCACAGAGGATCACCTCGCGGGGGTGTGCGGGGCGGGCAAATCGGTCGTAGGCGGTACTACCCCCGGCCCGTGGAGGGCAACCCTCCAGCGCCCTTTCCGACCCGTACGGGACTCACGCCCACCTCGTACGGAGCCGGCGCCCACCCGTACGGGACCCGGTGGCGCGCCCGCGGGAGAGGCGGCACAGAACACAGGCGGCACAGAACACAGGAGCGGCTCTGCGGGGGAAAACCCCGCCGGGCCGCTCCTGTGATCAACGCGTCCGGTGGACTACAGCGCTCCGAACCCCACCCGCCGGGTGGTCGGCTCACCGATCTCCACATACGCGATCCGGTCGGCCGGCACCAGGACCCTGCGGCCCTTGTCGTCCGTGAGGCTGAGCAGCTCCGCCTTGCCGCCCAGTGCCGCGGCGACCGCGCTCTCGACGTCCTCGGCGGAAAGCCCGCTCTCCAGAACGATCTCGCGGGGCGTGTGCTGCACCCCGATCTTGACCTCCACGGCTATGTCCCTCCGACGGTCAGTCCTTGCGCGGCGAACCGCGCCGTACGCAGCCACATTAGCCCGGCGGGAGTGGGGCTCAGGGCCCGACCGGCAACGCCCGCAGCGAACACGGCGTCAGGCGTCCCCCGCCGGAGGGCTCAGCTCTGCTCGACGCCGTGCAGCGGGAAGCCCGCGATACCCCGCCAGGCCAGCGAGGTGAGGAGCTGGACGGCCGTGTCGCGGGGGATGGCGGACCGGCTGGAGAGCCAGTAGCGCGCCACCACCTGGGAGACGCCGCCGAGGCCCACGGCCAGCAGCATGGACTCCTCCTTGGACAGGCCGGTGTCCCCGGCGATCACGTCGGAGATGGCCTCGGCGCACTGGAGGGACACCCGGTCGACCCGCTCGCGCACGGCGGGCTCATTGGTCAGGTCGGACTCGAAGACCAGCCGGAACGCGCCGCCCTCGTCCTCCACGTACGCGAAGTAGGCGTCCATCGTCGCCTCGACGCGGAGCTTGTTGTCCGTCGTCGAGGCCAGCGCCGTGCGCACGGCCTGGAGCAGCGACTCGCAGTGCTGGTCGAGCAGGGCCAGGTAGAGCTCCAGCTTTCCGGGGAAGTGCTGGTAGAGCACCGGCTTGCTGACTCCGGCCCGCTCGGCGATGTCGTCCATCGCGGCGGAGTGGTAGCCCTGCGCGACGAAGACCTCCTGTGCGGCGCCCAGCAGCTGATTGCGTCGGGCGCGGCGGGGAAGGCGTGTACCCCGCGGGCGCGCCGCCTCTGTCTGCTCGATGGCTGTCACGCCGCCTCCCAAATAAGTGTTCCAGCACAGCCGGTCCGTGCACGCTGCGCCGTACAGCCATCGTACTTTTGGGTAACCCGGGTGTGCGCGGCGCGGACGCAGAATTTCATGGACCGGACAGCTGCGGAAGCCACAGTTATTGCTGGTCGCGAGCAAACCGGGGCGTATTACCGGTAATCGTCCTCATCCAAGGGAATTACCCTGCGCTGTTCCGCCACATCGGCCTCATTGGCGGTGTCCGGATCGACGCTCTCGGCCCGTTCGTCGTCCTCGGGCCGGACATCCGCCCGCTGCTCGGCAGCGTCCGCCTCCGGGGCCTCGGGCCCCGGCTGTTCCGGTTCGGCGTCCTCGAAGGTGTCCGGGTCGCTCGGGTCGACCGTCATGTGCAGCTCCCTTCCTTCCTCTGAAGCGTAGGGGGTGTCCGGCCATTCCGCGTGAGAGGGCGGAGTGGCCGGACACCCCCCGGCTACCCGTCCGCCCCGCGGTGCGGCCTGTGATGGCGAACACATGAATGAGGGCGTGATCGTCTCGTAACATTGCCGCATGTCTTCGACCGAGCTGCCGGGTGTCCAGGCCGCCACCGCCGCGGTGGCCCCCACGGTCAGTGCCGTCCGGGTCGCCGACGGCGAACGGCTGCGCTCCGTGTCGCTGCCCGGGATCGGCCTGAACGTCCGCTGCCGGCCGGGTGACCGGACCGGACTGCCCCCCGCGCTGTACGTGCACGGGCTCGGCGGCTCGTCGCAGAACTGGTCCGCGCTGATGCCGCTGCTGTCCGACGTGGTCGACGGCGAGGCGGTCGACCTGCCCGGATTCGGGGACTCGCCACCGCCGGACGACGGCAATTACTCGGTGACCGGACATGCCCGTGCGGTGATCCGGCTGCTGGACGCGGAGCAGCGGGGGCCTGTTCACCTGTTCGGCAACTCGTTGGGCGGTGCCGTCGCCACCCGGGTCGCCGCCGTCCGCCCCGACCTGGTGCGTACCCTCACCCTGGTCTCGCCCGCCCTGCCGGAATGGCGGGTGCAGCGACCCGCCGTCCCGACCGGCCTCCTGGCGGTGCCGGGAGTCGCATCCCTGTTCGCCCGGCTCACGAAGGACTGGACGGCGGAGCAGCGAACGCGCGGAGTCATGGCACTCTGTTACGGCGATCCGGCACGGATCTCCGACGAAGGCTTCCGCGACGCGGTGGCCGAGATGGAGCGGCGGCTGGCGCTGCCGTACTTCTGGGACGCGATGACGCGTTCGGCCCGGGGCATCGTCGATGCGTACACCCTGGGCGGCCAGCACGGACTGTGGCGCCAGGCCGAGCGGGTGCTCGCACCGACCCAGCTCGTGTACGGCGGACGGGACCAGCTCGTCTCGTACCGGATGGCACGCAGGGCGTCCGCGGCCTTCCGCGACGCCCGGCTGCTGACGCTGCCCGACGCGGGGCACGTGGCGATGATGGAGTACCCGGAGGCGGTCGCCCAGGCGTTCCGGGAACTGCTGGACGATTGCGGCGGGAGCTGATCCGGGGCGTGGGACGACACAGTCGAAAGGGCTCCGGGGCGATCCGCCCGGACGCCGGGGCAACGGAACCGGGCGGCGAGCGCGCCGCGGCGAGGCCCGCGTCCGGCGGCGGTCGGCGCAGACGGACCGCTCCCGCGCCGACCGGTGACGGGCGGGACCCCTTCTCCCCCGACGCCCCACAGGTGCGCGGCGGCCACCCCGAACAGCGTGAGCAGGGCGGCGGCTGGGGCACCGGACCGGTGCCCCGCTACGGGCAGCCGCCCGGCGCCCCCGCGTCCCGCGGCGCCCCCCATCCGCAGCCGCCCCACCAGCACCCCGGCCAGCACCCCGGCCCGGACAAACACCCCGCCGACGCCCGGCCGCAGCCCAGTGGGCCCCAGGACGCCGCCGCCCGGCAGCAGGCCGTGGCCCGCCAGGTGAC
>NZ_NTGZ01000339.1 GCF_002551245.1 Streptomyces sp. rh34
GCCCCGCGCGGCCGGACCAGCAGCACGAGGCCGCCCAGCAGCCCGCCCGCGGCGGCCCCCACGGAGGCGCCCAGCGGCACGGACGGCGAGACCGGCCGGTCCGGCGTCATCGCATGGGAGAACTTGATCAGCTTCACCCCGGTGTCCTTGGAGACATGGCCACTGCTCACGATGACGGCCTCGATGACCGCGTTGGCGATGTCGGCCGCCTTGCGCCGGTCCTCGGACGTGCCCGTCACCGCGATCATCGGCGAGTCGGGAGAGGTCTCCGACCGGACGTGGGACCGCAGCTCGCGCACCGGCTCGCCCGCCGCGCCCTGGGCGTACGAGAGCGTCGCGTCGCTCGTCGTCAGCCGCCCGTACGACTGGGCGTACCCCAGGGCCGCCGAGGGGTCCGTCTCCGCCTCCGCGACCGCCATCGCATAGCTGGTGGCCTCGTACCGGTCCGCGGCCAGCGCACTGTACGAGAGCCCGGACGCGGTGCCGATCAGCACGGAGACGGGCAGCGGCCACCAATGAGGCAGCCGGGCGAGCGCGGTGCGCAGCCGACGGACGACGACATGTCGCTGCTGCTCGGGTGAGTCGGTCATGAAAGGGCTCTCCGGTTCGGTGGGGCGGTGTCGAGGGCGTACGCGTACACGTCCATCAGGCGCTCGCTGCTGCGCCTGATGTCGTAATGGCCGACGGCCCGGGGCGGCGGCCGCCGGTCCGCTCCGGCCTGTATCCGCTGCCGCAGCCGGGCGGTCAGCTCCTCGGGGCTCCCGGCGATCCGGGTGGCCGCGGGGGCATGGGCGGCGGGCAGGTCGTCGATGGCCGGGCAGGCGTCGTGGAGCACGGGCAGTCCGGCGGCGAGCGCCTCCACGGCGGCGAGACCGAAGGACTCCTCGCGGGACGTGGAGACAAAGACGTCCACGGCGCTCAGCAACGCCGGAACACCCGGGACCGGGCCGTCCCCGTGCTCGTCGCACTCCCCGAGGAACCGGATCCGGTCCACGGCCCCCAGGCGCAGGGCCAGCGCGCGCAGCGACCCGGCCTCCGGACCGTCCCCGGCCAGCAGCAGACGGGCCTCCGGCAGGGCGGCGACCGCGCGGATCAGCACGTCGAACCGCTTGCCCGGCACCAGCCTCCCGACCCCGCCGACGACGAACGCCTCGCCGGGGAGGCCCAGTTCCGCCCGTACGGAGGCCCGACGCCCCGCGTCGAAGCGGAACCGGTCCGCGTCGATGCCGTTCGGCACCAGCCGGATCCGGTCGGCAGGCACTCCCCAGTCCCGCAGCCGGCCGGCCACCGTGGAGGAGACGGCGACGGTCGCCGCCCCGAGGCGTTCGGTCGTGAGGTAGAGGGCGCGGATGGACCGGGTGAGCGGGCGGCCCTCGATCTCGGCACGCCCCAGGGAGTGCTCGGTCGCGACGGTGGCCCGGGTCCCGGCCAGCCGGGCCGCGATCCTGCCGTACACACAGGCCCGGTACAGATGCGTGTGGACCACGTCGTAGCGGCCGTCCCGGATCAGCCGGGCCAGCCTTCCGACGGCCGACAGGTCCCGGTTGCCGCGCATCCCGAGGTGGGTCACCCGGATCCCGTCGGACCGCAGCTCCTCGGCCACCGTCCCCGGGTTGGTGAGCGTCACGACATCGCACTCCACCGGCAGATGACGCAGTAGCAGCCGCAACTGCCGCTCGGCGCCACCGACCCCGAGCCCGGTGATGACGTGCAGCGCCCTCACCGCCGGCCGCCCGTCCGCACCGGCCCGGCGGCCCGGGAGCCCGCACCCGGCGCCGCCACCTGCCGCAGCCCGTGCCGCAGGTCCTTCGCCCACAGGCGCACCCCCCGGTCCGCCTGGCTGATGTGGGTGCGGGGCAGCGCGAACCGGCTGGGCAGCGGGCCGGGGGCCAGGGCGCACGCGTAGCCGTAGCCCGCCGAGCGAACCGCCTCGGTGACCCGGCGGTCGAGGATGCCGTACGGGTAGCAGAAGCCCTCCGGGAGCGAACCGGTGAGATCGCCGATCAGCTCCCGGCTGCGGGCGGTCTCCCGGCGCAGCTCGTCGTCCGGAAGAGCCGTCAGATCCTGGTGGTACAGACCGTGCGAGCCGACCTCCATGCCCGCGGCGGCGACCCGCCGGACGTCGTCCTCGGTGAGCAGCGGCTTGCGCGGGCCGAGCGGATCCCACGCGTTGACTCCGCCCGGCCGGCCCGGCAGGACGAAGACCGTCGCCCGGAAGCCGTGCCTGCGCAGCACCGGCAGCGCCTCGTCGAGGAAGTCCGCGTACCCGTCGTCGAAGGTCAGCCCGACCAGCCCGCGCCGCCCCGCGGCCCCCGCGCGCAGCAGCTCGGACACCCCCACGCCCGTCAGCCGCCGGCTGCGCAGCCAGGAAAGCTGCTCGTCGAGGCGCCCGGGGGAGACCGTGATGCCGTACGGATCGTCGCTCGGGTCCGTCACCGAGTGATACGTGAGGATCCACGGCCGGCGGCGGGCGTGCGCGCGGAGCCGGGACGAGGGAGCGTCGGCGCGAAGTGCCGAGGGATCAGCGGCCATCAAGGAACCTCCGTCGGGTGAGTGCCAGCAGGGATACGACCTCGGGCGAGCGCAGGGCGAGCCCGGTCAGGAAGAACACGGACGGGACGAGGAGACCTCCGGCGGCCAGGCTCAGCACCGGATCGGGGACGAGGGGAGCGCACGCCCAGCCGGCCACGCCCGCCACCAGCGACGCCCCGGTGAGCCGGCCCAGCGAGAGCGCCACGGCCCGCGTCCGGATCGGCACCACCCGGGTGCCGAGGCCCATGAGGAGCAGCAGCGCCGCAGTGCTGATCCCGACCGCGTTGGCGGTCGCGATGCCGTCCACCCCGAAGCGGAACGTCAGGGCGTACCCGGCCCCCATCGTGACCACCAGCCCGGTGCCCATGGCGAACGCCGGGAACCAGGTGGGCCGCCCGGACGAGAAGAACGGCCGGCTCAGCGCGCCGACCAGACAGTGGCCGAGCAGCCCCAGCGCGTACACCCGCATGACCTGCGCGGTGGACGCGGTGTCGGAGGCGTCGAACGCGCCGCGCTGGAAGAGCACCTCGATGATCTGGGGCGCGTAGCCGAGGACCACCGCCGTGCCGAGCAGCACCACCGTCCCGGCCAGCGCCAGGTCCCGCTCGACGCGCAGCCGGGCCTTCTCCCGGTCCCCGGCGGCCATGGCCCGCGCGACCACCGGGAAGGTCACCGTACAGATCATCAGCGACAGCACCATCGGCAGCTGCGCGACCTTCTGCGCGTAGTTCAGATGCGAGATCGCGCCCGCCGGGAGCGTGGAGGCCAGGAACCGCTCGACCAGCACCTGGGACTGACGGCTCACCACGAACAGGACCACCGGGGCCAGCACCGCGAAGCCCAGCAGAGGAGCGGTCCGCGCGGCCCGCCGCCCCTGTCGCCCGAACCGAGGCGGTCGGGGCCGGGCGAGCGGCACCAACCGCAGGAACATCGGCAGTTGGGTCAGGATCATCAGCACGCTGCCGACCGCGACCCCCACCGCGGCGGCCCGCACGCCCCACCGCGCGTGCAGGGCCAGCGTCATCCCGATGATGCCGAGGTTGTACGCGACATAGACCCCGGCGGGCGGCAGGAAGCTGCGGTGCGCGCGGAGCGCGGCGCTGAAGTACCCGGTGATCCCGAAGGTGAGGACGGTGACCGAGGTCAGCCGGGTGCAGTCCACCGCGAGCCGCGGATCGGCGAGGCCCGGGGCCAGCACGCCCACGACCCACGGGGCGCCCGCGACCAGCAGCGCCGCGCCGGCGGAGAGCAGGAGGAACAGCCGGGGGAGCGTTGTCGCCACCAGATCCCTTACGGGGTCGGGACCGGGAACTCCTCCGGTCGCCGCCCGTCGGGTCAGCGCGAGGCTGAACGCGGGGACGAGGAGGAGCGCCATCCCGTCCTCGATCAGGAGTGTCGCCGCCATCTCGGGCACGGTCCAGGCGACCAGGAAGGCGTCGCTCGCGCCGCTCGCCCCGAAGTACCGGGCGACGGCCTGGTCCCGCACCAGCCCGAGCACGGCCCCCAGCACGGTCAGCACCGCCGTGGCCGCCGCCGCGCGGGCGAGGAAGGACCCCAGCCGGGGGACCTCGCCCCCGGCCGTCCCGGGCGCGGCGCCGGGGGAGAGGGGACCTTCGGGGCCTCCTCCCGGGGCCGGGAGGAGGTGCGGGGCGGCTGCCGCGTCCGCCGGACGCGTCTCGGCCTCCGTCCCCGTGTCGGTGTCGCTCATGCGGTACTCGCCCGGTCCGGCCCGCCCAGCGCCCACCATGCGGCCAGCCCCAGCACGACACCGCTCAGCACCGTGGTGGGCCCGCCGATGTCCGCGTACAGGAAGTTGACACACTGCCAGGTCATCAGGGCCACCGCCGCCAGCCCGCAGTCCAGGGCCGCGTGCCCGCGCGAGCGGGCGCGCCACAGTCTGCGGACCGCGCCGGCCAGGATCGCCGCCCAGCTGCCGACGAGCGCGGTCAGACCGATGAGGCCCTGCTCGCTGAGGACGAGGAGATACATGTTGTGCGGGGAGAGGAGCGCCTGCCGGCGGAACTCCTGGCCCGCCCCGGCCGTGTCGCTGCCGGAGGAGAGCCCGATGGAGGCGTGTCCGTCACGGTGCGCGGGGAAGCCCTTGAGGCCGACCCCGACGGCCGGCCGCTCCCGCCACATCGCGCCCGCCGCGTTCCACATGGCGTAGCGGTCGCTGACCGACCGGTCCGGGGTGCTGGTCACCCGGGTCACGCTGGCGGCCCGGTCCGCGATCATGTCGGAGCCGATGCCGAACCCGCCGACCAGCACCACCCCGGCCGCGCCCAGCACGGCCAGCGACGCCCAAGCCTGCCGCCACCCGGTCAGCGCCAGGACGACGAGGACCGCCGCGGCCGTGGCGATCCACACGCCCCGGCTGAACGACAGCGTCAGGGGCACGATCAGCGCGACGGCGAGGACGGCGGCGCAGGGCCGCAGCCAGGCCGGGGCGCTCCGCGGCGTACGCAGGGCACAGGCCGCGGCGGCGAGCAGCCCGTAGGCGACGACGGTCGCCATCCCCATGATGTCGCCGGGCCCGAACGTGCCGACCGCCCGGATGTCGTCGCCCATGTACGAGGCGCCGGTCCCGGTGACGTACTGGTGGACGCCGGTGACGCCCTGGACGACCGCCAGGAGGACGAGCGAGCCGCCGACGATCCGGAACCCGTGGGCGTCCCGGAGCAGCAGACACACGGCGATCGGTACGAGGACGAAGACCTGGAGATAGCGGACGAGACCCGGCAGGGCCGCCGCGGGGTCCGCCGCCGTGACCGTGGCCACCGCGAAGCCCACGGCGGGCAGGCCCAGGACCAGCGCGGCGGTGGCGCTCAGCGGACGTTGCCGCAGCCGGAGCAGCCGCCCCCCACACACCAGCACCGCGAGACCGGAGGCCACGTCGGCCGGGCCGCCACCGCCCCCGCCGGAAGCCCCGTGGGGCAGGGCGGGCAGCAGGACGGTCGCGACCAGTGGCAGCAGCGGCCAACGGCTCCGCCAACCGCCCCACGGGGGGCGCGCGACGGCGCGCGGCCCGGCCGTCGTCGACGGTGCGGGCGGGGTCAGGACAGCGGCCATGATCAGCTGCCTCCCAGCCGGAACAGGGAGCCCGCGGTCCGCGCGAGCACGCACGCGTCCTGCCACAGCGACCAGGTCTCGATGTAGCGGTTGTCGAAGCGGGCCCGCTCCTCGATCGAGGTGTCGCCGCGCAACCCGTTCACCTGGGCCAGCCCCGTGATGCCCACGGGCATCCGGTGGCGGGCCTGATAGCCGGGATGGGCACGGCTGAACTGCGCCACGAAGAAAGGGCGTTCGGGGCGCGGACCGACCATGCTCATATCGCCGCGCAGGACGTTCCACAACTGGGGCAGCTCGTCGAGGGAGGTCCGGCGCAGCACCCGGCCGACCCGGCTCATCCGCCCGTCGGAGGCGACGTTCCAGCGGGTGGCCGACTCCTGGACGTCGGCGGGCCGCAGCGTACGGAACTTCAGCAGGACGAAAGAGCGTCCGTGCCGGCCGACGCGTTCCTGGCGGAAGATCACGCCCGGCCCGTCGGAGAGCCGCACGGCCAGGGCGCAGGCCGCCATCACCGGGGCCGCCAGCAGCAGCCCGACCGTGGCCAGGACGGCGTCCATCGCCCGCTTCACCCCGTGGCCGAGGGGACGGTTCGTCCCGTCGCGCAGTGGCTGGACGCTGAAGCCCCACAGGTGGTCGGGGCGGCCTTCCGCCGGGAGCCCCGCGACGGATCCGGGACCGGTCACCAGCCACACCCGGCAGCCGTGCCCGGTGAGCAGCGTGAAGAGAGCGGCGCCGTCCGGAGTGGACTCCGGCGGGGCGGTGAACACCGCGTGCCGCACACTGTTCTGGACGACGGCCCGCCCCACCTCCTGGGGCGAGGCCAGGACCGGCAGCGGCACGGAGTCCGAACCTGCCGCCTGCTTCTCGTCCCTGTGCCCCGGACCGGCGACCAGACCGACCGGCCGCAATCCGTAGCCGGGGTGGTCGTACAGGGCGGTCGTCACCTGACGGGCCAGTGGCCCCTGGCCCACGACCAGGGTGGACAGCGGGCGGCGGACAGCGGACCGCCGCCGCGCCCGGTACACGGCCGCGCGTCCCGCACAGGTCAACGCGGTCTGCGTGGCGGCCCCGTACGCGAGCACCGTCCAGCCGATCGCCTGCTGCGGGGCCCAGGCGGCCAGCACCTCCATGGTCACGTACCACTGGAGAAGGGTGAGGCCGAGGAGGGCGGGGAGTTCGGAGAGGACCGACGGCGACAGACGCGTCCGGTGCAGGCCACGCCGGGCGAAGAGCAGCACCTGCGCCACCGCCTGGACGGCCACCAGCGGCCAGGGCCACGAGACCGGGACGACCAGGGCGAACGTCACGGCCGGGGCCAGGGCGTCCGCGCACAGGAGCGGCGCGAGACGGCCGTGCCGGGCGGTCCGGCGCCTGTCTCTTATACACATCT
>NZ_NTGZ01000034.1 GCF_002551245.1 Streptomyces sp. rh34
GATCGCCACCCGGTACGACAAGACCGCCGAGTCCTATGAAGCAGCCGTCACCCTCGCATCACTCCTGATGTGGGCGTGACATTTGACGACAGAACCTAGCTGCCGGGAGGCGGCGGGCGCTGCCGATGGACCTGTCCGAGCCGTCGGACGGCGCCGCGCCTCCAGGCGCGCCGGCTGACAGCGCGCTGTGGATCGGCCCCCTGCCCGGTGGCGATCCGGCGGCTTCCGCGATGACCGGCGAGTCGGTGCGGCTGGCCTTCGTCGCGGCGCTCCAGCACCTGCCGCCCAAGCAGCGAGCCACGTTGCTCCTGCGGGATGTCCTCGGCTTCTCAGCCCGCGAGGTCGCCGACCTGCACGGCTGCACCCTCGCCTTCGCCAACAGCGCTCTCCAGCGGGCCCACGCCACTCTGGCCGACCGCCGGGACAGGGCCGGCGAACTCGGCCTCCCGGCGCCGGGTGGCACCCAGCAGGTCCTGGCCGACCGGTACGCCACGGCGTTCTCCCGGTACGACATGGAGGAGCTGGGATTGCTGATCCACGTCGACGCCACACTGTCCCTTCCGCCGTACGCGCAGTGGATGCACGGAGTGGCCGACATCGCATCGTGGCTGACCGGGCCAGCCATCGGCTGCCGCGGATCACGACTCGTCCCGACCGTGGCGAACGGCCCCCCCCGCCTTCGGCCAGCACCGGCCCCGTACGGACGGGACCGGCTACGAGCCCTGAGCTCTCCAAGTCCTCGAGTTCTCCGGCGACCGCATCGCGAGCATCACGGCATTCCGTGACACCGCGCTCCTCCTTCCTCTGTCCGGCCTGCCGGGATACCTGAGCGGTGAAGCATGCCTCGGCGTCCCGACCTGATCACTTGGCGCTGTCCTCGGCGAGAGTGTGGGCGACGAGGGCATTGGCATGGCCGTGGCCGAGTCCGTGCTCGGACTTGAGCCAGCCGACCAGCTCCATGTGCTTGGTGAGCGAGGAGGAACGAATGAGCCCCTTCCACTCGGCGATCGGACGGCCGTACTTCTTCTCGATGGACGGGAAGTAGCTGGCAGGGCCCTTCACGGCGTTGTCGGTCATGCATGCTCCGTTTCGTATCGTGATCATGTTGGTGATACCGGCGAGAACGGCGTTTGGCTAGTGGTCGCCCGGAGCGCCGGCCAGCCGCGCCATCACCGCGCTCAGCCACAACAGACCGAGGCCGGCACTGGCGGTAAACGCCAGAACCGACGCGGCAGAGGCCATGAACCCGGCGAGGACAGCCACAGGCATGACACGCGACGCCACGCCCCAGCCCCGGAGGCCCTGGGTGGCGAGCGGACGAGCCAGAACAACGAACGCGGCACACAGAGCGACGTAGCCGATCATCCCGGCGACCATGTGGGCTACACCGTGCCCGCTCATCACCGTCGCGTCCGGGGAGCCTGCGGGGAAACCCGCACCGGCATCGGCCGGGAAGGCGGCTGCGGCCCAGAAGGAGAGGCCGAACACACCGACCAGGGCCGGTGCCCACCTCTTGGCGGGGACTCTGTGCAGAGTTCGCCGTAGCCCGGCCGCGCCGACAACCAGCAGCGCTCCGGTGAACACGAAACTCAGCGTCTGAACCCAGCCGGACCCGCCCAGAGCGAGTTGGCTGATCGCGTTCCGGGTGAAGTCAAAGCCGTCGCGCGTGAGGCCCTGGGCGAGCCCGGCCGCGAGGAACAGTGGACCTGCCACGACACCACCGAATATGAGCGACCGCGCCGTGGATCGCTGAATGGTGGCTACCGAGTGGATGCGGCCAGGTGTGGTGAACGTGCCGGTCATGGCGTGCCTTCCTCGTTGCGACGGTGTCACCCATAAGACCGACGACGAGCGGCAAGATGATCGCCCTCCGGAGTGTGCCCTAGCTCACATAACGGCGGGTTGAGTTCCCTCAAGGGCAAGCCCGCCACCCCGCGCATACTCCAGCATGCTGGACTCATGTCCTCCACGACTCGCATCACCGTCACCCTCCCCAGCGACCAGGCGGCGGAGCTCCGCAAGCTCACGGACAACGTCTCCGGCTACGTGGCACAAGCCGTAGCCCGCCAGATCCGGCACCAGCTCCTGGGCGACGACCTCCGCCGCCACGAGGAGGAGCACGGACCCTTCACCGACGAGGAACTCGCCGAGGCGCACGGGAAGATCTTCGACCCGACCAGCCCCTCCACGGACGCGGACGCCGCGTGAGCAAGCGCATCGAAACCGTCGTCCTGGACTCGCAAGGGCTCTCCGCCTGGGTCGCGCAGGACCGCAAGCTCCTCTCGATGCTGCGGATCTTCCACGGCATGGGAGCCGTCCTGGCGATCGGGGCCAAAGCCATCGCGAAAATGGATGATCGACGTATGGCATCACAGCCCAGTCCTTCCGATCTCCGCCGTGCCAAGTTCGCCCGGCGAACGCCCGCAGCACTCTCCGAGCTTGTCGGCCCCGAGCACGGCACGGTGCGCCTGCCACTTCACCTGGCATGGTCGGGGCTGACCATGTTCGACCTCGACCAGCCACGGCTGCGGATGAGCTATTACCGCATCGTGTTGGCCGAGGGTCAGCATGACGACCTGGTCCGGTACCTCAACCGCGGCCTCCTCGTCAGCTTGTGGCCCACACTGCGCACGCTGACCAGCCGTGATGTCCGTGAAGTCTGGGAACACTCCTTCGAGGAGCTGGCTCACAGCGCCCAGACTGCTGCGTGAAACTCACGGACCTGCACCGTCCCCCTGCTGGCTGATGTACTCGCCGTGGGCGGTGCCTACCCTCTGGCGCTTACCGGCGGCTACGCAGTTCAGGCGCACGGCCTGGTCGACCGGCTCAGCCAGGACCTCGACGTAGCGACCGAGAACCCCGATCGCATGGAGGACATTGCTGCTGCCGTGCGCGCCGGCCTGGAACAACACGGGTGGCGGGTCAGCGCTCTGGAAACAGACCCGCTCTCCGCACGCCTCATCGTCACCGATCCCGTCAGTCACGAGAAGTGCGAGGTCGACATCCTCAAGGAAGCGCTCTGGCCACCGCCCGTACAACACCGAGCACGGGTTGGTGCTGTCCCTCGAAGATGTCGTCGGAACCAAAGTTCGCGCACTCTTCGACCTCGGACTCGCCAGGGGCCTGATCGACGTACGGGCTGCCGCGAACCGCTGGAGCCATATCGAACCCGAAGATCTCGGTCGACGCCACGCCCGCGACTCCTTCGACCTGAGCGAGCTCCAAGCGCGGCTGATGGGAGCCGACTGGATCGACGACACGGAATTCGCCGCCTACGGACTCGACGAACAAGCGATCACCGGACTGCGACAGTGGGCACAGGGCGCGAGTCGCGGTGATTGCGTCGATTCCGCCGTCGTACGGGTCGACAAGCCGCCCGAGGCCCCTCGGCGCGATAAGGACCCCCGCAGCCTCGAAGTCCGCGGCCTCTCGCAGCAGTGGGTCGAGCGGCGCCGGCAGGTTCGTGAGCGGCCCCACGTAGAGGTGCGTATACGTGCCGATCCTCGGTCTCGTTCTTAAGGACGGTCCGCCCGTGTTCTCCAGGGGCGACACGCTCCAGGTCCGGTTCACGTCCGCGCGGAGATGGATCAACGCTCCATCCACAGGTGATCGCGATGAGTTCCTGCGCCGCACCCAGTGAACCTGGTCGCTCGGACGAGTCGTCCTCCGGTGACCCGTCATCCCCGAGGCGGAGCGTCCGGATTCGTGCTCGCCCGCCCGGCGGAGGACGTTCGGGCTGCGGAGCGATCCTGACGGGCCTCGGCTGCTGCGAGTCTCGAAGCGCACGGGCCGATCCGGCCCGTGGACGTGAGGAGCGCATATGTTCCAGGCCAGGCCGACCACGACCACCGACGAAGCAGCAAACACGCCTCGCAGCGAGGGCCGTCTGCCTCGGACGTGGCGTGCGGCGCACGAGCCCGTCGCAGGGGTCCCGCGCTGGGCCCGCCGAGTCGCCTACGCAGTGCCGCTGGTGGTGCTCCCGTCCGGGATCTGGCGCCTGGGCGTGCTGTTCACCGCGGACAAGCGTGGCGGGTCGATCGCGGACTGGGCGATGAACGGCTACGTCGTCCTCCTCACCCTCATCTCCGAGGTCCTTGCCTTCACGGCCGTCGGGCTGGTCGCCCGCTGGGGCGAGGTGTTCCCGCGCTGGATGCCGGGATTGGGCGGGCGGCGGGTACCGACGGCCGCCGCGGTCGTCCCGGCCACGATCGGGGCGACGATCCTGACCCTGGTCTTCACGGTCATCGCGATCATCACCACGGTCACCCAGTCCAAGACCAACGGCGATCCGCTGCCGGCCAACTTCCCGAGTAAGGCCGGCGGCTGGGAGACCGTCTACTTCTATGCCTCCTACGTCCCTCTGGTCCTGTGGGGCCCCATGCTCGGCATCCTGACGTACGCGTACTGGCGCCGACGCAGGTCGGCGACGGCCGGGCCGCTGATGCCGTCGACAGTCGGCAGCGCGTGCTAGGCGACCGCCCCAACGTCCCGGTGTCGACGGACAAGGGCGCCATCACGTGATCCCTTGCCAATCAAGCCAGTCGCCGCAGGTCAGCTCGCGGGGGACGACTGGTTTCGTTGGCCGAGGACAGTGACACCGTTCCGGAGTCGACCGCGCGATCGTCTTCTCCCGGACACGTCGCCGGGAAGCACCCGGGGGGCGTTCGTGAGGACACCGCCACGGGCCGGCAGCCGGCGTTTATGAGAGAGGTAACAGCGGGACGCTGCACGGGGCAGAATTCGCCGTCGGCCGGCTGGACGCACGTCATGGTGGCAGGGTCGGCCCCCCGCGGGCGAGAGCCGGGCGCCTCCGGACGTGGCGTCCGATCTCTCCAGGCCAACCGGGCCCGTGGCGCACGGCTGTCCGGCGGATCCCCTGCACTGCTCCCGGTGGCTCCGCGGCATCGCCCCAGCCTCGCCCCTCAGGGCGAGTACACAGCCGCGGGCCCTCAGCGATCACGCTCAACTCCGGCCACGGGCGCCGCAGGAGGGCGGATCGCTCACTGACCTCTGATCCCGGACATACAAGACCGGCCACCGGGGGTGCCGGGCGGCGAGACCCTCCGAGTCGCCCAATGCCGCCGACCTGGTCCTTACCGTTGGTGCCGCGTGGATGTTCCCGAGGCTGTCGAGTTGAGCATCCGACTCATGGGCGTAGCGTGGAAGGGAACCAGGCCAGGCGCAGCCGGGTCGGAGAGTGGCCCGGGGAGCATGGGCCGATATCGGTGCTGAGGGCTGGGTATCTCGGGAGCTCGCGGCAACGACGCGCAAGGAGTGAGGTTGGTGAACAACTCATCGATCGAACGGTTGCGGGAACGCGTACGGGGGCCGGTAGTCACTCCTGACAGCGATGGCTACGACGAGGCGCGCACGGTCTACAACGCCATGATCGACAGGCGACCGGCTGCCGTCGTGCAGTGTGCCCATGCGGGCGATGTCATGGCTGCGGTCGATTTCGCACGTGACAACGAGCTGGACCTCGCGGTGCGTGGTGGTGGGCACAGTGTGCCCGGCTTCGGGACCTGCGACGACGGTGTGGTGGCCGATCTGTCCGGCATGCGAGGCGTCCGCGTCGATCCCGAGCGACGGACCGCGCGTGTGGACGGCGGAGCGACCTGGGGCGACTTCGACGCGGCGACGCACGCGTTCGGTCTGGCGACCACGGGCGGGATCGTCTCCACCACCGGCGTCGCGGGGCTCACCCTCGGTGGCGGCATCGGATACCTCACCCGCAGCCTGGGCCTGAGCTGCGACAACCTGATCTCGGCCGATGTGGTGACTGCGGAGGGCAAGCTACTCGTCGCGAGCGAGCAAGAACACGACGACCTCTTCTGGGCCATTCGCGGCGGCGGCGGCAACTTCGGCGCGGTGACATCGTTCGAGTTCCGGCTCAGTCCGGTCAAGGACATCTATGGCGGGCCCATCCTGTACGAGTTGGAAGATGCCGGCACGGTTCTGCGTGCGTTCCGCGAACTCATCGCTGACGCCCCGGAGGAACTCGGCGGCTTCCCCGCCTTCCAGATCGCCCCACCTCTGCCGTTCATACCTGAGAACCGGCACGGCGACACCTTCATCCTGATCGTCGCGTGCTGGGCCGGCCCCATGGATGAGGGAGAGCGCGCCGTCCAGCGGTTCCGCGACATCGCACCGGTGGTTGCCGAGCACGTAGGCCCGATGCCGTACTCCGCGCTCAACAGCGCGTTCGACGCGCTGGTGCCGCCCGGCCTGCAGCATTACTGGAAGGCCAACTTCGTGACAGAACTCAGCGATGCGGCGATCACAGCACACCTCGATCACGGGCCTCGGCTGCCCGCCATGAATTCGACGGTGCACATCTACCCGATCAACGGTGCCTGCCACCGCGTGGCACCGCAGGACACGGCCTTCGCCTACCGGGATGCCACGTTCGCCACCGTCATCGCCGGAATGTGGCCGGACCCTGCCGACAACAAGGCCAACACCGCCTGGGTGCGTGACTACTACCAGGCCACCGCTCCGCACTCGGAGGAAGGCGGGTACATCAACTTCATGGCCGAGGACGACCAGGACCGGATCAGGGCCAACTACCGGGGCAACTACGAACGCCTCGTAGAGGTCAAGAGGGCCTACGACCCCAGCAACCTGTTCCACGTGAACCAGAACATCAAGCCGTAGGGGTGACCGGCGTCCGCATGGGACAGGGGAATGGACGTACCTGAGCGGCTGGGCTCACCCGAGGCACCGTCCAAGGGAGTGTCGCGTGCTGCACCCGTGCCAGCCGCCTGCGTTTCCGCCGCCGTGCACCGCCGTGCCCGTACGAGCTGATCGAGGCCGGCGGCCACCTCCGCTGCCGGTCGGTGTCGGAGTGCCGGTAGGTCAGCGCGGCCCGTTCGGTCGGACCCCGGGCGCGGTGATCTGGTCGAGGTCCTGGCCGTCGGAGGTGGGCAGGATGTGCAGCCGCAGGAGGCGGTGGTAGCGCTCCTCCCTGCTCCGGGTGAGGCGGCGTTCCTTCGCCCGGAGCAGGGAGCAGGAGCAGGCAGCAGGGAGCATTCGCGGAAGCCGACCGTCCCGGCGTCCGGATCCTGCCGGGCGCCACGCCGGATCCTGGCGCCCTGGAGGCGTTCACGACGTCCCGCGACGCGGACGACCGCGGTCGCCGAGAAGCGGGGTCGCCATCGTGACGTCCTCGTCCTCAGCGGACATGGTCCGCAGCCGTGACGACGTCCGCACCGAGCTGTTCGCACCGAGACGGCTCCACCTATCGCTTCAGGACGAAGCCATAGGCCCTGGAGTCCCTGGGCTCGAAGCCGAGTCGCTCATGATCCTCCAGGGCCGCGCTGACGAAATCCGGTCGCAGCAGCTGATCTCAGCGGCCGACCGCACAGGCGTCCCCGTTGAGCGTGAACCGCGGCGGTGACGACGAGTCGCCGGTGTGGGTGGCGAGATAGCCGAGGGTGATGCTCGCGCCGGGAGCGATCGTGGCGTTGTGCGAAGTGTTGGCGGCCGTGATCGTGTTGCTTCCCTGGGTGAGGTCGGTGTTCCAGTCGGAGGTGACGGTCTGCCCGAGGGCCAGCGGGAACTTCAGTGTCCAGCCGTTCACCGGAGTGCTGCCGGTGTTGGTGACCGTCAGGTCGACCGTCGTACCGGTGCCCCAGGCCCGCACGGTGCTGTGCACTCGGCAGGTGGGTTCCTCCTGGGCGAAGGACACGCGGTGCAGGCCGCCCGGCAGGTCGTTGACCACGTAGAACTCGCCGTCGACGGTCGTGCCGATCGCCGTCACCTGGGTGGGCATCTCCCCTATCTCGGCCTGCTCGTAGCCGCCTTCGCCATCGGGGCGCAGCGCCCAGACGGTGGACGAGCAGTAGTCGGTGGCGATGTACGTGCCCCCGACGAGGTCGGCGTGCTGTCGGCCCCGGTAGGCGTGACCGCCGATGACCGAACAGCCGCCGGTGTACGGGGAGTAGGTGAAGACCGGCGGGGTGTACGTTTCGCCGGGGTCGCAGTCGCCGCCGCTGAACTTCTCCAGTCCCTCGTAGCAGGACCAGCCGAGGTTCAGGCCTCCCTGTCCGGGGCTGATGTGATCGACCTCCTCCCACCGGCCCTGGCCGACGTCGCCGATCCACATCGAGCCGTCGACGCTGTCGAAGGAGAATCGCCACGGGTTGCGCAGCCCGTACAGCCAGATCTCCTCGCGGGCGCCGGGGGTGTCCACGAAGGGGTTGTCCGCGGGAACGCAGTAGGGGAGCCGGCCGCAACTGCGGCTCACGTCGATGCGCACGATCTTGCCCAGCAGGGTGTCCAGTCGCTGCCCGGCACGGAGGGGGTCCGCGGAACCGCCGCCGTCACCGATGCTCCAGTACAGGTGGCCGTCCGGGCCGAACGCCAGCTGGCCACCGTTGTGGTTGCTGAACTCGGCGTGCGGCTGGGAGAGCAGCACCTCCAGGCGGGAATCGCCGAGCCGGTAGCGGGCGACGGTCACCGCACCGTCGGGCAGTGCCGTGTACGCCAGGTACACGCTGCGGCTGTCGGCGAAGTCGGGCGGAACGGCGATGCCGAGCAGGCCGCGCTCGTTGCCCGATTCGTCCACGGCCGACGTGATGTCGATGAGCGGCTCCGGGGCCAGGCCGGTACGGGGGTGGTAGGCCCGTACGGTTCCGGACTTCTCGGTGATGAACAGGCGGTCCGTGCCGTCATCGGGTGCGACGACGGCGGTCGGCCGTCTCAGTCCGTGCGCGACCTGGGTGGTGGTCGCGCGGAGCGACGGAAGGGGGACGGTGGAGGAGTCCGTCGCCGCGTCGGCCGGTGTGGTGGCCGCCGTCGCGGGAGGGGCTGTCGCGAGGGGCTGGGCGGCGGCGGGCCATGCGGTGATAGCGGTCAACAGGAGGGCCAGCAGGAGCTGCCCGGTCCAGCGGTGTCGCGACATGTCGGCTCCGGAGTCGAGGACGCTTGCGCGGCGGTGGCGTCGGCACATGAAGGGGTGTCGGGATTACGGGGAGTCCCGCCGGGCGTGTGCCGTCCGGCGGGATCCCCCGGTGAGCGGTGAGGTCAGCCGAAGTTCACATCGCTGCACAGGAAGTACGTCTGGTCCATGTGCGATGCCTGCCAGATCGTGTAGACGACGTGGTGGCCGGTGTAGCCGGACGTGCTCACGGGGATCGAGTAGTTCTGGCTGGGCCCGTACCTGCCGGTCTCCGCGACCAGTTCGAGGTCACTCCAGCCCAGCGCCTGGGTGGTGGGGTCGAAGCCCTGCCGGCTGACGTAGACCTTGAAGTAGTCCGCGCCGTGGCTGGCCTGGTCGTACAGCTCGACGGTGAAGTCATCGGTGATGTCGGTGGTCTTCCACGCGCCCACGGTGTCCAGCGCGTTGTAGCGACCGCCCTCGGTCCGACCGCCGCTGCACAGCTGTCCGTCCGGTACGACCGCCTGGAAGTTGCCGCCGGAGCCGTTGCGGTACAGGCCGTTCCAGTTCCACATGGCGTTCGGGTTGGCCTGCCACGCCTGCCAGCACATCGGGTCCTGCTGTGCCATGTCCGGGTTCTGGAAATCGCTGCCCCAGCGCTGCCAGCAGTCGTAGGCGCGAGATGCCGGGTCGACGACCGACCCGTGCGCCACGGCTGTGCCGCTCCAGGCGGTCATGCTGAGAAGCACCGCTGCGACGGTGGTCAGGACGAGCGTGGGAATGCGCCACATTCTAGTGTCGCGTACATGACAATGCATGATCTCTTCCTTCGGTGGGGGGGCCGGGGAACCCGGCGGGATCGAGGTGTGGGAGCGCTCCCGCGCTTCCACAGTGCGCAGGGCGGGGCGGGACGGGCAATATCTGTTCACGCCACTTCAACGCCGCATGGCGCAAAGCGTCCGCCGCGTGGTCGGGGACCTGACCGACCGGTGGCGATCAGTGGCGCGAGGAAGGCGGGCATCCTCGTGTTCACGACGCCGGCGACGACGCCCCGCTCACGGCTTGCCTCCTTGGCGGCCTGCCCGTCGAGCCGCGGCGTCGGCTGTGATCGGGCCGGGCGATGCGCAAGCCCGTGCCCTCCCCGTGGATCTGTCGAAGAGAGTCCGAACCGGTGCCGGGATTCAGGCGGGGACGAGATCCCGCTCGCGGTCCGGCGTTTCGACCCTGGGCTGCTTGTTCGGCAGTGCGAGCCGGAAGACCTTGTGCCACGCGGAGAACACCTGCTTGGGCAGCGGGCCGGTGACGTACTCCAGCTCGTACTTTTCGAACAGCGCGCGCACCTTCACCGCGACCTCGGCGTACCGGTTGCTCGGCAGGTCCGGGAACAGGTGGTGCTCGATCTGGTGCGACAGGTTGCCGGTCATGAAGTGCATGGCCTTGCTGCCGCTGATGTTCGCCGATCCCATCATCTGGCGCAGGTACCACTGGCCGCGTGTCTCGCCCTCGATCGACCGGCGCTCGAAGACCTGTACGCCCTCGGGGAAGTGTCCGCACATGATCACCGAGTGGGTCCAGACGTTGCGGACCAGGTTCGCGGTGAACGTGGCGGCGAGTGTGGGGAGGAACGACGGGCCCGACAGCAGCGGGTGGATCACGTAGTCCTTGAGCACCTGCTTGCGGATCTTGCGTCCCACAGCCTTGGCCCGGGCGCGGAATTCCGGGCTCCTGCGGCGGTGCTTGGGGAGGTTCTTGCCGAGTTCCAGGTCGTACGCCGCGATGCCGTACTCGAAGAAGCAGGCGTTGAGGAAGTTCCACAGCGGCTGGCCCAGGTGCAAGGGGTGCCACTTCTGGTCCTCGTCGACGCGCATGATGCCGTAGCCGAGGTCGTTGTCCTTGCCGATCACGTTGGTGTACGTGTGGTGCAGCTCGTTGTGCGAGTGCTTCCACTGATCGGACGGCGAGACGTGATCCCACTCCCAGGTGGTGGAGTGAATCTTCGGGTCCCGCATCCAGTCCCACTGACCGTGCAGGACGTTGTGGCCGATCTCCATGTTGTCCATGATCTTCGCCACGGACAGCCCGGCGGTGCCGAGAACCCACGCGGGCGGGAAGATCGAGAACAGCAGCACACCCCTGCTGACCAGCTCAAGCTTGCGCTGCGCCGAGATGACCCTACGGATGTAGGCGGCGTCCTTCTCGCCGCGGCCGGCGATCACCTCGTCACGGATCGCGTCCAGCTCGCGGCCCAGCTCCTCGATCTGCTCCGCGGTCAGGTGGGCGGTGGGGTCGATGGCGGTCAAGGTGCTCCTACCGTTCGATGTCACAGGGGCCCGCCGCGGCGGACACGCAGGTCTGGATGAGGACGCCGGGCTCGGCCTCGGTGATCTCGCCGGTGCGCAGGTCGCGGACGGCGCCCGCCTTGAGCGGCGTGACGCAGCCGAAGCAGATGCCCATGCGGCACCCGGAGGGCATGAGCACGCCGGCCTCCTCGCCGATGTCCAGCAACGGCGTGGCGCCGTCCGCGTCGACGGTCTTGCCGGTGGCGCTGAACGTGACCTCACCGCCGTCACCGGCGACGACGATGCTGGGGCGGAACCGCTCGGTGTGCAGGCGTTCTTGGACGCCGTGCTCGGCCCAGTGCTCTTCGGCGGCGTCGAGCAGACCCGCGGGCCCGCAGGCCCAGGTCTCGCGCTCGGCCCAGTCGGGCACGAGTTCGTCGAGACGCGCGATGTCGAGCATGCCGTCGGTGTCGGTGTGCACCTCGGTGAGCCGAAGCTTCTCGTCCGCGACCAGGCCGTGCAGTTCGGCGCGGAAGATCACGTCTTGAGGCTGTGGCGCACAGTGGACCATGACGACGTCGTCGAGCTCGACGTCACGCAGCATGCCCATCACGGGCGTGATGCCGCTGCCGGCCGTCAGGTAGAGCACCTTGGCGGGCTTGGCCTGCGGCAGTACGAAGTCACCGGTCGGCTGGTCGAGCTGGACCAGCGTGCCCGGTTTCGCCCTGCGGACCAGGTGGTTGCTGACCTTGCCGTCCGGGATCGCCTTCACGGTGATCGTGACACGGCCGTCCCGGCGGTCCGTCGGCGAGGTGATCGAGTAGGCACGCCACAGGCGCACTCCGTCGACGTCGACCCCGATCCTCACGTACTGACCGGCTGTGTGGCCGCGCCAGCCCCGCCCCGGCCTGATCACGACAGTCGCGGCGTCACCCGTCTCGGAGTGCACGGCCTCGATGCGCCCGCACAGGTCAGCACCCGCACGCAGCGGGCTGACCAGGTCGAGGTAGTCCGACGGCAGCAGCGGCGTCGTGACCATCTCCAGCAGTTTCCACGCCCTGCTACGGAGGGCTGCGCTCGTCATGACTCCAGCTTGCTGCGCCTCACGGCGTAAAGTCCTGACCACAGGACGTAAAACTGGTCGACCGAATTGTTCGCAGGGAACAAAAAATGAGCTATGCAATCCGGAGGGCCAGCGAACTGGCTCTGGATGAAGCAACGGTCACCGCACTCCGGGCCGCACTGAGGACCACCGCCGACGAAGTCGTCCAGGCGATCATCGACGAGGTCCCTCCCTACGCCAATGCCCTTTCGGGTCGCATGGGCGCCACCATCCGCAGAGCCGTCCGCACCGCCCTGGGGCACTACCTGGACCTCGCGAGCGGGGACGCCACGGGGGGTGACGCCGGTGACGCCGCCTACGAGCTGGGCCGCGGCGAGGTACGCGACGGCCGTTCGATGGACGCCCTGCTCAGCGCCTACCGCGTCGGCGCCCGCGTCGCCTGGCGATGCCTCGCAGCGGGTGCCGTACCCGCGGGTCTGCCCGCCGCCGAGGTCGCCAAGTTCGCCGAGCTGACCTTCGCCTACATCGACGAGCTCTCCGCCGCGAGCGCCGCAGGCCACGCCGACGGGCTGGCCGCCCGGGGCAGAGCCCACGAGCGCCATCTGGAGCACCTGGCCCGTGACCTCCTCGCCGGCGCGAACCCGGACGTACTGCTGGCCTCCGGTCAACGGGCCAGGTGGCAGCCTCCGGTTTCGCTGACCGCCGTCCTGTTGCCCGCCGACCAGGCCCGGCCGGCCTACCGGACACTCGACCCGAGCACCCTCGTCCTCGACGATCTGCCGGATGCCACCGGTGTGCTCCTCGTCCCCGATGCCGACCGATCGCGCCTCCTGCGGCAGCTGACCGACCGCGCCGCCGTGGTCGGCCCGGCCCGACCATGGACGCGTGCGTCCGCCTCGTACGCGCGAGCCGTACGCGCGCGCTCGCTCTCCTCCGACATTCGGGACACCGAGGACCACCTGCCCGACCTGGTGCTCAGCGCCGACGCGGACGCGTTCGCAGACCTGCGGGCCCGAGCCCTCGCACCGTTGCAGACCTTGCCTGCCGCAACCGCACGACGGCTGGAGGAGACCTTGCGGGCGTGGCTGCTGCACCAGGGCAGGCGGGACGCGGTGGCGGCGGCATTGTTCGTCCATCCCCAGACCGTCCGGTACCGGATGTCGCAGCTGCGGGAGCTGTTTCCCGATCTCGCATCACCGAACCGGGTCCTTGAACTGACGCTGGCGGTCGGTCTCCGGGTCAGCTGACCCGTCACCCCTCACGCGTCACCCGTCACCCCTCACCCGTCTACCGCCGCGTCCGCGAGCGTCCAGAATCGTGCCTCCCTCCCGACCGGTCAGCCGGACGACCGACCGGGGCCGACCGACCTGGCACACCGCGCGAGGGATGATGGGATGCCGTACGAAACGTGAGGTCAGGAGCTTCCATGGCACAGCTGGTTCACCGACCTCGTGAGGACGCGGAGTTCGATTTCATCCTCGGGAGAAGCAGGGTCCCGGTCCTCGCGTACTTCACCGGGGCATGGCCCAAGGCCATCGAGCCCTGTCGGGTGATGGACCTCGTCATGGGCGACATCGCCGACGACTGCACGGGCCGCCTGACGGTCGTCCGCACCGACATCACGCGTTGTCCGGCGGCGACCGAGCGATACGAGATCATCGGAGCCCCGTCCTGCCTCCTGCTGAAGGAAGGAGAGGCGGTGGCGCACGGCACGGGGCCCATGACCATCGACGAGGTACGGAAGTTCCTGGACGGTCACCTCTGAGCGGCCGCTGCGGCGCCCGAACCGCGTTGAGGGCCGCGTGCTGCGCCCGGGCCCTGCGGTTCCGGCCGGTCCTTCAGCTCCGGTTCTCCGGGCAGCTCCGGTTCTCCGGGCAGCTCTGGCTCTCCGGGGCGTTCCGGGCTCTTCTCCGTCCGGTTCGCCCCGTTCTTGTTCGCCCCGTTCTTCTCCCGCGGCTCGGGCGCCAACAGCCGCTCGCAGTGGCCCGGTACGGCCTCCCGGCCGCCCGCTGCCTCCTCAAGCAGGCGGGTCGCCGCGTCCCCGGGCGCCTTGCCCCGCCCCTCTCCTGCCGCCAGGTAGGCGCGGCAGTGCGCGACGGTGTCCCGCGCAGTGCCCGGACGCTTCCCGGGCGACGTGTGGGAGGCCGACGGGGAGGGCTTCGGCGAACGCTGTGGCGCCCGGTCCAAACGCCCGTCACCAGGCGATTCCTCGGCCGTGCCGGGTATCGAGGGCGCGCTCCGCCCGGGCTTCGGCTCCACGCCGCCGCCACCGAACGGCAACGGGATGGCGCCGTCCCCCGCCGCCACCGCGACCCCGCCAAGCGCCGCCGCCGTGACGACAGCCGCCAGCAGCGCCTTGAGCGAACGCGCCCGGCGGCGTTCGTCGGCCGGCCGCCAGTCGTCCCGTCTGCGCCGCCACCGCGGCGGCGCCGCGTGCGCGCCTTCCTCATGCGCTGCGCGGAACGCGCGGAGCGCCTTCTCCTCGGCGGCCGGACTGAGGGCGCCGGGGCGGCTCGCCACGTCGAACAGCGTCTCCAGCTCCGGGGGAAGGGGATCTGCCCGTTCGGGATTCATGCCTCATCCTTCAGCGTGCGCTGTGCCCCGGGTGTCGCCCCGCGTGCTCCGGCCCGGGTGAGCTTCCCCGCCAGTCCCTTCAGACCCCGGTGTGCCGCGGTGCGAACGGCCCCGGGGCGTTTGCCCAGCACCCGCGCGCTCGCCGGCCCGTCGAGCCCGACGACCACGCGCAGCAGAACCGCCTCCGCCTGGTCGCGCGGCAGGCTGCCGATCAGTTCGAGAGCCTGCTCCGTGGAGAGCTTCTCCAGGACCGCGGCGGCCGTGTCGTGTCCGCCCGGCATTTCCAGCATGTCCTGTTCCAGCAGTGAGGTACGCGGGCGCCGTTTCTGCCTGCGGAGATGGTCCAGGGCACGGTGACGGGCGATGGTTGCCGTCCAGCCCCGGAAACCCGCGCCGTCGCCACGGAACCGGCCCAGGTCACGCGCGATCTCCAGCCAGGCTTCGGAGGCCACGTCCTCGGCATCGTCGCCGACCAGCCCCCGGACGTAACCGATCAGGCCCGGTTGCACCAGCCTGTACGCGATCGCGAACCCTTCGCCGTCCCCTTGTTGAGCTCGCTCAACAGCAGCGCCGAGCTCCGCGTCGCACACCACCGCACTTCCCTCTCCGTACCAACGCCCCGCCCGATCCGCCCCATCATCTCTGCGTTCGGAGGCGGAGAAACGTCACCTTCGAAGCGGTCCGCCTTCGAAGCGATCGGAGCCATCGAGGCGATCGGACATCTTGGAAGCACCATGATGCGGCTCGACCGGATCGGTGCGGCTCGACCGGATCGGCCGGGCTCGACCGGATCGGCCGCGTAGTCCGAGATAGGGTGCATCACCGCACATGCTGCACACCAGCGACAGCCTCGCCGCCGAGCTCCAGCGGTTCCGGGGCGGCCCGAGCGCCGACGACGCGCCGCCCGTTCTCTCGCTTCTCGTCGTTGACGTCTCCGGGGACGCCGCAGCGTACGAACGGCGCCTGCGGTCGGTGCTCTCAGCCGCCGTGCGGCTGGGCGGCACCGCGGACTTCGAGCACGAGAGCCTGCCGGTCGACGGTGTTCCGGACTGGTTCGTCGCGGTGAGTTCCGGGAACGAGGAGCGGGCCCCGCAGTTCGCGCGGGCCGGCCGCGACGGGTACGTGGAGCACACCGGGGGCGGCCGGCCGTGGGAACTGCGGGACTGGCTGCACCGCTTCGACCCCGACGAGGACGCCCGGGGCTGGGAGTGGTGGGACGCCACACGGATCGGACCGTCCCGCGTCCACATCTGGGTGGACAGCTGGGGGGAGCCCTTCTTCGGCTGCGGTGATCTGCTCTGGGCCGCTCATGCGGCGGGTGCGGTCCACGTCGAGGGTCCTGCGGTTCACCGGTCCGCCGTGTGGTCGGCGGAGCGGAACGCCACGCGCTGACGCGGCCCATCCGCGAGCTGTCCGCTCCGCTCCCCCTCCGCCGGGTACCGACCGCCACCACCGAGACGGTATTTGACCGATCGTTTCACTATCGCCTAGGATTCGACCGTGGCCAGAACCAAGGAATTCGACCCGGAAGCCGCGCTGCAGTCAGCCCTTGAGCTGTTCTGGCGGCGCGGCTACGAGGCGACCTCGATGGCGGACCTCGTCGAACACCTCGGCATCGGGCGCGCCAGCATCTACGCCACCTTCGGCAACAAACACGAGCTGTACCTGAAGGCGCTGGACCGGTACAGCGAGAACGGCGACTCGGACCTGCTGCGCGAACTGTCCCAACCGGGACCCGCGCTGCCCGCCGTGCGTACGGCAGTGCGGCGATTCGCGGCCGAGGCGAACGCCGACGACCATCGCGCCAAAGGGTGCTTCATCACCAACACGGCCGCCGAGCTGGGCCCGCACGACCCGGCGGCGGCCCGCCGGGTCGAGGCGAGCTGGGACCACTTCGAGACGCTGCTGCACTCGGCGCTGACCCGGGCCCAGGCGCAGGGCGAGCTGCCCGCGGACCGCGATCCGCGCGCGCTGGCACGAATGCTCCTGGTGCTGATGCAGGGCCTGCGGGTCGTCGGCAAGGCGTCGACAGGACCCGGCCGGGCACGGGACGCCGCCGAGCAGGCACTGAGTCTGCTCGACTGAACACCGCCTCCCGCGGGAGGAAGGTTGAGCAACACGTCCGGACAGCACCTCCTGGCAGCACCTCCGGACAGCACCTCCGGACAACACCCCCTGCGGGAGGTGTTTTCACGGCCTCATAACAGAACGTTCAGTCAAGTATCAGGGGAGAAGTGGCCGGACCGCAGAGCTGCAACACCACGATCGCGACCGCCTCGGCCGGGGCCGCACCCGGGGCCGGGGCCGCGCCCCCACCCGGGCCCGCACCCGGCCCTGCCTTCGCGCTGCTCGGCGTCGTCCAGATGTCGCTGCTCTTCACGCTCACCTCGCTCGTCGTGCCGCTGCCCCGGATAGGCCGCGATTTCTCGCTCGACCGGACCGACTTGATCCTCCTCACCTCCGCCTACGGGCTGGCCTTCTCCGGGCTTCTGCTCTTCGGCGGCCGCGTCGCCGACCGTTTCGGCGGGCGTCGCGCCCTCACCGCCGGGCTGTTCGTGTTCGCCGCCGCGTCCCTCGCCGCGCTGCTCGCCCCGGGGCCGGAGCCTCTGCTCGCCGCCCGCTTCGCGCAGGGTGCGGGCGCCGCCCTCGCCGCACCCGCGGCCATGGCCGTACTGCGCGCGGCCTTCCCCCAACCCGCCGCGTACGGGCGGGCGATGGCCACCTGGGGCGGGCTTTCGGTCATCGGCGCCACAGCGGGGAACCTGCTCTCCGGAGTCATCTCGGCGCTCGCATCCTGGCGGCTGGCCCTGGCCGTCCCCGTCGTGGTCGCCGCACTCGCCCTCGTCCTCGCGCCGCGGCTGCTGCCGGCGACCCCGGCCGGCACGGGGCGCTCCCTGGATCTGCCGGGCGCACTCCTCTCGACCGCCGGGATCACCCTGGCCAGTTACGGCCTCGTCCTCACCGAGGCCCGCCCCTGGGGATCGGCGGCCGTCCTGGTTCCCCTGCTCGCCGGGGCCGCACTGTTCATGGCCTTCCTGACCGTCGAGTGCCGTCGGCGCGACCCGCTGCTGCCCCCCGCGTTCCTCCGCGACCGCCGCCGCGCCCTCGCGCTCGCCGCCATCGGCCTGACGGCCGCCGGGACCGCCACCACGTTCACCGTCCTCTCGCTCCATCTTCAGCAGGACCGCGGCTGGTCGGCCCTGGCGACCTCCATCGGCTTCGTCCCCTTCGCGGTGGCGCTGCTCGTATCGAGCCGTACGGCGCGCCCGCTCATCGCCAGGTACGGGGCACCGGCCATGACCACCGCCGGACTGGCGGTGGCCGCGACGGGTCTCGCGCTGATCGCGTTCACGGGCCTGGAACCCCACCACTCCTACGCGTACGGGCTTCTTCCCGGCCTGCTCCTGCTGCCGGCCGGCGCGGCCGCCGGCTTCGCGGCGGCCTCTGTCCTCGCGACGGACGGGGTGGAGCCGCGACGGACCGGGCTCGCGGGCGGCGTCATGAACACCGCGATGGAACTGGGCCCCACCGTCGTCCTCGCCGCCCTGCTCACGCTCGGCTCCGACAGCACCTCACTCGCCGCGACGGCAGTCCTTCTCACCGCCGCCGCGGTCATCAGCCTCCGCACCGAGTAGCCGAGCAACAGAGCCACCCCGTTGCCGAGCGGCCGAGCGACCCCGCTGCCAAGCCACCCCGTTGCCGAGCGACCGAGCCACCCCGCTGCCAAGCCACCCCGTTACCCAGTGACCACGTTGCCAAGTGGCCACGTAACCGCGCACCACGCGCCGTCCAAGGGAGTCATCACCATGTCTGCACGCTTCACCGGAAAAGCCGTCCTCGTCACCGGCGCGGGATCCGGCATCGGCCGGGCCGTCGCGCTCGCCTTCGCCGCCGAAGGGGCCTCGGTGGTCGCGGCCGGCCGTACCGCCGCGTCGCTCGACGAGACGGTCGCCCTGATCGGGAAGGAGGGTGGATCGGCGGTCTCGGTCACCGCGGACGTGTCCCGCGCCGAGGACGTCAGGACGCTGGTCCACCGCACCGTCGAACACTTCGGGAGCCTCGATGTCGCCGTCAACAACGCGGGCGTCTTCCGGGGTGGCGCTGCCATGGCCGACCTCTCCGAGGAGGACTGGCGCACCCTGCTCGACATCAACGTCACCGGGGTGTTCCTCAGCCTCCAGGCCGAGATCGCCCGGATGCGCGACCAGCCCAACGGCGGCGCGATCGTCAACATCGCCTCCAACCTCGGCGCGCACAGCCGTATCCCGGGCGTGGCCGGCTACATCGCCACCAAGGCGGCCGTCTCCGCCCTGACCCGGGCCGCCGCCCTGGACCACATCGCCGACGGGATACGGATCAACGTCGTCAGCCCCGGCGCGACCGCCACCACCATGTCGCTGCAGCCGGGCGAGACCGAAGCCGACCGGGCCGCCCGGATGAAGGGCGCGTCGCCGCTGGGCCGGGTCTCCTCCACCGCCGAGGTCGCGGCGGGTGGTCGGCAGCGACCTGGTCATCGACGGCGGCTCCTCCGCCTGACCGCGCTCCCGGGCCGGTGCCGCCGGCACCGGCCCACCGGAGGGCGGGCCCGTCACTGCCGGCCGACGCCCCGCGCGGGCCGGATGCCGGTCAGCCGTGCATCGCGGAGCTGTACGCGAACAGGGCGATCACGGCGGCGACGCACACGAGGATCACCCATGAGCTGAAACTCGTGTGCCTGCCGCCGCCGTTCCGCCGCGCGGACCGACGGGACTTCCGGGACTTCCGGGACTCCCGGGGCCGCCCGGTGTCCGCCCGGTCCGGCGCGGGCCGCGACGCATCGGCGGCCGCGTCGGCCAGCAGGCGCCGGCAGGTCGTGGCGAGCACGCCCGTACCGGCGGAGAGGGGCACCACGGCCTCCGAACGCGCCGGCGCGGTGGTGCCGCCGTCCAGGATGCGCCCCGCGCGTACGAGGATCTCGTCCCGGCCGCCCGCCGGGGCGAGGCTGATCCACCGCCGCACGTGCTCGCCCCGGATGACCATCCCCCCGGACCGCTCCCGGTACACGGTGTGCTCCCGCCACAACACCGCCGCCAACTCCTCTGCGGTGTCTCTCAGTTGTGCGCCCACCATCCGTCCCCCCACCTCGCATCGAATCGAACAAGCATCGAACTCTACTGGCGGGCGCGGATCCCGGAGCATCAGCCCCACCCACACCGGCCGGCCCGTACCGCCCGCCGGATCCGCACGCGCTACCGCCCGCCCGTACCGCCCGGCGCCTCCGTCCGGCCGGTCGCGGCCGGTGGCCGTTACAGTGGCCGTCGAAGGCGGGGGGCAGCTGTGGACTTCGGGGTACTGGGTCCGCTGACCGTGCGGCGGGCCGGCCTGCCACTGGAACTGGGCACGCCGAAAGGGCGGGTGCTCCTGGCGGTCCTCCTGAGCCGGCCGGGCCGGCCGGTCTCCGACGACGCGCTGGTGGAAGCGGTCTGGGGCGAGGACCGGCCGAAGAGCGCCGCCAAGAACGTGCAGACCTACGTCCACCGGCTCCGGCAGCGCCTGGGCGACCCGGGACGCATCGCCCGTGAGGGCCGTGGCTACGTGCTGCGGGCCGACCGTGCCGAGGTCGACGCGGCACGCTTCGAGGACCTGGCGGTCGCGGCCCGGGCGGCGCTGGCTGCCGGTGAACGCGATCGGTCGCGGCGGCTCTTCACTGAGGCCCTCGGCCTCTGGCGGGGGCCCGCGTTCGCCGGGATCGCCGATCTCCCGGCGCTGGGCCCGGAAGCCACACGCCTCGATGAACTGCGGCTCGGCGTGCTTGAGGAGCGCATCGACGTCGATCTCCGGCTCGGCCGGCACGGCGAGCTTCTCGGAGAGCTGACAGCGCTGACGATGGAGCACCCGTTCCGCGAGCGGATGTGGGCCCAGCTCATGCTCGCGCTGTATCGCTGCGGCCGGCGGGCGGACGCGCTGCTGGCCTACCTCCAGGCCCGTCGGGTCCTGGCCGAGGAGACCGGTCTGGAACCCGGGCGTCCGTTGCGGGACCTCCACCGGGCCGTTCTCGGCGAGGACCCCGCGCTGGACCGGGGGGCCGGGGACGGGGAACAGGACCGGCGGAGCGCCGCGGTCGCCCGGATGCTGCCTCCGGCGCTCGGCGACTTCAGCGGGCAGCAAGCGGAGTTGGCGGAGATCGAGGCCCGGCTCCGCGCGGACCGCGCCGCTGACGAACCGGCCGCGACGGTGACGATCTCGGGCCCCGGCGGGGTCGGCAAGACGGCCCTCGCGGTGCAGGCCTCGCACCGGCTGAGGTCCGCGTACCCCGACGGTCAGCTGTTCGCGGCGCTGGACGGCGCGCGGACGCAGCGGGTCTCACCGGCCACGGTGCTCGGCCGCTTCCTGCGTGCGCTGGGTGTGCCCGCCACCGCGGTGCCGGACGATCCACAGGAACGCACGGACCTCTACCGGGGCTTGCTCGCGGAGCGGCGGATCCTGGTGGTGCTCGACGACGCGTACGACGAGGAGCAGTTGGCGCCTCTGCTGCCGACGAGCGGTACGTGTGGCGTGATCGCCACCGGCCGCGTGCGGCTGGCCGGCCTCGGCGGCGCGCACCGGGTCGAGCTCCGCGAGATGTCCGAGGCCGACAGTCTGTCCATGCTGCGCGGCAGCACGGGCGGCCGGCTGGCCTCGGCCGCCCCGGCGGACCTGTCCGAACTGGTACGGCTGTGTGCACGGCTGCCGCTCGCGCTGCGGATCGCCGGGGCGCTCCTGGTGTCCCGGCCGCACTGGCGTCCGGCGGATCTCGTGTCACGGCTGGCCGACGAGCAGCACCGGCTGGACGCCCTGCGCTACCGCGATCTCGAAGTACGGGCCAGTTTCGGGCTGAGCTACGAGGGGCTCCGGCCCGGGGCACGGCGACTGTTCCGGCTCCTCGGGCTGCTGGAGGCGCCCGATTTCCCGCTCTGGGCGGCGGCGGCCGCTCTCGACACCGGGCTGCGGGCGGCCCAGGAGCTCCTCGACGAGCTGGTCGACGTCCACCTGCTCGACGTCACCGGGACGCCGAACGGCCAGGCGCGTTACGGGTTCCACGACCTGATCCGCGCGTACGCCCGGGAACGCGCGGAGACGGAGGAGCCGGTGGAGGCCCGGGACGGGTCCGTCGTCCGCGTCCTCAGCGCGCTCCTGGCCTTCACGGACATCGCCGACCGCGACCACATGGGGCAGAACATGTTCCAGCGGGACGCCGACCGGTGGCAGCCGGCGCTGGTGGAGGCGAGCCTGCCACCCTCCGTACCGCCGATGGAACTTCTGGACGCGGAACGCGTCCCCCTGGTGGCAGGCGTGCGGCAGGCCGCCGAACTGGGCAGGGACGAGCTCTGCTGGGAACTGGCCGTGGGCGGGCACGCGCTGTTCGAGACGGAGCGGTACTTCGACGACTGGCAGGAGTGCTACGGGACGGCGATGGGCCTGGCCAGGGCCGCGGGCAACCTGCGGGGCCGGGCCAGACTGCTCATCTCGATGGCCGGACTGCTCTACACCCGGCGCCGGTACGGGCCGGCCGAGGAGTCCAACACCGAGGCCATGGACCTGTTCGAGCGGATCGGGGACCGGCGGGGCTATCTGGAGGCCCTGAGCAACGCGCCGTTCTTCCTCGTGCCGAACGGCCGGCTGACCGAGGCGATCACCGCCGGCCGCGAGGCTTTTGAGCGCCTCGACGCGGGCGGGCAGCCGGCGGCGGCCCTGCACGCGTACTCACAGGTCGGCCTCGCCCATCTGCAGGCGGGCAGACCGGAACGCGCGGTGGCGGTCCTCACGGAGATCATCGACGGGGCGAGGAAGCAGGGCATCCGGACCCTGATCGCACGCGACACCTACTGGCTCGGCCAGGCGCAGCTCGCACTCGGCCGGCCGGCGGAGGCCGAGGGGTCGTTCACCGAGCTGAACGAGTGCGCCCGGAGCATCGGGTCGTCCGGGACGTTCTACACCGCCCACGCCTGGGGCTGCCTCCACCTGGCCCGGGGCGAGTACACCGAGGCGCGCCACCGTCTCCTCGAAGGCGTCGAGATCGCGCGCGCACTCCACGACCCCATGTTCGAGACCCGTGTCCTCATCGACCTGCTCGATGCCCGCCTGTACGGTCCCCACGATCTGCCGGCCGCGATCGGCCGGGGGGAACGCGCGGTCGAGGTGGCCCGCGGAATCGACTATCCGTACCTGCTCGCGGGCGTACTGGAAAAGCTCGCCCGCCTGTGGGCCGCCGCGGGGGACGCCGCCGCCGCACGACGACTCGCCGACGAGGCGGCCGCCGCGCGGGACCGGATCCGCTGAGCCGCACGGCTCGTGTTCCGGGCGTGTACCCGCCGTATTCCGGGATGTGACATCGTGCGCGTCAACGACGGAACGCCGTCGGGAAGCCGCTCCGGCGTGTTCAGCCCGGCGTCGGTCTCTCTCGCCACAATCGAACGTTCGAAGCCGCCGTATCGGGCGGCTCTCGTAACCAGTGAGGTAGTAGTAGTGCACAAGCGACGTATCGTTTCCGCGGCCGCTGTGGTTGCCCTGGGTCTCGGGCTCTCGGCCTGCAACGGCGACGACAGCGACCCCGCGGCGAAGGATTCACCTCCGGCGTCGGCCCCTGCCCCGTCCGAGCCCAGTGAGCCGAGCAGCGAGAGCCCCGCTGCCGACGGCGGCGCCGACAGTGACGCTCCGGCCGGGGGCGAGGGGGACGCCACCGCCCCGGGCACGAAGCTCAAGGTCGGCGACAAGGCCACTCTGCCGTTCGCGTACACGAGCGACAAGAAGGGCACCATCGCCGTGACCGTCACGGCGATCGAAAAGGGCGCCGAGGCCGATATGGCCGCCTTCGGTGACAAGGCGAAGGGAATGACGCCCTACTTCATCAAGATGAAGGTGGAGAACGTCGGCGGCACCGACCTGTCGTACGCGTCGCTGAAGCTGGACGGTGTGCTGGAAGGGGGCGCGGGCACGGGCGTCGTGCTGATCGGCGACATCCCGGGCAAGTGCGACAGGGAGACCGCGCCTCGCGAGTTCACCACCAAGGGCGCGTCGTACGAGACCTGCTCGCTCACCGCCACGAAGGGCGCGCCGGTCACGGCCGCCCAGTTCGACGAGGGTGACGCGTACAGCGACAGTCCGGTCGTCTGGTCCAACTGAGGTCCGGTTCAGCGGCCTTGACGCCGGTGGGGGGGCGAGCCTCGCTCAGCGCACGGGGAATCCGAAGGAGTGGCCCTGCTCCTTCAGCCAGGGCAGGACCTCGCGCAGAGCGGCCAAGGTCTGGGATCGTTCCCCTCCCGCGTCGTGGAAGAGGATGGTCGGCCCGTTGGAGATCTCACGCTTGACGGTGGCGACCATGGTGTCCGCGCCGGGGTGCTCGAAGTCCTTGGTGTCGACGTTCCAGCCCAGCGGTCGCATCCCGTGGGACGCGGCCAGCTGACGGCTGTACGGGGTGAAGGCGCCGCCCGGGGCCCGGTAGTACTGCGACCGGACGCCTCCGGACGCCTTGGTGATCATGCGTTCGGCGTCCAGGATCTGCTGGGACTGGTAGGCCTCGGACTTGGTGTCCATGGTGGTGTCGTGCGAGACGGTGTGGTTGCACAGCCGGTGGCCGTCCGCCACGACCGCCTTGACCAGGTCGGGGTACGCCTGGGCCTGGGTGCCCACCATGCAGAACGTGGCCTTCACACCGCGGTCCTTCAGCAGGCGCAGCACCTGCGGCGTCCAGACCGGGTCCGGTCCGTCGTCGATGGTGATGTTGACGCCCCGGGCCCCCCGGTCCGAGGCGTGCGCGATGCCCGCCGCCACCTTGGCCGCGGGCCGCTCCCGCGCGTCCGGCGACGCGACGCCCCCCGACGGCCGGCCCCCGGTCGTGTCGGCCTGCGCGGTCCACACCGAGGTGGCGGCGGCCAGGGCCGTCACGCCGAGCGCCGCCGCGAGGAGCCGGCTGTGCCATGCCCTTCCCTTGTGCTTGCCCATGTCCGCCCGCCCCTTTTGCCGTCTCCGCCGATGCCGTGCACCCCTCCAGACGGGCGAACGTTCCGGCGGGATGCCTCGGTTACCGATCGCGGACATTTCTGCAGGCAGCCGGCGACAATCGGGAGCCGTCGAGCGATCGGGTCAGCGGGCGATCGGGTCAGCGGGCACGGTCCTCGGGGAGGCCGCGCTCGGGGAGGCCGCGCTCTTCCCCCGCGGGTCTGACAGTGGCCCCTCGTCCGGCTGATGCGGGAATGCCGCGCGGAGCACCGGAGGCACACTCCGTTCTTTGCCCACTCTTTACCGCTATCGGGACCGATGCCGGGATGGCAACGCGGCGCGAGCGCGTTCAGGCCGGGTGGACCACCCCCGCGACGAACAGGAACCCGACGTGACAGACGTGACAGACACGGCAGCCCCGGCAGGCGTGACGGCCCCGGCGGAAGCGGGCACCGCGTCCCGCGCGGCGGACACCCTCTCCCGCCCGTTCACCGTCCGCGGGCTCACCGCCCGGAACCGGATCGCGATGGCGCCCATGACCCGGCAGTTCTCCCCGGACGGCGTTCCGGGACAGGACGTGGCGGACTACTACACCCGCCGGGCCGCCGGTGACGTCGGGCTGATCATCACCGAGGGCACCTACGTCGACCACGCATCCGCGGGGACCAGCGACCGGGTCCCGCGCTTCCACGGCGAGGCGGCGCTCGCGGGCTGGGCGCATGTCGCGGAGTCCGTGCACCGCGCGGGCGGCACGATCATCCCGCAGCTGTGGCACGTGGGCGTGACCCGCACCGAAGGCGCCGGGCCCGTGCCGGAGGCCGAGCCCGTCGGCCCCTCGGGCCTGTCCCTGAGCGGCGAGCCCAAGGGGCGCGCCATGACGCAGCAGGACCTCGACGACGTCATCGCCGCCTTCGCCGACGCGGCGGCGGCGGCCGAGCGCCTCGGCTTCGACGGTGCCGAACTGCACGGCGCCCACGGCTACCTGATCGACCAGTTCCTGTGGTCCGGCAGCAACCGGCGTACCGACGCCTACGGCGGTGACCTGGTCGCCCGGACCCGCTTCGCGGCCGAGATCGTGGCGGCCTGCCGCGCCGCCGTGTCCGACGCCTTCCCGCTCTTCTTCCGGATGTCCCAGTGGAAGGCGGACGCCTACGAGGCGAAGCTCGCCGAGACACCGGAGGAGCTGGACGCCCTGATCACACCGCTGGCCGAGGCCGGTGTCGACGTCTTCCACGCGTCCACCCGCCGCTACTGGCTGCCGGAGTTCGAGGGCAGCGACCTGAACCTGGCCGGCTGGGTGAAGAAGATCAGCGGCAGGCCGACCCTCACCGTCGGCTCGGTCGGCCTGGACGGCGACTTCTTCGGCGCCTTCCAGGGCAACGACTCCCCGGTCACCGGAATCGAGCAGCTGCTGGACCGGATGGAGCGCGACGAGTTCGACATGGTCGCCGTCGGGCGGGCGCTGATCTCCGATCCCGAGTGGGCGGCGAAGACCCTGCGCGGGCGCACCGCGGACATCACCCCGTTCACCGCGGAGATGCTGACGACCCTGCACTGACCCGCGCGTCCCCCCGGCCCTGCGGTCCACGCCCCGCGCTCTGTACCTTGTTCGCCGCCGCCGGGAGGCCCGCTCGGATCGCGGTGATCAGGGCGCGGCTGGCCTCGTGGGCGGCGGCGCTGCCCTCGGCGGGGGTGGTGCCGGCGCGCTGGTGCAGCACGACCCCGAGGACCAGGCGGGAGACGCCGGCGACCTCCTGCGTGGTGGCCCAGACGAGGTTGCCGCCCGCCGGGGTGGAGGAGCCGGTCTTCAGGCCGATCACCCCGTCGTGCCCCAGCAGCTTGTTGGTGTTGCGGAAGGTCACCCCGGCGCCGGGGGCCGTGACGGAGGCGGTCGCCACGATCTGCCGGAAGGCCGGGTCCTTCATGGCGGCGCGGGCCAGCAGCAGTTGGTCCGCCGCCGTGCTCCTCGTACTCGCCTCCATGCCGCTCACCCCGGTGTACGTGGTGGCGCGCATGCCGAGCCCGGCGGCGGCCCGGTTCATCTTCGCGACGAACGCCTTCTCGTCACCCGCGTCCCAGCGGGCCAGCAGACGCGCCACGTTGTTGCCCGACGGCACCATCATCAGCTCCAGCAGCCGGCGTTGGGTGTACTCCCGCCCGGCGAGCACGGGGGCGGTCGTCTCGACGGAGGAGTACGACTCGTCGGCCGCCTGCCGGTCGGCGACCACGGTCGCGCCGGGGGCGCCGGCCCGCATCGGGTGGCCCGTGAGGATCACGTAGGCCGTCATGACCTTGGTGACGCTGGCGATCGGGACCGGCTTCTGCTCGCCCCGGGTGCCGAGGCTGCCGACGCCCTCGACCGTCACGCTCGCCTGGCCCTCGCGCGGCCAGGGCAGGTGCATCGACCTGGCGAGCGGCACCACCTCCTCCCCCGGGCTCTCGGCGGCCGGCCCGACCGTGGACCTGTCGCCGCCGGCCGCGTACCACCCGCCCGTACCCGCCACGAGCACCACGGCCGCCGTCAGCGGTACGAGGACCGAGCGGCGGAGCCGGAAGCGGAAGCAGGAGCGGACGCGGAAGCCGCTCCCGGCGGCGGGGGCAGGGGCAGAGGTGAGGCCGGGAGCGGGAACGGGAACGGGGAGAACAGGGGGAACGGTGGGGGCGTCGGGCATGGGCTCCTCCAGGTGACAGCGCGGTTTCCCGTACCTCTGTCACCTTCGGGGAGTCGTTCTTCCGCACCCGTTCAGCACGGTTTCCGCCCCCGCGAGAGTGCGTTTCGGTTCCGTATCAGGCCGGACGCGGGGCCAGATCGAGGGTGGCAAGCGCTCCGCCGTCCGGGGCGTTCGCGAAGGTCAGCCGGGCTCCGAGCACCTCGGACTGGCCCTGGGCGACGGTCAGGCCGAGACCGTGCCCCCGGCCGCGTTCGCTCGCGCCGGTGCGGAAGCGCTGCGGGCCCCGCTCCAGCAGATCGGGCGGGAAGCCCGGCCCGTGGTCGCGTACGACGATCCGTGCCCCGGTCACGGTCACCTCGACGGGGGCCGCGCCGTGCCGGTGGGCGTTGGTGACGAGGTTGACCACGATCCGCTCCACCCGGCGCGGATCGGTCTCCACCACCTCGGCGGCCCCGACGGCGACCCGGGTGTCCGTGCCCGTACGCCGCACCACGTCGGCGACCAGTTCGCCCAGCGGCACCGGGTCGGGGCGGGACCGTTCGGCGCCCGCGTCGAGGCGGGAGATCTCCAGCAGGTCCTCGACCAGCGCGTTCAGGGCCCGTAGCCGGTCCCGTACGAGACCGGTCGCCTCGTCGCCGTCGGGCAGCAGCCCGGCGGCGGTGACCAGGCCCATGAGCGGGGTGCGCAGTTCGTGCGCGACGTCGGCGGTGAAGCGCCGCTCGTTCTCCAGCTTGCGCTGGAGGGCGGCGGCCATGTCGTCGACGGCCGCCGCCATCTCGGTGATCTCGTCGCGGGCCCGCCCGGCGGGGCCGATGCGGGCGTCCAGGTCGCCGTCGGCGATACGGCGGGCGGTACGGGCTCCGTGGCGCAGCCGTCGGTTGATCGGTTCGGTGGCGAGGGCGGCGAGCGGGACGACGAACAGGAGGGCGACGAGGACGGATTTCACGATGCTGCGGTCCAGCAGCTGGAGGCTGCGGACCTCGGCGCTCATGTCGTCCCGGACGACGAGGAACTGATCGTCGCCGACGGCCGCCGCGCCCCACATCCAGTACCAGTTGGGCGGCTTGACGTCGTACCAGGTGGCGTACCCGCCCTCGCTGTCCGGCCGGCCGGCGAAGTCGCGTGCCAGCGCCTCGGGCAGCTCCGCCGTGGACCGTACGTCGATGTCGGCCGGCGCCTTCCCCGTACGGGAGAACTCCCGGTCGGCGGCGATCAGCCGGGTGAGGGTCCGGTCGGTGCCGACGCGCAGCCCGCGCTCCCGGGTCGCGTCGTGCACCAGGAACCCGACCACGGTCGCGACCGCGCAGCACGCGACGGCGGCCAGTGCGGCGATCTTCCAGCGCAGGGCCCGGGGGTTGAGGAAGTCCACGGCGTCCGCCGGCCGCTCAGCCGCGGACGAGCTTGTAGCCGAAGCCGCGGACGGTCTCGATCCGCCCGCTGCCGATCTTCTTGCGCAGCCGGAGCACACACAGGTCCACCACCCGGGTGTCGCCCTCCCAGCCGTAGTCCCACACGTCGCGCAGCAGCCGGCGGCGGTCGAGCACCGAGCCGGGCGCGGCGGCGAACTCCAGCAGCAGCCGCAGTTCGGTGGGGGTCAGTGACACGGTCTCACCGGCCCGGCGCACCTCCATGCCGAGGGTGTCCACGCTGAGGTCCCCGAAGACCAGGATGTGATCGGCGGCTCGGCCGGACTTCGGGGTCGCGGGGCCCTCAGCGTCCGGGCGGAAGGTGGCGCGGCGCAGCAGGGCGCGGATCCGGGCGACCATGACGGCGGTGTCGACGGGCTTGATCACGTAGTCGTCGGCCCCCGCCTCCAGGCCCGCGACCACGTCGAGGGCGTCGCCGCGCGCGGACATCATGAGGACCGGGACGGAGCTCTCCTCGCGGATCCGGTGGCACAGGCCGATGCCGTCCAGCTCGGGCAGCATCACATCGAGGATCAGCAGGTCGTGCGCGCCCGCGCGGAAGGCCTCCAGGCCGCTGAGCCCGTCGGCGGCCACGGCGACCCGGTAGCCGTAGCGCTCCAGGGCCAGTTGGACGGCGCGGCGGATCGTGGCGTCGTCCTCGACCACGAGCACGCTGACGGGGGCCGGGCCCCGGGCTTCGGACACGCTGCCTACCTGGGCGTTCGAGGTCATCGGTCGCTCGCATCGTAGTCGGGGGAGGGCGGCGGGCCGGGTCACCCGGGCCGCCGCGGGAAGGTCACCGGCTCAGCGCGGCCGCCACCGGAAGATGGTCGCTGCCGGTGGCGGGCAGGGTCCAGGCGGCGCGCGGGGTCATCCCCCGCACCAGCACGTCGTCGATGCGGACCACGGGGAACGCGGCGGGCCAGGTGAATCCGAGGCCGTCGCCCGCCTCCCGTTGCGCGGAACGCAGCGGCGAGGTCACCGGGGCCAGCGCCCTGTCCTGGTACGTCCCGTTGAAGTCGCCCAGCACCACGACCCGGGTCGCGGGCTCCGCCCGGAGCGCGGCGGCCAGCTCGCGGGCCGCCTCGTTGCGCCGGCCCGTCGTGAATCCGGCCGCCGAGACCCGTACCGACGCCAGATGGACCGCGTACACGGCGACGGGCCCGTCCGGGGTCCGGGCCGTGGCGCGCAGCGCGCGGGTCCACGGCATGATCGGCACCGCCTTCACGTCCGCCAGCGGGTACCTGCTCCAGATGCCGACCCCGCCGAGCACCGCGTGATGCGGATAGGCGGCGGCCAGTTCGCGGGAGTAGACGGCCGCCGACGCGTCGGACAGCTCTTCGAGCGCCAGCACGTCCGCGCCCGCCCCGGCGAGCACGCGCGCGGTGCCGGCCGGGTCGGGGTTCCCCTCGCTCACGTTGTGGCTGACCACCGTCAGGTCGCCGCCGCCCGAGCGCTTGTCGGTGAGCGCGCCGCCGAAGAGCGCGACCCAGACGACGGCGGGCGCGAGCACCGCCACGGCGGCGGTACGGGACCGGCGTACGGCGGCGAGCCCGAGCAGGACCGGCACGCCGAGGCCCGTCCAGGGCAGCAGCGTCTGGAAGAGACTGCCCGCGTTGACGCCCGCGTTCGGGATCCACGCGTGCAGCGCCATCGCCGCGGCCCAGACGACCGCCGCGGCGGCGAGCCACCGGCCGGCGCCACGGCCGGCACGCCCGGGGGTAGCGGGCCCGGTGGGAGCCGCCCCGGAGGGAGCCGCTCCGAGGGCAGGCTTCGCGTCACTGGCAGGTGTCGCGTCAGTGGCAGGCGCTGCGGCCTCCGGTGGGCTCAGCACGGCACTGGTCTCCTGACGTTCGCGTGCACCGGGGATCCGGGTACGCCGACAGCCTCCGGGAACACCGCTTCCGGCTGGTCAGGGGCGTGCTTCGAGCACCGCACGGCTCTGTATCGGGTAGGTATCGGTGCGCGGCGCGGGTGCCGGAGTCGAGCCGACGCCGACGCCGCTGCCGCTGCCCCTGCCCCTGCCCCTGCCGGGCTCAGCGGGTCTCGGTGAGCGGGCCGTACGCGTCCGGGCGGCGGGTGGTCAGGAACGGGAACAGCTCCAGCCAGTCGCGGCGGGCGTCCAGATCGAGATCGGCGACCAGCACGGCGGGCTCGTCGCGCGGGGCCTGGGCCAGGACGCGGCCGTACGGGTCCACGATGAAGGAACTGCCGTAGAAGGTGAGGCCGTTCTCGGCACCGATACGGTTCGGCACGATCATGAAGGTGGCGTTGGCGATGGCGTTCCCGGCGATCACCTTCTGCCAGAGCGGCTGGGAGTCGAAGCCGGGGAAGCCCGGCTCGGAGCCGATGGCGGTCGGGTAGACGAGGACGTCGGCCCCGGCGAGCGAGTAGGCGCGCGCCAGCTCCGGGAACCACTGGTCCCAGCAGGTCGGCAGGCCGAAACGGGCCTCGTCGACCGTGACCAGCGGGAAGGCGTCGTCGCCCGCCGGGCCGGGGCGGAACCAGTCGTCCTCGTAATACCCCTCGGTGACCGGGATGTGGGTCTTACGGGTGCGCTGGGCGAGGGTGCCGTCGGGTGCGACGAGGATCGCGGTGTTGTAGCCGAGGCCGTCGTCCTCGCCGCCGGGCGCCGGGGCCTTCTCGTACAGCGAGGCGTGCACGTACACGCCGTGCTCGCGGGCGGCCTCGGCCGCGAACGTGAAGGTGGGGCCGGTCAGCAGCTCCTCCGGTCCGGCGGGCTCGGGGTGGTCGGCCCTGCGCACGACGGCGAAGTACGGCGACAGCGTCAGCTCCTGGAGGCAGACCACGCGGGCGCCCTCGGCCGCGGCGAGCCGGACGCCTTCCAGCAGGGCGGCCCGGTGCTCGGCGGGGTCCCGGTGCCAGCGCTGCTGGACCGCCGCCACGCGCAGGGGGGCGCGCTCGGCGGGGCGGGTCCGGGTGGGGGACGCGGGCGGGTCGTAAGCGGTGATCAGACGCATGGCGGGTTCCTGGGGAAGGAGAGAGCGGGAAGGGAGGGAGGAGCCGGCGGGGCGGGCACGAGGAGAACGGACACGAGGCAGGCCGTACGAGGCAGGTCGCGTGCCGGAACGTTCCGGCACGCGACAGAACCTAACCCTGCCGGAACGTTCCGGCAACCCTTCGCCGGCCCGTCGGCGACCGTCTAGACTTCACCCCCGTGACCTCCCGGACCGTGACCCTGCTCGATGTCGCCCGCGCCGCCGGGGTCTCCAAGAGCACCGTCTCCGACGCGCTCCAGGGTTCGGGACGGGTCGCGGAAGCCACCCGGGACCGGGTCCGCACGGTCGCGGAGGAGCTCGGCTACCGCCCCAACAGCGCCGCCCGGCATCTGCGCCGCGCCAGCACCGGAGCCGTCGGGCTGCACCTGCCGGCGACCGCGACCCGGCTGGACTACTACATGAACCTCGCCTTCGGTGTGGTGGAGCGCGCCCAGGAGGACGGGCTCGACATGGTGCTGCTCGCCCCCTCGGGGACATCGGGCGGGCGGATCGCCTCGCGCGTCGACGGCCTGCTGGTGATCGACCCCGAGGCCGGCGACAGCGCGGTGCCGGGGCTGCTCGACGCGGGCGTCCCGGTGGTGACCGGCGAGCGCTACCTGGGCCCGGCCAACGGCCCCAGCGGTGCCGTGGTCTGCGACAACGCCGCCTCCCTGACCGCCCTCCTCGACCATGTCACCGAGCGCGGCGCCCGCCGCCCCGCGCTCCTGGCCCCGTCCGGCTCCTCCGCCTGGGCGACCGCCCTGCGCACGACGGCCGGATCCTGGGGGCGGGCCCACGGGGTGGCGGTGACCCTGCGCACGGTGCCGTTCGCGGCGACCCCGGCCGAGGCCGAGGCGGCCACCCGGGCGCTGCTCACCGACGACCCCGCCGTGGACGCCGTGATCTGCGCCCCCGACGGCTCCGCCCCGGGCGTCCTGCGCGCGGCGGCGGCCCTCGGCCGGGAGGTCGGCAGGGCCGAGGAGGCGGACCTGCGTGCGGGCGTCGCCCTCCTCGTCGCCTCCTGCGTGGACGGCCCCGCGACCCGGGGCGCCGAACCGCCCGTCACCGCGGTCGACCTGCGCCCCGCCGCGTACGGGCGCGCCTGCGCCGAGCTGCTCTGCGACATCCTCGCGGACCGCGCGGCCCCCGACACCGTCCGCCGCCACGCCTGGTCCCTGGAGACCCGCGCCTCCACCGGGTCGCCGGGCTGACCCGTACCTCAACCGGGTCACGGGCTGACCCACGCCCCACCCAGGCAGCCGACCTCACCCGCGCCCCAACCGGGCAACCGGGCCGAATCGGGCCGCCGAATCACCCACCGGGGCATCAACGGACGCGAGCCCGCCAACGACGGCCGGAGGCCCCCGGGCGGCCCGGCCTGCCACCCAACCCCCGGGAAACGGGGGCCGGTTGCCGTCCTCCGCGTCTCCGCAATGTGAACGTTGTGCGTCGACTGGCAACTGGCGTGGCGGCCTTGACATTTCACGGTGCGGCCGGTGATAAGATCATCTTACTTCCAGTGGGCTGATGGCGTGTGGGGGCATTCCGGAAGGGATGAAATCCTCGGCCCCACCTTCGGAGGGGCACCTCCCGAAGCGGCGCACGGTCGTGGCGAACGAGCCCTGACTGCGTGCCGCATGACGGGGTGTCAAGCCGTTTCCGCCATGGCACTTGAAGTGAGTCTCATGACATTTCCGCAGGGCCCCGTCATCTGGGCGCTGGTTGTCGTAGCACTGGTCGCCGTGGGAGCCGTTCTGCGGGCTCGCGCGACCAACGTCAAGCTCCGCAGACACCATGCCGAGCTGCGTCAGGAGCGCGACGCGCTCCTGCACCAACGGGACGAGCTCCACGTCGTCCACAACGGCCTGCTCCAGCGTCAGTCCACCGAACTGGCGGAGGTCCGCAAGGACGCCGAGGAGGAGACCAAGGCCGTCCTCAAGGCCGCCGTCCGCACGCTCCAGGGCCTCGCGGACGAGCAGCAGGTCGTGATCGAGAAGGCCCAGCGCAAGTACGGCGACGACCCCGGGATCCTCGCCGACCTGATGGCCATGGACCACGCCAACAGCCAGTTCGGCCGGCGCGCCCAGGGCATCGCCGTGCTCTGCGGCGGCTGGCTCGGCCGGCGCGAGACCGTGGCCTCCGTCTTCGACGTGGCCCGCAGCGCCCAGGGCCGTATCCGGCACTTCGACCGGGTCCGGGTCAACGGCCAGGTGAACTTCTCCGTCGTCAGCCGGGCGGTCGAACCCGTCGCCGTGGTCCTCGCCGAGCTGCTCGCCAACGCCACGAACTACTCCGCCCCCGGCACCCCGGTCGAGATCAACATCCAGGCCGTGCCGACGGGCGTCTGCCTCATCGTCGACGACGCCGGTCTCGGCATGGGCCAGGAGGAGAAGGACCGCGCGGCGGCTCTCCTCTCCCCCCAGGCCGCGATCAGCGTCTCCAGCCTCGGCATCCCGCCGCAGTTCGGGTTCGCCGTCTCCGGGATGCTCGCCGCCCGCTACGGCTTCCGGGTCTCGGTGGACTCCGTTTCCCCCTATGGAGGCGTACGCGCGGTGGTCCTCATCCCCGACGAACTGCTCACCACCGAGGCGCCGCCGGCCGCGGCGCCCGTAGAAGCACCCGAAGCGGCCGCTCCCCAAGCGCCGCAGGTGCGGCAGGCCGACCAGTGGCAGGCCGCCCCGGCCCCGGCGCCCACCCCGCTCTTCCCGCCCACCCCGCAGCCCGACACCGTCACCCAGCCGCTGGCCCAGATCACCACCACCGCCGGGGGGCTGCCGAAGCGTCGTCGTAAGAGCCCGGTCTCCGCCGTGCCCTCGGCGGTACCGGAGCCCGTGCGCAGCAACGAGGAGACCGCCTCCCGACTCGGGGCGTTCCAGCGCGGCACCCGGTCCGGACGCGACACGACGACGACGGAAGGACCCGAGTTCCAGTGAATCCCGATCTGTCCTGGGTGCTCAACGACCTGCTCCAGGTGCCCGGCGCCCGGCACGCGATCCTGGTGTCCGCCGACGGCCTGCTGCTCGCCAACTCCAGCGAGATCGGCCGGGACGACGCGGAGACCGTCGCCGCGGCGATGAGCTCCATGCAGTCCCTCAGCCGGGCCGTCGCCCCCTTCATCGGAACCCGTGAGCCGGGCCGCTGGCGGCAGACGCTCCTGGAGTACGAGGACGGCTGGATCTTCCTGATCGCCGCCGGCACCGGCGCCTACCTGGCCGCCACCGCCGCCGCCGACGTGGACATGGAGGCGATGTCGTTCCGGATGCAGCAGCAGGTCACCGCGCTGGGGAAGGCGATGACCACGCCTCCCCGCCAGAACGCGGGCAGCGACATATGACCGCGCCGGGCGAGGAGCAGCAGGTCAGCAGCGGGTTCGTCCGGTCCTATGTCATCACCGGCGGGCGGGGGCTGCCCGACGCGGAGGACCTCTCCCTCGTCACCCTGGTCACCCTCGCCCCCGACCGCCAGCCGCCGCCGAACCCGAGCCCCGAGGTCAAGGCGATCTGGGAGCTGTGCTCCGGCGGCTATCTGTCGGTGGCCGAGGTCGCCGGTCACCTCGGCCTGCCGGTCGGGGTGGCCCGTCTCCTGCTCCAGGATTTAAACCAGCAGGGACACCTGCTGCGCCGTAAGGCGCCGCCGCCGGCCCAGCTCGTTGACAGAAAGATCCTCGAAGAGGTGTTGCATGGACTCCAAGTCCGGTTCGGCTGAGAGCATCTATGTGCCGGACGCGGTGCAGCACGCGGCGAAGATCCTCGTCGTCGGGCACTTCGCCGTGGGCAAGACGACGCTGATCGGCACGCTGTCCGAGATCACGCCGCTGCGCACCGAGGAGCGGATGACCCAGGCCGCGGCCCAGGTCGACGATCTGCGCGGCGCTCCCGACAAGACGACGACGACGGTCGCCCTGGACTTCGGGCGCCTCACGCTCAGCGACGAACTGGTGCTGTACCTGTTCGGGACGCCGGGCCAGCAGCGGTTCGTGGAGCTGTGGGAGGACATGGCGCGCGGTTCGCTGGGCGCGCTGCTCCTGGTCGACCCGGCGCGGCTCGCCGACACGTTCCCCGTCATCGACCTGGTCGAGACGTACGGGCTGGAGTACGCGGTCGCCGTCAACAGCTTCGACCCGTACTCGCAGCACGCGGAGAACGAACTGCGCGAGGCGCTCGACCTGCTGCCCGACACTCCGGTCGTCTACTGCGACGCCCGGGACCAGAACTCCTCCGCGCAGGCCCTGATCACGCTGGTCCGCCACCTTCTGGCGCACACGGCCTGACGCACCCCCAGACGTATCCCGAGCCGGGGCCGACCGGGCCCCGCGATCACACCGAGGAAGCCGACATGGACCCGCAGCCGGGAGCCACCCCGTACAGCGCCCCCGCCGGGTGCCCCATGCACCAGCAGCAGACGTCGCTGTACGGACCGGAGTTCGCCGCCGATCCGCACCGCTTCTACGACGCGGCCCGGACGCACGGCCCCGCCGCGCCCATCGAGCTGGCCCCGGGGGTGGAGGCCACACTGATCGTGCAGCACGAGGCGGCACTGCGGGTGCTCCAGAACCCGGCGCTGTTCGCCCGGGACTCGCGGCACTGGGCCGCGCTGCGCGAGGGCGCCGTCCCCATGGACAGCCCCGTCCTGCCGATGATGGTGTACCGGCCCAACTGCCTGTTCACCGACGGCGCGGAGCACCTGCGGCTACGCAAGGCGGTCACCGAGTCGCTGTCCCGGCTCAACAGCTCCAGGCTGAGCAGGGACGTCGAGCGGATCGCCGACTACCTGATCGACCAGTTCATCGAGCGCGGCACCGCCGACCTGCTCAACGAGTACGCCAAGCTCCTGCCGCTGCTGCTGTTCAACCAGCTCTTCGGCTGCCCCGGCGACATCGGCGACCGGCTGACCCGCTCGATGTCCGCCATCTTCGACGGCGAGGACGTGCTCCGCGCCAACGCCGAGCTGACCGAGTGCCTGATGGAGCTGGTCGCGATCAAGCGCCGCCAGCCCGGCGAGGACATCACCTCCTGGCTGATCCAGCACCCGGCGGGGCTGCGGGACGAGGAACTGAAGGACCAGCTGGTGATGCTGATGGGCGCGGGCGTGGAGCCGGAGCGCAACCTGATCGGCAACGCGCTGCTGCTGATGCTCGCGGGCGACCAGCCGGGCACGCCCGAGCGGCGCGGTTCGGGGCTGCTCGTCGAGGACGCGCTGGACGACGTCCTGTGGAACAACCCGCCGATCGCCAACTACGCGACGCACTACCCGGTGCGGGACATCGAGCTGGACGGGGTGACGCTGAAGGCGGAGACCCCCGTGCTGATCAGCTTCGCCGCCGCGAACAGCGACCCGGGGCTCACCGACGCCCGCCAGACCCTGAGCAAGGGCGCCCACCTGGCCTGGGGCGCGGGTCCGCACGTGTGCCCGGCCAAGTCGCCCGCGACGCTGATCGCGCTCACCGCGATCGAGAAGATCCTCAACACCGTCCCGGATCTCGCGCTGGCCGTACCCGCCTCGGGTGTGGCCTGGCGGCCGGGCCCGTTCCACCGGGCGCTGGTCGCGCTGCCCGTACGGTTCACCCCAACGGCCGCGCGGCGTGCGGGGACCGGGGCGCAGCCCCCGGCCCCGACCTCGGCCCAGCTGCCCGACCCGTTCCGGAACGCGCCCGCCGCACCCTCGGTGACACCCCGTCACGCCCAGGAGCCGGCCAAGAAGCAGAAGGGCTGGTGGAGTTCGTTCCTCGACGTGTTCCGCGTATGACCCACGCGCCGACAATGCGCCGATAACAACGGGCATTTAGTGACGATTACATGTGACGGGGGCAACAAAGAACGATGCTTGGCGCCGATATCCGGAGGGGTAGGTTCAGTGCGGTAACCACGGGCCTAGGTCGAGGAACTCTGCGTGAGCATCACTGGCGGTACATCCAGGGCGCCCGACGGACGGCGTGCGGTCATCGGTCTGCTCCGCAGACTCAATTCCCCGGAAGGGCAGGCCGAGCCGTACGGAATACTCGCGGAGCTGCGGACGATGGGTGACGTCGTCCGCGCTCCGTGGAACGGCTATTTCGTCACCGGCTTCGACGCCTGCAGCCAGGTGCTCCGGGGCCGCAACTGGCTCGCCCCGGATCTCGCCTGGCAGGAGCGGCAGGACGACGCCAAGCAGTGGGACGCGATCGCGACCCGGGAGATGACCACCACCCTCTCCCGGCTCAACGCCCCCGAGCACACCTGCCAGCGCCGCTCGCTGGGCAATCTCTTCGACCGTTCCACCATCGAACGCCTCACCCCCGACGTCGAGCGCGACGCCGACCGGCTGCTGGACGAGCTGGCGGAGAAGCTCCGCTGGGGCGAGGCCGACTTCGTCTCCACCGTCAGCGAGCAGCTGCCGATCGGCACCGTCGGCGGCTGGCTGGGGATACCGCCCGAGGACTACCCGGACATCCTGGAGATCACGCACAACCAGGTGTTCGCCCAGGAACTGCTCCCCACCAAGTCGCAGCTCGCCGTCTCCGCGGAGGCGACCCTGCGGCTGCGGGCCTACTTCACCGATCTGGTCGCCCGCCGCCGGGCGGAGCCCCGCCACGACGTGCTGACCGGCTGGATCCACACCTGGGACGCCATGGAGCCGGACCGGGAGCGGGCGGACGAGATCCTCTACCGGCTCACGATGTTCGTCACCATCGCCTCGCTGGAGACCACGGCGACGCTGCTCAGCTCGATGATCTCCCTGCTGACCGAGCCCGGCCGGTGGGCGTGGCTGCGGAAGTACCCGGAACACATCGACGCGGCCGTCGACGAGGTGCTGCGCCACGATCCGCCCATCCACATCAACACCCGGATCGCCGCCGAGGACACCGTCCTGGCCGGGGTCCCGATCAAGAAGGACAGCATGATCCACGTCCTGTACGGCGCGGCCAACCACGATCCGCGGCGGAACCCGGACCCGGGCGCCTTCGACATCCTGCGCGGCGGCAGCCACCTCACGTTCGGCGGCGGGGTGCACTACTGCCTGGGCGCGGCGCTGGCCAAACTGGAGGCGCGGACGCTGCTGGCACGGATGCTGGATCGTTTCCCCACCCTGCACACCGTCTCGCGGCCGGTGTACGCCCCCCGGATGGTCTTCAGACGGATCACCTCCCTGGGCGTGGCCCTGTGAAGCTCTCGCTCCCCGACTTCCTGACCGCGGGCGACCGCTCGACGACGGTACGCAGCAGGCGCGAGGGGGCCGTCCTGCATGTGGAGCTGCACGCGCCCACGAGCGGCAACGCGGTGACCGAGGCGATGCTCGACGAGCTGCTGGCCATCGTCGTCGCCCCGGACCCCGAGGTGCGGGTGCTGGTCCTCAGCGGCGCGGGCGACGACTTCTGCCTGGGCGGCGACCGCACCGAGTTCGGTCAGTGGCTGGAGGAGGACCCCGCCGGCCGGGGCATCCGGATCGCCGGGGAGAAGGCCCGCCGGGTCTGCGAGGCGATCTCCGGCAGCCGGGCGGTGACCATCGCCCGGGTGCAGGGCAAGGCGGTCGGCGCGGGGTTCGCGCTGGCCCTCGCCTGCGATCTGCGGGTCGGCGCGGACACCGCCGCCTTCCGGCTGCCGGAGCTGGCGCTCGGGCTGCCGACCGCCTGGGGCGGTCTGCTGCCCCGGCTGATCCACGAGGTGGGCGCGGCCAGGGTCCGCGAGCTGATCCTCACCGGCCGGGCCTTCGACGCCGCCGAGGCCCGCGAGCTGTCGGTGCTCCAGCGGGTGGTGCCCGAGGCGGAGCTGGACGCCGCGGTCGCCGCCTGGGCGAAGCCGGTGGTCCGCCGCCCGGAGGCCGCCCTGCGGGTCACCAAGGCCCTGCTGAACTCCTACGCCGCCGCCACCCGGCTGGCCGACCCCTCGTTCCTCGACGCGGAGCTGATGGCCTCGGTCGCGGCCGCCACCCGGCGTTCCCCGGCGGGCGGCGACGGATCGGTCGGGTCACACTCGTAAGAACCCGAGTGGGAGGACTCCGGCGTGGACGTACCGGTGTGGCTCTGGATCGTGTTCGCCGTGACCGTCGTCGTCTCGCTGACGGTCGACCTCCTGGCGCACCGCAAGGCGCATGTGATCGGCTTCAAGGAGGCCGGGCTGTGGAGCGCGCTGTGGGTGAGCCTCGCGCTGGTCTTCGGCGCGGTCGTCTTCCTGACCCTCGGAACCACCGCCGGAACGGAGTACACGACCGCCTGGCTGCTGGAGAAGAGCCTCTCGGTCGACAACCTCTTCGTCTTCGCGCTGATCTTCGCGTATTTCAAGGTGCCCCGGGAGTATCAGCACCGGGTGCTCTTCTTCGGGGTCATCGGCGCACTGGTGTTCCGTGCGGTGTTCCTGACGCTCGGCGTCGCGGTGGTCAACCGCTTCACCTTCGTCCTGTTCCTCTTCGCCGCGATCCTTTTCTACAGCAGCTATAAAATCCTCAGCGGCCAGGAGGAGAATTTCGACCCGGGCAAGAGCTTCGCGGTGCGGCTGCTGCGGAAAGTGATGCCGGTCCAGGACCACTATTCCGGTACGCACTTCGTCGTCCGGGAGGAGGGGCGGCGGGTAGCCACCCCGCTGCTGGCGGTGGTCGCCGCGATCGAGGCGGCCGACCTGATCTTCGCGGTCGACAGCGTGCCCGCGGTGCTCGCGGTCAGCGACGACCTGTTCATCGTCTACACCAGCAACGCCTTCGCGATCCTGGGACTGCGGGCCCTGTACTTCCTGCTGGCGGGTCTGCTGGACCGGTTCCACTACCTGAGCCACGGGCTGGCGATCATCCTCGCCTTCATCGCGGTCAAGCTCATCCTCCAGGCCTCCCACAAAATGATCAGCACCTCGATCCCGGAGATTCCGTCGCCGGTGAGCCTCGCGGTGATCGTCGTCATTCTGGGGATTTCGGTGACCCTGAGCATGCGCCGTCCGGCGAGAAGTCCGGGCTCCATGAACGCGTCCGACACCGATACGGACGAGTAGGGTCACGGAAAGCGAAGCCATTTCCCGGCAACGTAAAGGGAAAGACTTTCCAAAATCTCCCGTCCCGCCTATCGTGAGTAAATGGCCAGCAAAGAGCGTGACACCCGGCAGCGGGCCGCTTTCGCGTGCCCGACCTGCAAGCAGCCCGTCCCTTCCGAGATCCACCGCCACAAGTCCCTCGGGATCTTCGTCCCCGTCTGGCGCGCGGGCCCCTGCGAGAACCCCGACTGCTCGGATTACGCCGCCGAGGAGCGACCCACCCGGCACCGAGCCGGCTCCTCCTGAGAGCTGCCCGGGATCCCTGGCGCCTTCCCTCCCTGACTCCCCCGGGCTCCTCCCGGACTCCTCCCGACGCGCGCACCGGCCCCGGGCTGACTAGCGTTGCCGGTGCGGGTGGGGGCCCGTACGGGCGGGGCCGAAAATCAGGGACTCCAGGGAAGGACCGGCACCATGGCTGTACAACCCGAGGGCCCCGTGCTGGGCGGACGCCATGTTCGCCGACGTCGAGGGCGCCAAGAGCTTCTACGGTGACGTGCTCGGCTGGACGTTCGGCGAGAGTTCGTCGGAGTTCGGCAACTACACGCAGGCGTACGCGGACGGCAGGGCGGCGGCGGCCGTGGTCCCGCCGATGCCGGGCGCGGAGGGCCATTCGGCGTGGTGCCTGTATCTCGCGTCGCCGGACGCGGCCGCGACCGCGGAGAAGGTCCGCGCGAGCGGCGGCGAGGTGCTGATGGAGCCGATGCGGGTCGACGAGTTCGGCACGATGGCCCTGGCCCGCGACCCGGGCGGAGCCGTCTTCGGCATCTGGCAGGCCGGCAGCCACGAGGGGTTCGAGACGGAGATGGGCACACCCGGCGGGTACTGCTGGGGCGAGGTCTTCACCCGGGACCCGAAGAAGGCGGACTCGTTCTACTCATCGGTCTTCCCCTACACCGTGCGGAGGCTCGACGACGAGTCGATGGACTTCTCCGTGTTCGACGTACGGGGGGAGACGGTCCTCGGCAGGATGGCGATGGGCGACGACTTCCCGCCGGAGGCGCCCGCGCATCTGAACGTGTACTTCGCCGTGCCGGACTGCGACGCCGCCGTGGCGAAGGCGACCGAGCGCGGCGGAGTGCTGAGGGACGGGCCGGTGGACAGCCCGTTCGGCCGGTTCGCGGGGCTCAGCGACCCGCAGGGCGCCTCCTTCACTGTGATCGACGTGACCACCACCACACCAAGGGGGAGATGCCGTCGATGAGCCCCGCGACCTGATCCGGGACCGTCACACGTGCGGGCCGCGACCGGAGACCCGGTGCGGCCCGCACGCACGCCCGGCGCGGTTCGGGGCGCGCGTGCCCGGCGCGGCTA
>NZ_NTGZ01000340.1 GCF_002551245.1 Streptomyces sp. rh34
CGCTCACCCCCGCCGCACCCGCCCCGCGATCCGGCGGCCGAGCCGCCCCAGGGCGCTCGACCGGTTCCAGTCCCGGAAGGCGTCGGCCCGGCCGCTGCTGCCCGTGCGGCCCACCGTCGCCTCGACCTCCGCGACGGCCTCGGCCGACATGCCGCGTACGGCGGGGCGCAGGACGTCGTCGAGCAGGGCGGCGGCCACCGGCGGCCAGGCGCGGCCCGCGTGCGGGTGGGCCGTCCAGACGGTGAAGCAGTCCGCCGCGTAGGCGGGCTGGGTGCGCAGCCGGGTCCGTACCGATGCGGTGCGGGCCGTGCGGTCGTACGCGGCGATCAGCTCGGCGTCCTCGCCGTGGACGAAGTCGTACAGCTCGGCCCCCGGGCGGTCCGGGGCCAGCAGGCGTTCGACCAGGGCGGCGTACGCCCGTTCCCGGAGCGCCGGCTCGACCGGCTCAGCCTGCGCGCACAGCGTGCGTACCCGCTCCGCCCAGCCGGGCTCGGGTGCCCCGGTGCGCAGTTCGCGGACGAGGTCCAGCAGGAGGAGCCCGGCGCGCTCCCGGCCGCCGATCTCCTCGGGGAAGCCGCGCAGGAGGTCGTGGGCGAGCCCGGCCGCCTCGTCCGTACCGGCGGCGGACGCCCCGCCGGACGCCCCGGCGGCGGACGGGCTGAGCGCCGCGTCCACCAGGCGCGCCCACGTACCGGCCGCGCGGTGCGCGTCCGAGGTAGCCGCGTCCAGCAGCAGCCGGGCCTCCCCGACCGTCGGGGCCCGGTCCTCCCACACCAGGCCGACCGCCGTGCGCAGGACCAGGGGCTCCGCGAAGGGGGAGAGGCCGGCCGCCCGCAGCACCCGGTGCCACACCGCCGCCCGGTCACCTCCCAGGGTCGCCATCGCCTCCGGCACCTCGGCGCACATCCGCAGATGCGGCAGCGCCTGCGTGCCCGTGAACGGCAGCGCGACCCGCTCCAGGAACCGGGCCACCGCCCCGGGGTCCTCGGGCGCGAGCCGGTCCAGCGCGCCGAGCAGCGCCGTCCGCACCTCGAACTGCTCGTCCAGCAGCTCCAGCAGGGCCGGTGCGAAGCCCGGGGGGTCTTCGTGCGCCGCCGCCTCCGCCAGCAGCGCGGGCGCCAGCCGGTCCACGACCCCCGGCAGCGACTCCGTGCCGTCCACGCCCAGCAGCCGGGCCACGCGCAGCAGTTGCACGGTACGCGCCACCGGGCGCGATCCGACCGTGTCGGCCAGCTCGGTCAGGATCTCCGGGCCCAGCCGCTCGGCGACCACCGCCCCCTCCGGACCCGCGAACGCGTCCCGGCGCGGCAGTTCCAGCGAGCCGTTGCCGCCCCGTACCGCCTCCGTGACCAGCATCGCCGCGAGCGGGGCGGTCACCGATGCCGGGCAGCGGCCCTCCAGCGCGTCGAACAGCCTTCCGGCCGCGTCGAATTCGGGACCCGTACGGTCGTCGACGGCGGGGGAGGTGAGGGCCTCCACCAACTGGCCCGTGCGCTTGGCGTCCAGTGCGTAGGGGCGATCGGCGGCCCAACCGGCGGCCGCCGCACGCCCGTCCGGCCCCAGCTCGATCCCCGCACACAGCGCCGTCACGGCCAACGGGCCCGCCGCGAACGGCTCCCCGGGCAACTCGCGCGCCTCACTGAACAGCTCCGGCGACCGGCTCCGCCAGATTCGCGCCGCCGTCGCCGCCCACGCATCGCCCGTGCCGCCGCCCGCCGGAGGCGACCCCGCGCACGTGTGCACCCGCAGGCCCGCCGCTCGTGCCGCCTCCGCGTCCTCGGGCAACACCCCCACCACCCGCGACGCCGAACTCTCCGGCCGCCGGGTGTACGTGGTGAACGTCAGCCGCTCCGCGCTCTCCCTCGGCAAGGTGACCGACGCGAGCCCCAGCCACCGGGCCACGTCCGCGCACTGGCGCTCCACCAGTACCACCGGCCGTCCGTCGGCCGCCTCCGCGTCGCTCGCCCGGCGCAGATCCGCCAGCACGGCCGCGAGCCAGGGGCCGCGCGAGACGGCGAAGTCGTCGAGGCCCTCGGAGACCGCCGCCGGACCCGGGGGCAGCGTCAACGGGTCCGGCATCGGCCCCCCGGGCGTCACCGCCACCCAGTGAGGCGACCGCCACGCCTCGACCGGCAGTCGGTCGTCCGGCAGCGGGACCCCCGGCGGCAGATGCACCGCGTGCGCGTGGAACCGTACGCCCGACCCCGCACGGCCCGCGTCCCGTACCGGGGCCGAACGGGCCACCAGCCGGCTACCGTCGGACAGGACGAAGTATCCGAACGCCTGGGGCAGTGAGCGCAGTTCGTCGTCGGAGGGCCGGTCGAGGACGCCCCCGGGAAGCTCGTAGCGCACCAAGGGCTCGATCTCCGCCAGCAGTGCCCCCGACACTCCTGGGCCGACCGCCGTGAACCGGCCCGCCGTTCCCTCGTCCCCCGGCGCGGCGGAGGTGTAGTGCACCTGTGCAAGGCTCATCTGTCGGCCCTCTTCGTCCTGCCGCGCCCGATCCCCGTGCCCACCCCCGTACGGCTGGGGTCGGGGGAGAAGTCCGCAGCCGCGGGGGCGACGTTATCAAGGACGGGGACGAAATCCCTACGCTGCGTCAGGCGCTGCCCCGAGGGCCGGCACTAGGTTGACCCCATGAGCGACGTGAGGCTTTCCGCGGGCGTGATCGAGTACCACGACACCGGTGGCGACGGGCCCGTCGTGGTCCTCCTGCACGGTGTGGCCATGGACGGCTCACTGTGGGACGACGTGGTCGCCGGGCTCGGGGACGGGGTGCGGTGCATCGTGCCGACCCTGCCGCTCGGCGGACACCGCAGGCCCATGGAGGCCGGGGCCGACCTCTCCGTCCTCGGGGTCGCCCGCCTGGTCGCGGAGTTCCTGGAAGCGCTCCGGCTGGAGGACGTGACCCTGGTGATGAACGACTGGGGCGGTGCCCAGGCCCTGGTCGCGGACGGGCGGGCCGACCGGATCGGGCGTCTCGTGATCACGTCGTGCGAGGCGTTCGACAACTACCCGCCGGGGCTGCCCGGCCGTAACCTCGTCGCCTCCGCCAGGCTGCCCGGAGGGATCAGGGCGGCCTTCTCCCTCCTCCGGCTGCGGCCCGCACGACGGCTGCCCATGACCTGGGGATGGATGAGCAAGCGGCCCGTCCCGCACGCCACGATGGACCGGTGGTTCCGGCCGCTCCAGACCTCCCCGGAGATCCGCCGTGATCTGCGCGCCTACGTGCTCGGCGTACCGGAGAAGGCCGAACTCCTGCGGTGGGCCGAGCAACTGCGTACCTTCGACCGGCCCGCGCTGGTGATCTGGGCGACCGAGGACCGGGTGATGCCGCTCGACCACGGGCGGCGCCTCGCCGAACTTCTGCCGCGGGGGCGGTTGGTGGAGGTCGCCGACAGCTACACGCTGATCCCTCGGGACCGGCCCGATGCCCTCGTCGAGCACATCAGCGCCTTCCTGGCGGAGACCGCCTGAGGGCCGGTGCCGGCGCCCCGGGGGCGGCACCGCGCATGTCCCGACGAGGTAACAGTCCCTCATCGGCCCCCGCCTGCCGCACCGGGCGAACCTATGATCGACGCGGCGTCGAGGAGGAACGGGGAAACGCTGTGACTTGTCACGTGCCCTTAAGAGGGGGTCGGTACGCGCTGCCGCTGGCCCTGGTGACCGTGCTGCTCGCCGGCTGCTCCGGCGCGGCGGACGACCCGGGGGGAGCGGAGAAGCGCGACGCCTCGATGAGCGCGAGCCCGGACCTCGGCGGCAGCACCGGTGCCGGGCCGGCGCCCGAGGCCTCGCTCGTACCCGACCCCGCCCGGCTACCGAAGACCCCGGCCGAGGCACGCGACCTCATCGGCCGCGTCATCGCCGGCCCCGACAGCTTCGGCCCCGGGGTGGTGAAGCGGAGCCCGTACGAGAGCGACCCCGCGACCTGGCCCGTGCTCGGCGAGGACTGCGTCTGGCAGCAGCGGAAGCCCGCGTACAGCGTCCTGGCCACCCTCACCCGGTCGTTCGAGCTGCCGGCCGAGGAGGGAAAGGGGCCGGTGCGCCTCGGCGCCGTCGTCACCGTGCACCGTACCCGCGAGGACGCCGCCTGGGAGATGGCGGAGTCGATCGAGGAGAGCATGCGCTGCCCCACCCAGGAACTGCGCAGGGGCGAGACGATCGGGTCCATGGTCGCCGGGGCGCTCCTCGGCGGCGAGAGCGCCCAGAACACCTCCGAGGACTTCCTCAGCGAGATCGGGGAGTATCGGAGCGCCGAACTGGGCGGGCCGCACTATTACGCCTGGCAGCAGGCGCAGACCCTCCAGTTCACCGTCGCCGTGACCGGCAAGGGGGCGAAGGGACGCACCGAGGACGAGATCGACACCTTGGTCAACGAGGCCCAGGGCGCCATGCTGTCCCGGCTCGAAAACACCGTCGAGAAGCAGAGCTGAGGCCGGCGATGGACGACCTGCGACCCACTGATCCCGCCCGCATCGGCGGACACCGGCTCCTGGGCCGCCTCGGAGCGGGCGGCATGGGCGTCGTCTACCTCGGGCGCACCGACGCCGGAGCGCTCGCCGCGATCAAGGTGATCCTGCCCGAACTCGCGGGGGACGAGGACTTCCGGACCCGCTTCCGCCGCGAGACCGAGGCCGCCCGCCGGGTCGACAGTCCCTGGGCCGTGCCCGTCACCGGCGCCGACACGGAGGGCGAACGCCCCTGGCTCGCAACGGAGTTCGTCCCCGGTCCCACGCTTTCCGATGTCGTCGCCCGGCGCGGGCCGCTGCCCGTGCGCAGCGTCACGGTCCTCGGCCGGCTGCTCGCCCGCGCCCTCACCGCCGTGCACGGGGCCGGGCTCGTCCACCGCGACGTCAAACCCGGCAACGTCCTGCTGACGGCCGACGGCCCCCGGCTGATCGACTTCGGGATCGCCCGCGCCGTCGACGCCACCGCACTGACCGCCGCCGGACTCGTCGTCGGCACCCCGGGGTTCCTCCCGCCCGAGCAGGCGTCGGGGAACACCGCGGGACCGGCCGGGGACATCTTCTCGCTCGGCTGCCTGCTGGCGTACGCGGCCACCGGCCGGCCGCCGTTCGGCAGCGGAGCGGTCGACGCCCTTCTCTACCGGACCGTCCATGACGCGCCCGACCTCGACGGAATCGACGACGCCCACCTGCGCGCCATCCTGGACCGGTGCCTCGCCAAGGACCCCGGTGAGCGTCCGGCCGCCGCCGACCTCGACACCCTGATGGCCGAGGACGTACCGGCCGAGCCCACCGCCGACTGGCTGCCCGAGGACGTCGTCCGGATCATCGCGGAACGGTCCGCCGCCGTGCTGGCCCTGCCCGGCATCGACCCCACCGTCACCGAGAGGTCCGGCCCGCCGGCACCCGCCCCCGGCCGGCGGCGGTTCCTGTTCCTCGCGGCGGGCGGGGCGGTGGCCCTCGGTGCGGGCGCCTTCGCCGCCGTACGCCTCATCGGCGACGAAGCCGACGGCGGCGGGGACGGAGCTTCCGGTGGACGCCGCCGGATCATCGGCGTGCACGCCGACCTCACCGGCCCTCTGAGCACCGCCGGACGTGCCCAGGAACGCGGCGCCCGACTCGCCGTCGACCGCTTCAACTCCCTCGACGACCAGCCGTTCCGGCTCGCCGTGAAAGTCCTCGACGACCAGGGGGATCCGGCCAGATCCGCCCGCGTCGCCGAGGAGTTCGCCCGCGACCCGGAGGTCGTCGCCGTCATCGGGCCCACGGGCGACGCGGCGGCCGGTGCGGCCCTGGCCGCGTACGACGAGGCGGTGCTGCCGGTCCTGACGGTGTCCGCCCTCCAGATCGCCTTCCCCGCCCGGGCCAACGGCTCCTTCTTCCAGGCCGCCCCCTCCTACGCCTCCCTCTGTTTCCCCATCGTCCACCGCCTCCTGCTGCGCCCCGACGTCGAGCGGCTGGGCATCCTGATCGACCGGGCCGGCGGGCAGGCGTCCTACCAGGCGGGCTATGCGACGAACCTGATGGCGCCCAGCCTCACCACCGGCACCACCCGCCCCCGTGTGGTGCCCGCCGGGACGACCGTATTCGACCCGGTCGTCACCGACCTCCTCTCCCACCGGAGCGACGCCCTCTTCTACGCCGGTGACGCGGCCGGCGCCTCCCGGGTCGCCCGCATCCTGGCCGACCTCTCCTACACCGGACCGCGCATGGCCCAGCACACCGTCATGGGACCGGAGTTCCTGGAACAGGCGGGCGCGGCGGCCGACGGCTGGGAGTTCGTCGCACCGTTCACCGACGCGAGCGCCCCGGCCGCCGCGACGTTCGCCGCCGCCCACCGCAAACGCTTCGGCGCCGCGCCCGCCGCCTGGTCGGCCGAGGCGTACGACGTGGCGGGGCTCGTCGCCCGCGAACTGGCCGCCCTGACCGAGGCCGTAGCCAAGAAGGCGACGGCGAGCGCCACGCCCTCCGGCGACGGCCGCCCCACCCGCTCCCAGCTCACCGCAGCGATCGCCGCGTCCCGGTACGAAGGCGTCTCCCGCACCTACGCGTTCGACGAGAAGCGGCAGCAACTCGTCGGCCAGGACGCCCACCTGTACCAGGTGAAGGACGGAGGCCTGCGCTACCTCGGTCCGGCCCCGAAGCCGAAGAGCTGACGTGCGGCCCCTCAGCACCGAAGACCCCCGCACGGTCGGCCCGTACCGCACGCTCGTCCGGCTCGGTGCCGGTGGCATGGGGGTGGTCTACCTGGCGCGAACGGCGGGCGGGGCGCTCGCCGCCGTCAAGGTGATCCGGGCCGAGCACGCCGCCGATCCCGGCTTCCGGGCGCGCTTCCGTCGCGAGGCCGAGGCCGCCGCCCGGATCACCGGCCCGTGGGTGGTTCCGGTACTCGGCGCGGACACCGAGGCCCGCGAGCCGTGGCTGGCGACCGCGTTCGTCCCCGGGCCCTCGCTGGCCGAGGTGGTGCTGTCTCTTATACA
>NZ_NTGZ01000341.1 GCF_002551245.1 Streptomyces sp. rh34
AGATGTGTATAAGAGACAGGCCGAGGCCCGCCGCCCGGTCGCGTCCGGCCACCGGCTGCGGGCGGTGCTGCTGCGGTACGTGGACGGGGCGGGAGCGGACGGCGGCCCCGGCCCGGATCTCGTGCTGACCGCCGACGGGTCCGCGCTGGACGCCCGCTCGTTGCGGCTCGTCGCCCGGGTGCTGCGGGGCGACCTGGCCCCGGACGCGGTGACACCGCTCGACGGTGCGGGCTCCGCGAAGGGGCGCCCGCACCGTCGTCCGGACGAGGAGACCCGGCGGCTCGCCTCGGCGCTCGCGGTCACCGTCGGGCGGTACGAGGGTGCGGCCTCGGTGCGCGTCGCCGTCCCCGTACCGGCCCGGGACCGGCCCCCGTACGCGCTGGGGGCGCTCGACGGATACGCGGTGTTCACGGCGGACCTGTCGCCCGGCCGTACGGTCGCGGACCTGCTCGCCACCGAGCCGACCGTCCCGGCGGAGGGCGACGAACCGCCCGCGCTCGGCCTGGTGGCGGACGAGGAGGGCGGGCCGGCCACCCTGCCGGCCGACCCCGACGACCTCCCCGTGCCGCGCGGTCATGTGGAACGCGTACACGCGGCGCTGCCGGCCTGCCCGCCCAACACGCCGCTCTCGGCACTGAATCCACTGAGCGAGGCCGAGTGCGCGCGGCAACTGGCCCTGGGAGCACCACGGAAGGCCCCGGACCCGCGGTCCCTCCTCCGCGTCGACGAGGCCTTCGCCGCTCAGGCCGCCGCCCGCCCGCGATCTCCCGCACTCACCGTGGGATCCACCACGCTCTCGTACGCCGAACTCGAGGACCGCGCCGAGGCGTTGGCCGACGGGCTGTACGCCCACGGCGTCCGCCCCGGTGATCTCGTGGGCCTCTGCCTGCCGCGCGGAGCCGATCTGGTGGCCGCGATGCTCGCCGTGCTGAAGGCGGACGCGGTCTACGTACCGCTGGATCCGGAGCATCCGGCGGACCGCCGGGAGCGCACCGCACGGGACGCGGGTGTCCGACTGACGGTCGAGGACCCGGCCGTCCTCACCGGCCACCCGCCTCGCCCCGCCACGCCCCGGGGCCCGGCCACCGGCCCCGCGTACGTCATCCACACCTCGGGGTCGACCGGCCGCCCCAAGGGGGTCCTCGTCCCGCACGCCGGTGTCACGGCCCTGGTCGGCTCCGTCCGCGACGACTTCGGCCTCTCCCCCGACGACACCTGGACGTGCTTCCACTCGGCGGCGTTCGACTTCTCGGTGTGGGAGATCTGGGGCGCACTGCTGACGGGCGGGCGGCTGGTCGTCGTGGACCACTGGACCTCGCGCTCGCCGGAGGACTTCCACGCGCTGCTGGTACGGGAGCGGGTGAGCGTGCTGAGCCAGACCCCGTCGGCGTTCACCCAGCTCGTGGCGGCCGACCGGACGGGCGGCGCGCTGCCCGCCCTGCGGCTGGTGGTGCTGGGAGGCGAGCCGCTGGACGCCCGTCCGCTGCTGGGCTGGTTCGACCGGCACCCGGAGGACCGCTGCCGCCTGGTCAACATGTACGGGATCACCGAGACCACGGTGCATGTCACGGCGGCCACGGTGACCCGCCGCGAGGCGCTCGCCGGATCCCGGTCGGTGGGGCGGCCCCTGCCGGGCTGGTCGGTCCGGGTCCTGGACCCGCACGGGCGTCCGGTGCCGCCGGGTGCGCCCGGGGAGATCCATGTGGGCGGGGCGGGCGTGGCGCTCGGCTATCTGCACCGGCCCGCCCTGACCGCCGAACGCTTCGTCCCGGACGTCCTGCACCCGGCCGGGCGGCTCTACCGCAGCGGCGATCTGGGGCGGCTGCTGCCCGACGGGACGCTGGAGCACCTGGGCCGGATCGACGACCAGGTGAAGGTGCGGGGCTTCAGGATCGAGCCGGGCGAGATCCGGCACGTGCTGCTGGAGGACCCGGCGGTGTCGGCGGCGGCGGTCACCGTGACCGGCGGCGAGGGCGGGGACGCGGCGGCCGTGCGGATCGACGCGTACGTGGTCCCCGCCCCGGGGGCGGGCGAGGAGGCCGGTCCCGTACGGGAGCGGGCCGCCCGGCTGCTCCCCCCGCACATGGTGCCCGCGACGGTGACCGTGCTGCCGGCCCTCCCCCTCACCGCGAACGGCAAGCTGGACCCGGCCCGGCTGCCCACGCCCGGAGCGCGCCGGACCCCGGAACCCGCACCTCCGGCACCCGAAGCTCCCGAGGCCCCGGCCGCCGCCCTCACCTCCATCTGGCAGGAGGTGCTGGGCGTCGCCTCGGTCGGCCCGGAAGACGACTTCTGGGACCTGGGCGGCAATTCGCTGTACGCGATCCGGATCGGCACGCTCGCCCGGGAGCGCGGGCTGCCCGGCATACCGCTGCGGCAGCTGTATCTGACGCCGACGCTGGGGGCGCTGTCCGAGGCACTCGCCCGGGAGGCGTGAGAGGAAGGCACGACGAGGGGGCGACCGCACCACGGCGGCCGCCCCCTCGCACGCGGCGGTTACACGAAGCGCTGGTTCGCGCCGCCGTCGCACGTCTGGAGCTTGAGCGGGTCCTTGGCCCCCGCCAGCGTCAGACACAGGCCGGTCGCGGCGGCCGGGCGGACGGTGCCCGCCTGCCGGACGAACTTCTGGTTGGCCGCGCCCGAGCAGTCCCACACGACGAGCGTGGCGCCGGGGTCGTACTTCGCGCCCGGCACGTCCAGGCAGCGGTCGTGGCTGAGCGCGGTGCGGGCCGTCCGCGTACCGGCGTCGTACCACCAGTTCTGGTTGCGCCCGCCGTGGCAGTCCCAGCCGCCGATCGCGGTGCCGTTACGGGTGACCGAGGCGGGCACGTCCACGCAGGAGCCGGTCGCCTCGTTCCTCAGCGGGGCGAACAGGTCGTCCCAGGCCGCTCCCGTCAGAACCGGGTCTCCGGTGCTCGCCGGGTCGGCGCAGCTCGCCTCGCGCAGCCCGGAGTCGTACAGCTGGGTGAGGCAGGACGCGAAGGCCCGGTGGCCGGCCGCGTTGGGGTGGAAGGACTGCCGGACGGAGTTCTCGTCGGGCAGGCCCGGCTTGCTCAGGTCGATGTAGAGCCCGCGCGCCCAGGCGTTCTCGGTGCAGACCTCATGGCCGTGGAAGAGCCGGGAGTTGTCGAGGTAGGTGGCGCCGGTGGCGGCGGCTGCCTTGCGCATGCCGGCCTGGAAGGCGGGCACGGCCGTGTTGCGGCCCCAGACGGTGTCGGAGTCGTAGCCGAGTCCGCCGCAGATCAGCTTGCCGGGGAACTTCGGGTTGTCGCGGAAGTCCGGGCCGATCGGGCTCGGGTAGCCCATCAGGACGAGCTTGTAGTCGCTGTTCGCGTACCCGGCGTCCGTCATGACGGTGCGCAGGTCGCGGACGGTCTGCTCGACCTTGGGGACCAGCGCGTCGACGCGGGCCTGCCAGCCGCCCGCGTACTTCGGCTCGCAGGGACCCTGGAGGCTGATGTAGCGGACCACGCAGTCGGTCATGACCGGGCCGAACTGGAGGTCGTCGTTGGCCCCGGCGACCAGGACGATCATCTTGATCCGGGTGTTGCGGGCCTTGATCGCGAGGCTGTCGCTCTGCACGAGTTCGTCGGCGTACTGCTGGTTTCCGCCGATTCTGATGTTCCCGGTATAGGCGCCGGAGCACGAGACGTTGTACGTGACGTCCGCCGCGATGCCCGTGCGGTGGATGGCGGCGTCCGGTGAGCGGTGGCACCAGTTGTCCGGCCCGTTGGTGCCGGGGTCGTAGGTGCCGACGCCCTCGCCGGAGATCTCGCTGTCGCCGAGCGAGATCAGTCCGGTCCTGCGGTCGTCGAGCGGCCGCTCGGCGGGGCTCCCGTACAGCTGGGTGGCCTCGGCGGCCCGGACGGCTTCCAGTGCGGGCGGGAGAGGGGTGGATGCGATAGAGCTGGTACCCGACTCCGTCGCGCCCGCGGGTCCGGCGGCGGCCATACCGCCGACGGCGGCCGCGAGAGCGACGGTGGCCGCGACCGTACAGCGGAGCCGGCGAAGGCTTCCGAGCCCTCGAAGTCTGGTGCTGGTGCGCCTCATTGCGCCTCCCGGTAGTGGTTACCCCCGGTATTTACTGGTCGGTAGGCGACTTGGGAATACATGGAACAAGAGAAGTGCTCATCTTTTTCAGGAGGTTTAAACACCATGGTCGACACGTCAGGTGACACGCCCCGCGACAACGGGTTCCGGATCGAGCACGACTCGATGGGCGAGGTGAAGGTCCCCGCGGCCGCCAAGTGGCGCGCCCAGACCCAGCGGGCGGTGGAGAACTTCCCCGTCTCCGGGCAGCGGCTGGAACGGGCGCACATCGAGGCGCTGGCCCGGATCAAGGGCGCGGCGGCCAAGGTCAACGCCGAGCTGAAGGTACTGGATCCGGACATCGCCACCGCGATCCAGGAGGCCGCCGCCGAGGTCGCGTCGGGCCACTGGGACGAGCACTTCCCGGTCGACGTGTTCCAGACGGGCTCGGGCACCTCGTCGAACATGAACACCAACGAGGTGATCGCCACCCTCGCCACCGAGCGCCTCGGCCGGGAGGTCCACCCCAACGACCACGTGAACGCCTCCCAGTCGTCCAACGACGTCTTCCCGTCCTCCATCCACATCGCGGCCACCGCCGCCGTGACCGCCGACCTGATCCCCGCCCTGGACCACCTGGCGGAATCCCTGGGGCGGAAATCGGCCGAATTCTCGGAGGTCGTGAAATCCGGCCGTACGCATCTGATGGACGCCACCCCGGTCACCCTGGGCCAGGAGTTCGGCGGTTACGCGGCACAGATCCGCCACGGCGTGGAGCGGCTGCGCTCCTCCCTCCCCCGGCTCGCCGAACTGCCCCTGGGCGGTACGGCGGTCGGCACCGGAATCAACACCCCGCCCGGCTTCTCCGCGGCCGTGATCGCGGAGGTCGCCGACGCCACGGGGCTGCCGCTCACCGAGGCCCGCGACCACTTCGAGGCGCAGGGCGCGCGGGACGGTCTGGTGGAGACGTCGGGCCAACTGCGGACCGTCGCCGTCTCCCTGACGAAGATCTGCAACGATCTGCGGTGGATGGCGTCGGGTCCTCGCACGGGCCTCGCCGAGATCGCGCTGCCCGACCTCCAGCCCGGCTCGTCGATCATGCCGGGCAAGGTCAACCCGGTGATCCCCGAGGCGGTCCTGATGGTCGCCGCCCAGGTCACCGGCAACGACGCGACGGTCGCCACGGCCGGCGCGGCGGGCAACTTCGAGCTGAACGTGATGCTCCCGGTCATCGCGAAGAACCTCCTGGAGTCCGTACGGCTGCTCGCCAACGCCTCCCGGCTGCTCGCGGACCGTACGGTCGACGGCATCACCGCCGACGTGGAGCGGGCCCGCGCCTACGCCGAGTCCTCGCCGTCCGTGGTGACCCCGCTGAACAAGTACATCGGCTACGAGGAGGCGGCGAAGGTCGCCAAGAAGTCCCTCAAGGAAGGGACGACGATCCGCGAGACGGTCCTGGCTTCGGGCTACGTCGAGCGCGGCGACCTGACGATGGAGCAGCTCGACGAGGCGCTGGACGTGCTGCGGATGACGCGTCCGTGAGCGCGGGGCGGGGCGCCCGGTGACGCCCGGCGGTGTCCGGTGGATCGGGACCGGGTGACCTGAGTCGCAGCGGGCCGGTGGGAGCGCTCCGTAAGATCCCTCCATGACAGGTACGGGAGAGTACGCGCGCTGGGCGCCGGGGGACCAGATCCTCTGGCGCTACCGCGACAACGGCCGGGCCCACCGGACGGCCGGCGTCCCGCCCGTGCACATCTGCCGCCCGGTGACCGTCGTCCAGGACACCGACGAGCTGCTCGCCGTCTGGATGGCGCCCGGGACCGAGTGCGTACGGCCGGTACTGGCCGACGGCACCCAGGTGCACGCCGAGCCGCTGGCCACCCGCTACACCGCGCCGCGCACCACGGCCCGCTCGACCTGGTTCGGCTCCGGGGTGCTGAAGCTGGCCAAGCCCGGGGACCCGTGGTCGGTGTGGCTGTTCTGGGACCGGGGCTGGATGTTCCGCAACTGGTACGTGAACCTGGAGGAGCCCCGGACCCGGTGGTCCGGAGGGGTGGATTCCGAGGATCACTTTCTCGACATCTCCGTGAACCCCGACCGGAGCTGGAAATGGCTCGACGAGGACGAGTTCGCCCAGGCGCAGCAGGTCGGTCTGATGGACCGGGCGACCGCGGCCCGGGTCCGGGAGGCGGGCCGCGCGGCGGTCGAGGTGATCACCGGTTGGGGGGCGCCGTTCCGGGACGGCTGGGAGCACTGGCGGCCCGATCCTCGGTGGCAGGTGCCGCCGTTGCCGGATGACTGGGACCGTACCCCTGCCCGTATGCCGTCGTGAGACCCTGGAGAGACCCTTCGGGCGGCCCGGTCGGCAGGTCCGGTCCTACGGAGGGCTGATCGCCGCAACCAGCGGGCACCACACCGGAACTGACCACAAGTCACCACACCGGTCGTGCGGAGGGACGGGCCACGGACCCGGACGTTCCGCTCGGTCGCGGGAGCCACTACGAGGGGGTGGAGACGTGCACGCTGTCCGCTGCCCTCTCGCCGCGTCCGTCGCCGGAGGGGGCGTCTGTCGGCCATCTCCGCGACGCTCGGTTTCGGCCCCTTCATCGGGGGCATCCGGTGACAGCCGTTGTTCTTCCCGCGCTTGCCGGGGCACAGTAGCGCCCCACGAGGTGACTGCCTCATACAACCGGCCCGGACGGACGGAATCCCACGCGTGACGGAGCATCCCACCTCCCACGAAGGCCGGCAGCCTCTGGCGGCCCGGCAGCAGGAGCGCACCCGGCCCCGGCAGCAGGACGCCGCGGC
>NZ_NTGZ01000342.1 GCF_002551245.1 Streptomyces sp. rh34
GATGTGTATAAGAGACAGGGGTACAGGGGCCGGGGTCGGCGGCGCACTCGGCCGCTGCCGCCAGGGCGCGGGCGACGGCCCGGCGTTCGGGGCCCTCGCGGCGGACCAGCGCGGGCGCGACGGCGACGAGCCAGGCGAACGCGCCCGCACCGAGGGTCAGGGCGAGGTGGCCGGGAATCTGCTCCGGGCGCTGCGGGGCGAAGAGGGCGGCGGAGCTGACGAAGGTGAGGATCACATGGCCGGGCGGTCCGATCCGGGTGGCGTCGCACAGCACCTTCTGGGCGGCGGCGAGCAGCGCCCCGACCGCGATGAGCACGGCGGTCGATCCGGTGAGCGACGCGGTGACCAGCGAGACGGCGAGAGAGGCCGTCATGCCGAGCACCACGCCCGCGACGGCCCCGGCCCGACGGGCGTACGGCAGGCCGTGGCCGTAGAGCGCGCAGAGCGAACCGGCCATGGTGTACATCACGAGGTCCGGCCGACCGATGGCCAGGAGCGTCAGATGCGGTACGGCGGAGGCGACGACCACGCTGAGGGCGGGCTTGAACCAGGTGTCCGAGGGCCGCGAGAGCCGGAAGGCCGAGGCCAGCGGGAGACTGCGGACGGGAGGCTTCCCCGCCAGGATAGGTGTATCGGTCACTCATATACGTTAACAGGTATTACACCGGTAAATCATTTGGACTCTGTTCGAGCGGCGACGACTCGGGCACACTGTCCCGCGGACAGCGCGACCCATATTCTTTGAACTTTCATGCACCCACTACGATGGCGGGCGATGACCAGGGTGAGCACGCGGACCGACCGGCAGCGGTACCGCTCCCGCACGCCCCTCGCCCTGGGCTGGGTGTTCTTCCTGCTGGCCATGCTCTTCTGCTGCTCGGTCACCACCTCGTCCGCCGTCGCCCCGGTCGCGGCGGGCCCTGCCGGGGCGAGCGCCGTCCGGGCCTTCACCCCGACGCCCGACGCCGCCTTCGAGCCGGTCGTCATGGCCTCCCCGGCGGACCGCGGGCTCGGGACGTCGTGCCACGGCGGCTCGGCACACACGGCGGCCGTCGTGCTTCCGGCCTCGTCCGCCCCCGTCACCGTTCCCTCGCCCGTGGCCTTCGTCCCGGCGCCCCCGCTCACCGGCGCGGCGGCCATCCGGGGTCCCGCGCACGACGGTGTGCGTTCCGTCGATCAACTACGCCTTCAGGTCCAGCGGATCTAGAGGCCGGGTCCGCTCTCCCGCCGCGCCCCGGCGCCGGTTCACCGGGAGCGGTCTTTCGCCTGCCCGCATCCCTTCCCCCTTCATGCATCGCCTGTATGCATCGGTTGAACGACGAGGACTCCCCATGGCTTCCGCCAAGAACCAGAACAACCCGGCCTCAGCGCGCCGCGCCAAGCTCGAAGAAGCCCGCCGCAAGGAGCGCGCCCGCGAGCGGCGCGGCCGCATCATCACCATCAGCGCCTCGGTGGCCGTGGTCGCCGCCCTGGTCGCCGGAGGCGGCTACCTGATGTCGCAGGCGAACGAGAAGGACAAGAAGGAGGAGCAGGCCAAGACCTCGCCGGTCACCGGCGAGCGCAGCTGGGACAAGCTGACGCAGGAGCACGTGACGACCAAGGTCGACTACCCGATGAACCCGCCCGTCGGCGGCGACCACAACCAGGTGTGGATGAACTGCAACGCCGACGTCTACACCGACGAGATACCGAAGGAGAACGCCGTGCACTCGCTGGAGCACGGCGCGGTCTGGGTCACGTACAACGACAAGGCCTCGGACGCCGACATCGAGGCGCTCACCAAGAAGGTCAAGTCGACCCCCTACTCCCTGATGAGCCCGGTCAAGGACCAGAAGGACCCGCTGATGCTCAGTGCGTGGGGCAAGCAGGTGACGGTCAAGAGCGCCACGGACGACCGGGTCGCGCAGTTCTTCACCAAGTACGTGCAGGGCCCGCAGACCCCCGAGCCGGGGGCCGCCTGCACCGGCGGGCTGGACAAGTGACCGCCCTGGCGCCTTCCGGCTCCAACCGCCGGATGGTCCTCGCGGGGGCCGCCGTGCTGCTCGTGGCGCTGGGGCTGGTGGCGCTGATGGTCGTACGCCCCTCAGCGGCCTCCCCGTCCGGGGCGTCCCCGGCGGCGCTGTCCGCTCCGGCGGAGGACTCCGTGGACGCGGGCTTCGCCCGCGACATGGCGATCCACCACCAGCAGGCGGTCGAGATGTCGTTCATCGTGCGGGACCGCACCGACGACGAGGACGTGCGGCGTCTCGCGTACGACATCATCAACACCCAGGCCAACCAGCGCGGCATGATGCTGGGCTGGCTGGAGCTGTGGGGGCTGCCGAAGAGCGCGGCCGGGCCGCCCATGGAGTGGATGGGGCACACCCTCACCCCCACCGACGACGGTTCGCTGATGCCGGGCATGGCCACCGACGCGGAGCTGGCGGCCCTCACGGCCGCGAAGGGCGAGAAGGCCGAGGTGCTGTTCCTGCGGCTGATGACCGTGCACCACCGCGCCGGTGCGGACATGGCGCAGGCGGCCGCCGGTGCGGCGAGGACGGACGCCATCCGGGATCTGGCGGCGGGCATGGTCCGCGGCCAGCAGTCGGAGATCGGCCTGATGGCGGACATGCTGAAGGACCGGGGCGCCAAGCCCTGAGCGCCCGGTCCGAGGGGGTGGTCGCGGCCGGACGGCCGCAACCACCCCCTTCCCCCGTCTCCGCGATACCGCACGTTCCCGCACCCCCGCCGGGAGCCCCGCATCACATAGGCTCGGCGACGATATGAAGAGCATCCTCACTCCGCTGGGGCCCAAGGCCGACAAGGACACCGTGCGACGGCACAATCTGAGCCTGGTACTCCGCGCCGTACGGGACGAGGGCGAGCGCGGCGAGGCGACCCGGGCCGGGGTGGCCGCCCGGGTCGGCCTGACCCGGGCCGCTGTGTCCTCGCTCGTCGAGCAGCTGATGGAGTGCGGGTTCCTCACGGAGTCGGGCAAGACGTTCAGCGGGCAGGCCGGCCGCCCCGGCACCGCGCTGAAGGTGGCCCGGACCGGCCCGGCCGGGCTCGGCGTGGAGATCAACATCGATTACGTCTCGGTGTGCGTGGTGGACCTGGCGGGCACCGGCCGGGTCCGGCAGACCGAACACCTCGACAACCGGGGCGCGCCCGCGGCCGAGGCCCTGGCCCGGGCGGCCCGGATCGCCGCGCGCACCCTGGAGTCGGCGTACGAGCAGGAGTTGCGCCCGGTCGGTGCGACGCTGGCGCTGCCGGGTCTCGTCTCCGGCGGATCGGTGCGGCAGGCCCCCAACCTCGGCTGGAACGAGGTCCCGGCGCAGGCGCTGTTCGCCGACGCGCTGGCCTCCCTGCGCCCCGGCCACCCGGTGCTGCCGGTCGCCTCGGAGAACGAGGCCAATCTCGCGGCGCTGGCCGAGCTGTGGTTCGGCGGCCTCGGGGATGTGCGCAGTTTCCTCTATCTGACCGGGGAGATCGGGGTCGGCGGCGCACTCGTCCTGGGCGGCGAACTGCTGCGCGGCGCCCACGGTTTCGCCGGGGAGATCGGGCACGTGGTGGTGGATCCGGCGGGGCCGGAGTGCCGGTGCGGTTCGCGGGGGTGCCTGGAGCAGTACGCCGGTCAGGCGGCACTGCTGCGGGCGGCCGGGATCGAGGGCCTCGGCGGCGCCTCCGGGGTGCTGGAGCTGGAGCGGCGCGCCGGCGCCGGGGACCCGCGCGCGGTGGCCGCGGCCGGTGAGGCGGGCCGGATGCTGGGCCGGGTGCTGTCGGGGGCGGTGAACCTGATCGACCCGGACGCGGTGGTGCTCGGCGGGATCTACCGGGGACTGATGCCGTGGCTGGCGCCGCCCGCCGACGAGGAGCTGACCGGCCGGGTGGTGTCGGGGCTCTGGTCCCCGGGCAGCGGGCGGCTCCGGGCGTCGTCGGTGGCGGGCGACGCGGCACGGGGCGCGGCGGCGCTCGTGGTGCAGGACGTGCTGGACGATCCGGTGGCGTACGCGGAGCCGTCCGGCGGCTGAGCCGGGCCCGTCCGGCCCCGGCTCAGCCGGTGGGTGAGCCGGGCCCGGTGGGTCGGCCCGGTGAGTCGGCCCGGTGGGTCAGCGCACGGCGAGGAGGTGGTCCATGGCGAGCTGGTCCAGCGCCTCGAAGGCCATGCCGCGGGCCGCGGCGGCGTCCACGTCGAAGTCCTCGTACGCGCCGCGGTCGGCGAGCAGGCCCGCCAGGCCGTCGCCGGCGGTGGGGCGCGCCAGTTCGTCCAGGCGGGACGCGCGCAGGGCTTCCCGGACCTCGGGGTCGGCGCGGAAGGCGGCGGCCCGCTCCTTGAGGATGAGGTAGTTGCGCATACAGCCCGCGGCCGAGGCCCAGACACCGTCGTAGTCCTCGGTGCGCGGGGGCTTGAAGTCGAAGTGGCGGGGCCCTTCGTAGCCGCTCTCCAGCAGGTCGACGAGCCAGAACGCCTGGCGCAGGTCGCCCGCGCCGAAGCGCAGGTCCTGGTCGTACTTGATGCCGGACTGGCCGTTGAGGTCGATGTGGAAGAGTTTGTCCGCCCACATGGCCTGGGCGATGCCGTGCGGGAAGTTGAGCCCGGCCATCTGCTCGTGACCGGTCTCCGGGTTGACGCCGACCAGCTCCGGGCGCTCCAGGCGCTCGATGAAGGCCAGGGCGTGGCCGATGGTGGGCAGCAGGATGTCGCCACGCGGCTCGTTCGGCTTGGGCTCGATGGCGAAGCGGAGGTCGTAGCCCTGCTCGACGACGTACTCGCCCAGCAGGTCGAAGGCCTCCTTCATCCGGTGGAGGGCGACGCGGACGTCCTTCGCCCCGCCGGACTCGGCCCCCTCACGGCCGCCCCACGCCACGAAGGTGCTCGCGCCGAGCTCGACGGCGAGGTCGATGTTGCGCAGGGTCTTGCGGAGTGCGTAACGGCGTACGCCCCGGTCGTTGGCGGTGAATCCGCCGTCCTTGAAGACGGGATGGGTGAAGAGGTTCGTCGTCACCATGGGCACGACGAGCCCACTGTCGTCGACCGCCTTGCGGAAGCGCTTGACGATCCTTTCGCGCTCGGTCTCCGGCGCCCCGAAGGGGATCAGGTCGTCGTCGTGGAAGGTCACCCCCCAGGCGCCCAGCTCCGCGAGCCGCCGCACCGACTCGACGGGGTCGATGGCCGCGCGGGTCGCGTCGCCGAAGGGGTCCCGGCCCTGCCAGCCCACGGTCCACAGGCCGAAGCTGAACTTGTCCTCGGGGGTGGGGGTGAAGCGTTCCGTCATGGTCGTCCGACCGCCTTCGCCTGCCGTCGGGACGCCCGGCCAGCAGCCCGGCACCCCTATTTGTTCAGTGTCATGACTAATCAAGCACACCGCACCCCGGGCACGGAACCCCCTTGGCCGCACGGAGCACCTGCGACCCCCTGTGCAGGGGGGCGCGCATCCCGTAATTTGTTCGTGCCGCAGCCGAATGATCAGCAGCCGTGCGCCAGCACGCACCCGCAGCGCGAAAGAGGTCCTCATGCCGTCACCCGCCGTCGTCATCGGCGTGGACAGCTCGACCCAGTCCACCAAGGCCGCCTTCATCGACGCCTCGACCGGCGAGCAGCTCGCCGTGGGGCGCGCCCCGCACGTGGTCACCGGCGAGGCCGGGGCCCGGGAGAGCGATCCGGAGATCTGGTGGCGGGCCCTCTGCGAGGCGGTGGCCGCCGGGCTGAAGGAGTCCGGCCTCCCCGCCCGCGCGGTCACCGGCATCGCGGTCGCCGGACAGCAGCACGGACTCGTCGTGCTGGACCGGGCGGGCCGGCCGCTGCGCCCCGCGCTGCTGTGGAACGACACCCGCTCCGCGCCGCAGGCCGCCGCCCTCACCGCCGCGCTCGGCGGGCCCGGGGCCTGGACGGCGCGGACCGGGTCCGTACCGGTGGCGGCCATCACCGCCTCCAAGTGGCAGTGGCTGCGGGAGAACAACCCGGCGAGCGCCGCGCGCGCGGCTGCGGTCCGGCTCCCCCACGACTTCCTGACCGAACGCCTCGCGGGCGTCGCCGCCACCGACCCCGGGGACGCCTCGGGCAGCGGCTGGTACTCCACCGCGACCGGCGCCTACGACCCCGACCTGCTGGAGCTGCTCGGCCTCGACGCGGCCCTGCTGCCGGAGGTCGCTCCCACCGGCGCGGCCCGGATCGGCTCGCTCACCGGGGCGGCGGCGAAGGCGCTCGGGCTGCCCGCGGGCATCGCGGTGGCGGCCGGCACCGGCGACAACATGAGCGCCGCCGTGGGGCTCGGCCTCGGCGGCGGCGGGCTGCTGGACCACCCGGCCCTCAGCCTCGGCACCTCCGGCACGGTGTTCGCCGCCTCCCGCACCCGGCCCGCGTCCACCGCGCTGAACGGGTTCGCCGCCGCGGACGGCACGTACCTGCCGCTGGCCTGCACCCTCAACTGCACGCTCGCCGTCGACAAGGTGGCCGCCCTGCTCGGCCTGGACCGCGAGAACGCGGTGCCCGGCGGCGAGGCCGTCCTGCTCCCCTACCTCGACGGCGAACGGACCCCCGACCTGCCGACCGCCGCCGGGCTGCTGACCGGGCTGCGCCACGACACGAGCCGGGAGCAACTGCTGGGCGCCGCCTACGAGGGCGCGGCCGTCACCGTGCTGCGTGCCCTGGACGGCCTGCTGTCGGCCTGCGGTCTCGATCCCGACGCTCCCGAGGTCGCCGACCGCCCGCTGCGCCTGATCGGCGGCGGGGCGCAGGGGCGGGTGTGGGTGGAGACGGTGCGCCGGCTCTCCGGCCGGCCGCTCGTCATCCCGGGCAGCGGGGAGCTGGTCGCCCTCGGCG
>NZ_NTGZ01000343.1 GCF_002551245.1 Streptomyces sp. rh34
GCGCTGCCTGGCGGGAGCCCACCCCGCCCGCCCCGCCCCGGCCTCCCCCGCCCTCAGCTCGGCAGCACCGGCAGCAGTTCCGGCAGATGGCCGTCCGAGGCCGTGGCCGCCGCGACGCGTTCGGCCGGGACCTCTCCGTACAGGGTCGTACGGGGGCGGGACGGGCGGCCCGCCAGTTCGGCGATGGCCTCCAGGCCCTGGATGGAGCGGTAGGAGCCGTAACCCGACCCGGCCATCCGGGAGATGGTCTCCTCCATCAGCGTGCCGCCCAGGTCGTTCGCGCCCGAGCGGAGCATTTCCGCCGCGCCCTCCGTGCCGAGCTTCACCCAGCTCGTCTGGATGTTGGTGATGTGCGGGTGGAGCAGGAGTCGCGCCATCGCGGTGACCGCGCGGTTGTCGCGGTCGGTCGGGCCGGGGCGGGCGATGCCGGCCAGGTAGACCGGGGCGTTGGTGTGGATGAAGGGGAGCGTGACGAACTCCGTCAGGCCGCCCGTCTCCTGCTGGAGCCGGGAGAGCGTGCGGAGGTGGCCCAGCCAGTGGCGGGGCTGGTCGACGTGCCCGTACATCATCGTCGAGGACGAGCGCAGGCCCACCTCGTGGGCGGTCCTGATGACCTCCAGCCAGGTGGCCGTGGGCAGTTTGCCCTTGGTGAGGACCCAGCGGACCTCGTCGTCCAGGATCTCCGCCGCCGTACCGGGGATCGAGTCGAGCCCGGCCTCCTTGGCAGCGGTCAGCCAGTCGCGGATCGACAGGCCGGTGCGGGTCGCCCCGTTGACGACCTCCATGGGCGAGAACGCGTGGACGTGCATGCCGGGGACGCGCTCCTTCACCGCACGCGCGATGTCGAAGTACGCCGTTCCGGGCAGGTCCGGGTGGATGCCGCCCTGCATGCAGACCTCGACCGCGCCGACGTCCCACGCCTGCGCCGCGCGGTCGGCGACCTGGTCCAGGGAGAGCGTGTACGCGTCGGCGTCCGTGCGGCGCTGGGCGAAGGCGCAGAAGCGGCAGCCGGTGTAGCAGACGTTGGTGAAGTTGATGTTCCGCGTGACGATGTACGTGACGTCGTCGCCGACCACGTCCCGGCGCAGCGCGTCCGCGATCCGGCACAGCTCGTCCAGCGCCGGGCCGTCCGCGTGGAGCAGGGCGAGCGCCTGGTCGTCGGTGAGCTTCGTCGGGTCGTCGGCGGCCTGGCTCAGGGCCTGGCGTACGTCGGCGTCGATGCGGGACGGGACCATGCCGGGGGCGGCGGCCTCGCGGAGCGCCTCCCAGTCCCCGTACACCTCGTCGAAGTCGTTACGGCGGTCGCCGGTGCGGCCCTCGGTGTCGATGGTGGTGTGGAGGTCGGTGCGGCCGGAGGAGGTGAAGCCCTCGTCCGGCTCCTGCCAGGGCAGGCCGGCCGGGATCGCGTCCTCGCGGGCCAGGCCCGTCTCCGGGTCGGCCAGGGCGCGGACGTGCGGGAGGAGGCGGGGGTCGAGCCAGGGCTCGCCGCGCTGGATGAACTCCGGGTAGATCGTGAGGCGTTCGCGGAGCGTGAAGCCGGAGTCCGCCGTCTTCCGGGCCAGTTCGTCGATGTGCGGCCAGGGGCGCTCGGGGTTCACGTGGTCGGGCGTGAGGGGCGAGACGCCGCCCCAGTCGTCGATGCCCGCGCCGATGAGGAGCGCGTACTCGGCGTCCACCAGGTTCGGCGGGGCCTGGATCCGGGCGGACGGGCCGAGGATGTGCCGGGCCACCGCGATGGCGGCGGCCAGCTCCTCCAGCTCCGCGTCGGGCATCCCGCGCATCGCCGTGTCCGGCTTGGCGCGGAAGTTCTGCACGATGACTTCCTGGATGCCGTGGTAGGCGCGGGCCGTCTTCCGCAGCTCGAAGAGGGAGTCGGCGCGCTCCTCGTAGGACTCGCCGATCCCGATCAGGATGCCCGTGGTGAAGGGGACGTTGGAGCGGCCCGCGTCTTCGAGGACGCGCAGCCGTACGGCCGGTTCCTTGTCCGGGGAGCCGTGGTGCGGGCCGCCGGGCTCGGACCACAGGCGGGTCGCCGTCGTCTCCAGCATCATCCCCATCGAGGGGGCCACCGGCTTGAGGCGCTGGAGGTCGGTCCAGGTCATCACGCCCGGGTTGAGGTGGGGCAGCAGACCCGTCTCCTCCAGGACCCGGATCGCCATCGCCCGTACGTACGCGAGCGTGTCGTCGTACCCCTCCGCCTCCAGCCACTCCCGCGCCTCGGGCCACCGGTCCTCGGGCCGGTCCCCCAGCGTGAACAGCGCTTCCTTGCAGCCCATCGCCGCGCCCTCGCGGGCGATGGCCAACACCTCGTCGGGGGACAGGAACATGCCGTGGCCGGCCCGGCGGAGCTTGCCGGGGACGGTGACGAAGGTGCAGTAGTGGCACTTGTCGCGGCAGAGGCGGGTGAGCGGGATGAAGACCTTGCGCGAGTACGTGATCACGCCCGGCCGGCCCGCCGCCTCCAGACCCGCGTCCCGGACGCGGGCGGCCGACGCCGCGAGGTCCGTCAGATCGTCGCCGCGCGCCCGGAGCAGGACGGCGGCCTCGGTCACGTCGAGGGCGACACCGTCGCGGGCGCGTCTGAGCGCGCGCCGCATGGCGTTGGAGGTGGGGCGTCCGCTCTGAGCATCGGTCATGAAACGAGCATACGAGCGAGGTGCGTACGCCGGACCAGGGCATCGGGGGCGGCTTGTCGGGGACGCGCCGGTCGCGAGGCGCCGGTGGTCACTCGTGCGGGCCGACTCACCCGGATGAGACCCCCTCGGCGGGGCCCTCCCGCTTAGTGTCGGAACGGTGATGGAAACGATCGTCCTCGACATCGGCGAAACCCTCGTACGCGACGACCGGCACTGGGCGTCCTGGGCCAACTGGCTCGGCGTACCGCCGCACACGCTCAGTGCGCTGGTGGGCGCGGCCGTCGCCCAGGGCCGCGAGGCCACGGACGCGCTGCACGTCCTGCGGCCGGATATGGACGTCGAGGAGGCGTACCGCGCGCGGGCCGCCGCCGGGCGCGGAGAACACCTCGACGAGTCGGACCTCTACCAGGACGTCCGGCCCGCCCTGGGCGAGCTGCGGGCCGCGGGCATCCGGGTCGTGGTGGCGGGGAACGGCTCCGTCCGGGCCGCGGAGCTGCTGCGGGGCCTGGACCTGCCCGCCGACCTGGTGGTCACCTCGGACGAGTGGGGCGCCCGGAAGCCGGACCCGGCGTTCTTCGCGCGGGTGGCCGAGGTGGCGGGCGCGGCCCCGGAGGCGACGCTGTACGTGGGCGACCACCCGGCCGAGGACCTCTTCCCGGCCGCGGCGGCGGGGATGCGGACGGCGCATCTGCGGCGGGGGCCGTACGGGCACTGGTGGGCGGAGCACCCGGACGTGGTGGAGACGGCGGACTTCCGTATCGACGCGCTGACGGAGCTGGTGGGGCTGACGGGGGTGGGCGGGTCCGATACGTCGGCCGTGGCGGACGCGTCGGACCCGCCGTCGGGCGAGGAGGCGAAGGTGGTGCGGCGGGGGACGCTGCGGTCGGTGCGGTGACCTCACGGCCGGTGCGGTGACCTCACGACCGGTGCTTGGCGGTTCCGGCCCGTCCGGCTGAGGGCCCCTTCGCCCTCGGGCACCCCGGGGCAAGGGTTCCGTCCTCAAACGCCGGACGGGCCGGAAAGGCGCTAGTCCCCCAGCACCGCCTGCATCACGCTCTTCGCGATCGGGGCGCCGAGCCGGCCGCCCGAGATGTCGGAGCGGGAGATGTCCATGTCGGTCGGGTCGATGAACACGGCGACCGCGACCGAGCGGCCGTCGTCCTTCTTGCCGTAGCTGACGAACCAGCCGTACGGGACCTCGTCGCGGACGTTCACGCCGCGCTGTGCGGTGCCCGTCTTGCCGCCGACCGTCACACCGTCGATCAGAGCTCGCTGGGCGCTGCCCTCCTTCGCGGTGTGCTCCATCATCTCCTGGACCTTCTTCGCCGTCTCCGGCGAGACGGCCTGGCTCATCTCCATTGGCTCGTTCTTCTCCAGCGTGGAGAGGTCCGGGCCGCGCAGCTCGTCGACGATGTAGGGCTGCATCAGCTTGCCGTCGTTGGCGAGGGCGGCGGTGACCATCGCCATCTGCATCGGGGTGCTGGTGAGGCTGCCCTGGCCCATGCCGGTGAGGGCCGTGCCGGGCTTGTCGAGCTTCGGCGGGTAGAGGCTCTTCGTGGCGAGCATGTCGCCGAACTCCTCCGCGTACACGTCCTCGTTGAAGCCGAACTTCTCCGCCGTCTCCCGCATCCGGTCCTCGCCCAGCTCGGAGGCCGCGTCGAGGAAGACGTTGTTGCAGGAGTACTGCATGGCGGTCTTCATCGACGCCTTGCTGCACACCGCGTCGCCCGCCTCACTGCCGATCTTGTTGGACGAGAGCGGCAGGGGATACGGGGAGACCGCGTCCGTCTTGGCGTCCACGTCCGTGACGACGCCGTGCTCCAGCGCCGCCGCGGCGGTGAGGATCTTGAAGGTGGAGCCGGGCGGGTAGGTCTCGCGCAGCGGGCGGTTGGCCAGCGGCTTGCCCTTCTTCTTCTCCAGCGCCGTGAAGCGGTCGCTCTCCTTGAACGAGATACCGGCGAAGGTCTCGGGGTCGTACGAGGGCGTGGAGACCAGGGACAGCACCTTGCCGGTGCGCGGGTCCAGGGCGACCACCGCGCCCCGGGCACCCAGGTCCGTCAGCCCCTTGTAGGCCGCCTTCTGCGCCTTGGCGTCGATCGTGGTGATCACGTCGCCGCCGCGCCGGGGCTGCCCCGTCAGGATGTCCTTGGCGTGCCGGAAGGCGAACCGGTCGTCCTGGCCGCTGAGGACGCTGTCGTAGGTCCGTTCCAGCAGCGAGGTGCCCCGGGACTGGGAGGCGTACCCGGTGACGGGCGCGTACATCGGACCGTCCTTGTTGGTCCGGAGGAACGCGTAGTCGCGGCTCTCGGTCTCCTTCGACCCGGTGATCGCCTTGCCGCCGACGATGATGTCGCCGCGCGGGGTGGAGAACCGTTCGAACCTCACCCGGGCGTTGTTCTCGTGCTGGGCCAGCTCCTGGCGGTCGACGTGCTGGAGCCAGTTCACCCGCAGCAGCAGGGCCAGCACCAGCAGCCCACAGAAGATGGCTATGTGCCGCAACGGCCTGTTCATTCCACTCCCCACCCGGGCGGGCTCCGGTCCGCACGGCGGGGTGCCCGCCGACCGGGCCCGCGTATGCGTTCCCCGGTGAACAAGGATGCCTTGTGGGCGTGTGCGGTTGCACCGGCGGCCCCGGTCGCCCCTCATCAGGGGGACGGGGCGTAGTCGTCAGAGGTACGCGGCGTAGTCGTCCAGCGTCCGCAGGACCTCCGGTTCGTCCGCCGGGGGCAGCTGGAGGACGACCTCCTCGATGCCCAGATCCGCGTAGTGGGCGAGCTTCCCGGGGCTGGGCAGGACCGCGTACGGCACCACCTGGAGCTCCTTCGGGTCGCGCCCGGCCTCCGCCCAGACCGTCCGCAGCTCCGGCAGGGACGCGGTGAGGCCCCCGCCGCCGATGGGCAGCCAGCCGTCCGCGTACTCCGCGATGTGCGCGAACAGCTTCGGGCCCGCCCCGCCGCCGATCAGGGTGCGCGGGCCGTTGACCGGACCGCGCGGTCGCTGGGCCGGCTTGGGGTGCGCCTCGCTCGCCCGCACCGACCCGAACGCGCCCTCGTACCCGGTCGGCTCGTCCGCCCACAGGGCCCGCATCAGGGCCATCCGGTCCCGCGCCAGGTCCCGGCGCGTCGACCACTCCACCCCGTGGTCGGCCGCCTCCTCGACGTTCCAGCCGTAACCGATGCCGAGGGTGAACCGGCCGCCGGAGAGGTGGTCCAGGGTGGCCGCCTGTTTGGCCAGGCCGATCGGGTCGTGCTGGGCGACCAGGGTGATGCCGGTGCCCAGGGCGAGGCGCTCGGTGACGGCGGCGGCCTGACCGAGGGCGACGAACGGGTCCAGGGTGCGGCCGTACTCGCGGGGCAGCTCACCGCCCATCGGGGACGGCGTGCTGCGGATCACCGGGATGTGCGTGTGTTCGGGCAGATACAGCCCGCCGAAGCCCCGCTGCTCCAGCTCGCGGGCGAGCCTCACCGGGGTCACCGTCTCGTCGGTGAGGAAGATCGTTGTGGAGATCCGCATCGAGAACACCTCCGTCGTCCGTCAGCGCGTCATGCGTGCGAAGGGCCAAGGTATGCCGTACGACAAAGAATTCCGAGACCGTCGCCCGTGCGCGACGGGAGCGGACGGAGAGGAGCTGGGATGGGGCCGGGACTGGGACCGGGGCTGGGGTACTTCCTGTTGCCGGCGGGCGGCGCGCTGAGCCTGACCGGGGTCGTCACGGGCAACGGCACGCTGATCAGCCTGAGCTGGATCATGTGGGTGCTCGGGATCCTGCTGCTGTTCCGGAACCGTTCCCGCCGCCCCGTCGATCCGCGGAAGCTCGCGGCGGCGGCCGCCGCCGGGGACGCCCGGGCCGTACGGGGGCTGCGGGCGCTCGGCCTGGCCGCGCGGGCCGAGGGGCGTCCCGACGCGGCCGAGCGGCTGCTGCGGCAGGCGGTGGAGGCCGGTGACGTGGAGTCGATGTGGGAGCTGGGCCGCCTGGTCGAGCAGCGCGAGGGCCTGGCGGCGGCGGAGCCGTGGTTCCGGATGGCGGCCCGGGGCGGGCACGCGGTGGCCAGGCGGCTGTTCCGGCCGGGCGGCGCGCTGCACCCGGACGGGTCGGAC
>NZ_NTGZ01000344.1 GCF_002551245.1 Streptomyces sp. rh34
AGATGTATATAAGAGACAGGTGGTGGGGGGTGGCGCGGGGAGGGACAGGACCGTGGGGGTGCCTGCGGTGCGCACCACTCTCGCGAGGCCCGGAACGAGCGTCAAGACATGTGACTGAGAGCGCTCTCAAAAATGCTGAGTCTTCACAACTCGACGCCTCGAAGCGGTACTTGCCGGAACCGAGCGGGTGCGAACCGTGACCGCCCGGGGGCGCCGACGGCCAAGAGGTGAACGCGTTCACGGCCGGCCCCGCACCGCCCTGACTTGGACTAACGCACCGGGGTTGTTGGACGGAGTCGGCCCCCGGGGCCGAAGTTCGTTGACGGTGTCCGGACACGGCGACTACTCAGGGGCCATGTCGCCAAGATTCCCTCGCCCCGGCCTGGTCGCCGCGGCCTCAGCAGCCGTCCTGGCGCTCGTGGGGACCGCCCTCCCCGCCGCAGCCGCCGATCCGTCCCCCTCCCCGGCCGGGGCGGCGGAGTCCGGTGGATCCGCCGTCATCGGATCCGACCGGCTCGCCGTCGCCGTCGCCGACGACTTCCCGCGCGTCCTGTCGTACACCGACCGGGCGAGCGGCGAACGGCTGCTCGGCAGCGTCCGGCCGGTCACCGCCGTCACCCTCAACGGGACCGCCCGTCCGGTGAAGCTCAAGGGCAAGCCGAAGGTCACCCGCTCCGCCGCCCGCTACACCCTCGCCTTCGACTCCCTCCCGGGGGTCGAGATCGACGCCTCGCTCACCGTCTCCGGACGGGCCACCACGTTCAAGGTGACCGCCGGCCGCGACACCGCCGCGTTCCGGGTCGGGACCATCGACATCCCCGGGCACGACCTGATCTCGGTCGGGTCCGCCGAGCCCGGGGCCGCCACCGCGTTCACGAAGCTCGACCCGGACTCCACCCGCACCGCCGACGTCTTCGCGGAGGTCACCGGGGAGACGAAGCCCGACACCGCGCCCGTCGGGGCCAGTTACGCGATCCTCAACAACGGCTCACTCGCCGCGGCGATCGAGTCCAACTCCTCGTACGACAAGCCCGCCGGAGCCACCGGCGGCGACGACGCCCGCTTCTGGCACCAGGCGCGTGCCGAGGAGGGCGGCGGCGTACGGGTCGGCGTCTGGTCCGGCCAGTGGACCTACCGGGGCGAGGGCGCGCCGAAGCCCGAGAGCGGCGAGAACCTGCCGTGGGCCAAGGTCGTCGTCACCCCCGACGCCAACGGCGACAAGGCCGTCGACTGGCAGGACGGCGCCGTCGCCTTCCGAGCCATCGGCATCACCGCGCCCGGCAGTGAGGACACCGCGAAGCGGGTCGTCACCCACATCCCGTTCAACTTCGCCAGCCAGGCCACCCACCCGTTCCTGCGCACCCTGGACGACGTCAAGCGGATCTCGAAGGCCACCGACGGCCTCGGCCAGCTCGCCGTCCTCAAGGGGTACGGCTCCGAGGGCCACGACTCCGCCCACCCGGACTACGGCGGCAACTACAACAAGCGGGCCGGGGGGCTGAAGGACCTCAACACCCTGCTGAAGCAGGGGAAGAAGTGGGGCGCCGACTTCGGTGTCCACGTGAACGCCACCGAGTCCTACCCGGAGGCCAACGCCTTCTCCGAGCAGCTCGTCGACAAGACCAAGCCCGGCTGGAACTGGCTCAACCAGAGCTACTACATCGACCAGCGCCGCGACATCAACAGCGGCGACCTGGCGAAGCGCTTCCAGCAACTGCGCGACGAGACCGACGAGAACCTCGACTTCCTCTACATCGACGTCTACTACAGCCACGGCTGGATCGCCGACAAGACGATCCAGGCCGTGCAGAAGCAGGGCTGGACCGTCGGCACCGAGTGGGCCGACAAGTTCGAGCGCGCCTCCCTCTGGTCGCACTGGGCCAACGACCTCAACTACGGCGGGGCCACCAACAAGGGCCTGAACTCGCAGATCATCCGGTTCATCCGCAACGGTGAGAAGGACATCTGGAACAACCACCCGGTCCTCGGCCAGACCGCTCTGGAGGACTTCGAGGGCTGGACCGGCGAGACCGACTGGAACGCGTTCACCGCCAACATCTGGCAGAAGAACCTGCCCGCGAAGTACCTCCAGCAGCAGAGGATCACCCGCTGGGACGGCAACGACATCGCCTTCACCGGCGGGGTGCGCGGCACGGTCGAGGACGGGAAGCGGACCTTCTACGACCAGGGCCGCAAGGTGCTCAGCGGCACCGACTACCTGCTGCCGTGGGACGGCGGCAAGAAGCTCTACCACTACAGCGAGACCGGCGGCTCCAGCACCTGGGAGGTGCCAGGCAAGGGCGCGTACACCCTCTACAAGCTGACCGACAACGGCCGGGAGAAGGTCACCACCGTCCGCCCCGAGGCCGGGCGGATCACGCTGACCGCCGCCGCCGGACAGGCCTACGTCCTCTACCCCGGCCGTGCGCCGAAGGAGGCGTCGGCCGCCTGGGGGAAGGGGAGCGGGCTGAAGGACCCCGGCTTCAACGACCGTGACCTGAAGGGCTGGAAGAAGACCGGCACCGCCGTCCGCGACACCGACGAGCAGGGCCGCAACAGCGCCGAACTCTCCGGTTCGGGCCCGGCCGCGCTCTCCCAGACCGTCACCGGACTCAAGCCGGGCAAGCGCTACACCGCCTCCGCCCTGATCGAGGTCGAGCCCGGCGAGAGCCGCCGTACGGTGCTGAGCGCCGGGGGTGCGTCGGTGGCCGTCGAACGCTCCACGGCCGAGGACTTCGTCGCCGCGTCCGACTGGCACGGCACGTCCTTCCAGCGCGCCAAGGTCAACTTCACCGCCCCGGCGGACGGCCGCACCACCCTCCGCATCGAGGCGGCGGGAGGCAGCACGGCGAAGGTCCGCGCCGACGACGTACGGATCGTCGAGAACGCCCCCGCGACCCGCGCCGGCGCGGTGGCGTACGAGGACTTCGAGGCCGTCGACCAGGGCTGGGGCCCCTTCCTCAAGGGCAATGCGGGCGGCTCCACCGACCCCCGCACCAGCATCTCGCAGCTCCACGCCCCGTACACCCAGTCCGGCTGGAACGGGAAGCTCGTCGACGACGTGCTCGGCGGGAAGGAGTCCCTGAAGTCCCACGAGGAGAACACCGGCCTCGTCTACCGCACCGCCCCCTGGACCGTCCCGATGAAGGACGGCCATCGGTACGAGGTCGCGTTCGACTACCAGTCCAGCCACGCCGGGGCCTACAGCTGGGTGGAGGGCTACGACCGGGTCGCCGACGGCAAGGCCTCCTCGACCGAGACCCGGGCCACCCCGGTCGGGCAGCAGCGCACCACCGGCCGGTTCAGCCGGACGCTCACGGCGGGCTGCGGCGACACCTGGACCGGGCTGCGCAAGCTGCCCGGAGCACCCAAGGGCGCGGACTTCGTGCTCGACGGCTTCACCGTGACCGACCTCGGACCGGCCCCCGCCGGACAGGAGGCCGTCTGCGGCACGCTCGACGTGGCCGCCGGCGCCGAGACCCTGGAGCCGGGAGTCCCGAACACGGTGAAGGCGACCTTCGGCAACGACGAGGCGAGCGCCGCCACCGGCGTGAAGCTCGCGCTGACCGTGCCCGAGGGCTGGAAGGCCGAGCCCGTGGGCACGGTCGCCTTCGACTCGGTCGCCCCGGGCGCGAAGGCCACCGGCAGCTGGCGGGTTACCCCGCCGGTCGACGCCCCCTACGACACGTACACGCTGGACGCGGAGGCCACGTACACCGTCGGGGGAGCGGCCAGGGCGCTCGGCGCGGGAACCTCCGTCCGCACGCTCCCGCCGCCGCCCACCGTGGACAGCTGGGCCGGCGACCTCGACTGGACCGCCTCGCAGAACGGCTGGGGCCCGGTCGAGCGCGACCGTTCCAACGGGGAGTCCGGGGCCGGTGACGGTGGCCCCCTGAAGATCGGCGGCGTCGTCTACGCCAAGGGCCTGGGCACGCACGCCCCGGCGAGGATCCGCTACTACCTGGGCGGGAAGTGCACCTCCTTCACCGCCGAGGTGGGCGTGGACGACGCCCAGGCCACCCGCGGCAGTGTGCGGTTCTCGGTCACCGCCGACGGCGCGGAGAAGGTGGCGTCACCCGTGCTGGGGGCGGCCGACCCTGCCTGGAAGCTCACGGCCGACGTCTCCGGCGCGAAGTACGTCGAGCTGGTCGTCCAGGACGGCGGGGACGGCAACGGCAACGACCACGCCGACTGGGGCGATGCCCGCTTCCACTGCGGGAGTTGACGCAGAGAGCCGATACGGGGAGGGGCGGCGCCGGCGGACCGGGGCCGCCCCTCCGGCGTGGGGCGCGGGCCCTGCGGCATACTTCGGGGAGGCCGGGGCCCGGCGGACGGGCTTCACGTTCCGTTCCCCCGCCTGTGGCTCAGCGCACATCCTCGTCTTTGTGGAGTTCATACAGTGCGGCGCGGCGTTTCGCTGGTGGATCGCGTGCACGGTGCCGCGGTTCTGTTCACTCCCACCACGAAACCGGGCAGGAGACTGTACGGAGTCGACGGCACGATTTCTGGGTCGGTGTTCGTAGGGTCAGTACATGACCGTTGTGGACGAAACCCAGGGTGAGCCGAACGACGCCCGAGGCCGGGTGGCCGAACTGCTGGCCCTGCGCGAGCAGGCGCGGCGCGGACCGAGCGAGCGGGCGACCGAGGCGCAGCACGCCAAGGGGAAGCTGACCGCGCGCGAGCGGATCGAGCTGCTGCTGGACCCGGGTTCGTTCAAGGAGGTCGAGCAGCTGCGCCGGCACCGTGCGACGGGCTTCGGCCTGGAGGCGAAGAAGCCGTACACCGACGGTGTCATCACGGGCTGGGGCACGGTCGAGGGCCGTACGGTCTTCGTCTACGCGCACGACTTCCGGATCTTCGGCGGGGCGCTGGGCGAGGCGCACGCCACGAAGATCCACAAGATCATGGACATGGCCATCTCGGCGGGGGCCCCGCTGGTCTCCCTGAACGACGGTGCCGGGGCCCGTATCCAGGAGGGCGTCTCGGCGCTCGCGGGCTACGGCGGCATCTTCCAGCGCAACACCCGGGCGTCCGGTGTGATCCCGCAGATCAGCGTGATGCTCGGCCCGTGCGCGGGCGGCGCGGCCTACAGCCCGGCGCTCACCGACTTCGTGTTCATGGTCCGTGAGACCTCGCAGATGTTCATCACCGGACCGGACGTCGTGAAGGCGGTCACCGGCGAGGAGATCACGCAGAACGGCCTCGGTGGCGCGGATGTGCACGCCGAGACCTCGGGCGTCGCGCACTTCGCGTACGACGACGAGGAGACCTGCATCGCCGAGGTCCGCTACCTCATCGGGATGCTGCCCTCCAACAACCGCGAGAACCCGCCGACGGCTCCGAGCGACGACCCCGCCGACCGGCGCGGCGACGTCCTGCTGGACCTGGTCCCGGCCGACGGCAACCGCCCCTACGACATGCACAAGGTGATCGAGGAGCTCGTCGACGACGGCGACTACCTGGAGATCCACGAGCGCTGGGCCCGCAACATCATCTGCGCGATGGCCCGCCTGGACGGCCAGGTCGTCGGCATCGTCGCCAACCAGCCGCAGGCGCTGGCGGGCGTGCTGGACATCGAGGCCTCCGAGAAGGCCGCACGCTTCGTCCAGATGTGCGACGCCTTCAACATCCCGATCATCACCCTTCTGGACGTTCCCGGCTTCCTGCCGGGCGTGGACCAGGAGCACGGTGGGATCATCCGCCACGGAGCGAAGCTGCTCTACGCCTACTGCAACGCCACCGTGCCGCGGATCTCGCTGATCCTGCGGAAGGCCTACGGAGGCGCGTACATCGTCATGGACTCCCAGTCCATCGGGGCCGACCTCACCTACGCCTGGCCCACCAACGAGATCGCGGTGATGGGCGCCGAGGGCGCGGCCAACGTCATCTTCCGCCGCCAGATCGCCGACGCCGAGGACCCCGAAGCCATGCGCACCCGCATGGTCAAGGAGTACAAGGCCGAGCTGATGCACCCCTACTACGCGGCCGAGCGTGGCCTCGTCGACGACGTCATCGACCCCGCCGAGACCCGCGAGGTGCTCATCGCCTCGCTCGCCATGCTCCGCAACAAGCACGCCGACCTGCCGTCCCGCAAGCACGGCAACCCCCCGCAGTAGTCATTCCTCGCGGCGGCGCGATCCGCCGCACGGTCCTTGACATCCTGCCGAGAAGACGGAGACACCCCACCATGAGCCTGACGTCCGCCGAGTCCGTCCTGCGCGTCGAGAAGGGTCACGCCGACCCCGAGGAGCTGGCGGCCATCACCGCCGTCCTGATGGCCCGCGCCGCCGCCCAGCCCGCCGCCCCCGCCCACCGCGGCCGCGACACCGCCGGATGGCGCCGCCTGGAGCGCACGCCGGGCTTCCGCGCACCGCACAGCTGGCAGGGCTGACCACCCGCGAGCCCCACGTGGAAGGGCCCCGCACTCCTCAGGAGTGCGGGGCCCTTCCACGTCACGTGCCGGAGCCTCAGCGCAGCCGCGCCATCAGGGCGTGCTCGACCAGGGTGATGAGCGCGCTCTTGGCGTCCGCGCGGTGGCGGGCGTCCGTCGTCAGAATCGGGGTGTCGGGCCCGATCTGGAGTGCCTCGCGTACTTCGTCGGGGGTGTAGGGCTGGTGTCCGTCGAAGCCGTTGAGGGCGATGACGAAGGGCAGCCCGCTGTT
>NZ_NTGZ01000345.1 GCF_002551245.1 Streptomyces sp. rh34
GCCTCACGCACCCCGGGACCGGCCGCCGCCACCACGCCGCCCGCCTCCGGCCGGAACAGCCGCCGCGCCGGATCCGCCGACGCCGACGGCTCCCCGCGCCCCGGCGCGAGCCGCAGCTCGTCCCCGTCCACCGTGAACACCGCGTCCGCCGCGTCCGCGTCCAGGGCGTACGGCCCGTGCCCCGCCAGCCGCAGCGAGACAACCGCCCCGCCGGAGGCGATCCGGGGCAGCCACTCCTCGGCCGCGGGCCCGCCCGCCCCGCCCAGCAGCACCCCGGCCGCCAGGGTCTCCGCCACCGGTCCGGGCACCGCGTGCCGCCCCAGCTCGACGCAGGCGACGGCCACCTCCACGGGGAGCGGCCCGAGGCCCCCGTACGCCTGCGGGGCCGCGAGGGCGAACACCCCCGCGTCCGCGAGCCTCCCCCACAGGGCCCGCCCGGGGCCGTGATCCCCGGCGGCCCACGCCCGCAGGACCGACGGCGTGCCGGCCGCCGTCAGCATCGCGTCCAGCGACCGGGCGAACTCCCGCTGCTCGTCGTCGAGGAGGAAACGCATCAGCGCCGTCCCTTCGGCAGGCCGAGCAGCCGCTCGGCGATGATGTCCCGCTGGATCTCGTTGGTCCCGGCGTACACGGGGCCCGCGAGCGCGAAGACGTATCCCTCCGCCCACGCCGTGTCGGCCAGCTCCGCGTCCGGGCCCAGCAGATCGAGCGCCGTCTCGTGCAGCGCGATGTCGTACGTCGACCAGAACACCTTGTTCAGGCTGGACTCGGGCCCCAGCGACGCCCCCGCCGCGGACCGGGACGCGGAGGCGGCGGTGAACAGCCGATACGCCCGCGCCCCGATCACCGCGTCCGCCACCCGGTCCCGCAGCGCCGTGTCCGCCGGGTCGCCCGCCTCCCGCCAGAGGTCCTCCAGCCGGCCGGCGGCGGCCAGGAAGCGGCCGGGGGAGCGGAGGGTGAGCCCGCGCTCGTCGCCGGTGGCCGACATGGCGATGCGCCAGCCCTGCCCCGGCTCCCCGATGACGTCCTCGTCCGGTACGAAGACCTCGTCGAGGAAGATCTCGGCGAACGCCGGCTTCCCGTCCAGCCGCCCGATCGGGCGCACGGTGACCCCCGGCTCGGAGAGCCCGAACATCAGATACGTGAGCCCGTGATGCGGCTTCGCGGCCCCGGGGTCCGTACGGAAGATGCCGAAGGCACGGTCCGCGAACGCCGCCCGCGAGGACCAGGTCTTCTGCCCCGACACCAGCCAGCCGCCGTCCGTGCGCACCGCCCGCGACCGCAGCGCCGCCAGGTCCGACCCGGCCTCCGGCTCCGACCAGGCCTGCGCCCAGACGGCCTCGCCGCTCGCCATCGGGGGTAGCACCCGGGCCCGTTGCTCGGTCGTGCCGTGGGCGAGGAGGGTCGGGGCGAGGAGGCTGATCCCGTTCTGCGAGACCCGGCCCGGCGCGCCCGCCGCCCAGTACTCCTCCTCGAACGCCAGCCAGCCGAAGAGATCCGCGCCCCGGCCCCCGTACTCCTCGGGCCAGGAGACCGCCGACCACCGGCCGGTGTGCAGCAGCGCCTCCCACTCCCGGTGCGCGGCGAACCCCTCCTCGGTCTCCAGGGAGGGCAGCGGCCGGGCCGGTACGTGCTCCCGCAGCCAGGCCCGGGCCTCGGCCCGCAGCGCTGCCGTCCGTGCCGTCTGCGCCAGATCCATGAAGCGCCCGCCTTCCGTCCGGTCGGCGCCGTCGCCGAGGCGTCCCGTTCCCTAACAAGTGTTTGGTAGGTTAACGTACGACCCACAGACCGTCGAGAAGTCGGGGGACCGGGCCATGGACACACCGCCGTACCTGCCGGGACACGGACTGCTGGCCGGCCGCACCGCCGTGATCACCGCCGCCGCCGGAGCCGGCATCGGCGGCGCGACCGCCCGCCGCTTCCTGGAGGAGGGCGCCCGCGTCGTCATCGGCGACGCCCACGCCCGCCGGCTGAAGGAGAGCGCGCACGCCCTCGCCGACGCGTTCGGCCCCGACCGCGTCACCCACCTGGCCTGCGACGTCACCGACGAGGACCAGGTCGGGGCCCTCTTCGCGCACGCCGAACGCACCCACGGCGGCCTGGACATCGTCGTCAACAACGCGGGCCTCGGCGGCACCGCCGAACTCACCGAGATGACCGACGACCAGTGGACGCAGATCCTCGACGTCACCCTGAACGGCACCTTCCGCTGCACCCGCGCCGCCCTGCGCTCCCTCAAGGCCGCCGGAACCGGGGGAGTCCTCGTCAACAACGCCTCCGTCGTCGGCTGGCGCGCCCAGCGCGGCCAGGCCCACTACGCCGCCGCCAAGGCCGGCGTCATGGCCCTCACCCGCTGCGCCGCCGTCGAGGCCGCCGACTACGGCGTACGCGTCAACGCCGTCGCCCCCAGCCTCGCCATGCACCCGCACCTCGCCAAGGTCACCTCCGCCGAGCTGCTCGCCGAACTCACCGCGAAGGAGGCCTTCGGCCGGTACGCCGAACCCTGGGAGGTCGCCAACGTGATCGTCTTCCTCGCCAGCGGCTACTCCTCGTACATGACCGGCGAGGTCATCCCCGTCAGCAGCCAGCATGCGTGAACACACGGGCCGCGGGCGGACAATGGCCGGGTGCCTACCAAGAAGAAGCCCCAGGTGACCCCCACGCCGGAGCGACGCCGTGAACTGCTCGCCACCGCCGCCGAGGTCTTCGCCGCCCAGGGATACAACGCCACCACCGTCCGCCGGATCGCGGACGAGGCCGGGATGCTCGCGGGCAGCCTCTACTACCACTTCGATTCCAAGGAATCGATGATCGACGAGATCCTCTCCACCTTCCTCGACGAGCTCTGGCGGGGCTACGACGCGGTCCTGGAGGCCGGCCTCGGCCCCCGCGAGACCATCGAGGCCCTGGTCACCGAGTCCTTCCGGGAGATCGACCGGCACCGCCCCGCCGTCGCGATCTACCAGAAGGAGTCCAAGCACCTCGCCACCCAGCCGCGCTTCGCCTACCTCGTCGACTCCCAGACGAAGTTCGAGAAGGCCTGGCTCGGCACCCTGGAACGCGGCGTCGCCGAAGGTGCCTTCCGCGACGACCTCGACATCCGCCTCACCTACCGCTTCGTCCGCGACACCGTCTGGGTCGCGGCCTCCTGGTACCGGCCCGGCGGACACCACAGCCCCGAGGAGATCGCCCGTCAGTACCTCTCGATGGTGCTCGACGGAATCGCCCTGCGTACGTAACCGGAAACCGGTCCATCCCGAGCGCACCGAGGAGCAGCAGCCATGGCCGAGGCCTACATCGTCGAAGCGGTACGCACCCCCGTCGGGCGGCGCGGGGGCGGCCTCGGGGCCGTCCACCCCGCCGACCTCGGCGCGCAGGTGCTGAAAGAGCTGATCGCCCGCTCCGGCGTCGATCCGGCGGCCGTCGAGGACGTCGTCTTCGGCTGCCTCGACACCGTGGGACCGCAGGCCGGCGACATCGCCCGTACGTCATGGCTGGCCGCCGGACTGCCCGAGGAGGTCCCCGGCGTCACCATCGACCGGCAGTGCGGCTCCTCCCAGCAGGCCCTCCACTTCGCGGCCCAGGGGGTCCTCTCCGGCACCCAGGACCTCGTCGTCGCCGGCGGCACCCAGAACATGACCCAGATCCCGATCGCCTTCGCCTCCCGGCAGGCCGCCGAACCGCTCGGTCTCACCCAGGGGCCGTACGCGGGCAGCGAGGGCTGGCGCGCCCGCTACGGGGACGCCCCCGTCAACCAGTTCCACGGCGCCCAGCTGATCGCCGAGAAGTGGGGCATCAGCCGCAGGGACATGGAGGAGTTCGCCCTCACCTCCCACCACCGGGCGCTCCGCGCCATCGACGAGGGCCGCTTCGCCCGCGAGACCGTCGCGTACGGGGACGTCACCGCGGACGAGGGGCCGCGCCGCGACACCACCCTGGAGAAAATGGCCGGTCTGCGGCCCGTCGTGGAGGGCGGCACCATCACCGCGGCCTGCTCCTCCCAGGTCTCCGACGGGGCCGCCGCCCTGCTCATTGCCTCGGAGCGGGCCGTCGCCGAACACGGACTCACCCCGCGGGCCCGCGTCCACCACCTGTCCGTACGGGGCGAGGACCCGATCCGGATGCTCTCGGCGCCGATCCCGGCCACCGCCCACGCCCTGAAGAAGACCGGCCTCACCATCGACGCCATCGACCTCGTCGAGATCAACGAGGCCTTCGCCCCGGTCGTCCTCGCTTGGCTGAAAGAGACCGGTGCGGACCCCGAGCGGGTCAACGTCAACGGCGGAGCCATCGCGCTGGGCCACCCGCTCGGCGCGACCGGGGCCCGGCTGATGACGACCCTGCTGCACGAACTGGAACGCACCGGCGGCCGCTACGGGCTCCAGACGATGTGCGAGGGCGGCGGACAGGCCAATGTCACCATCGTCGAGCGGCTCTGAAGAATCCGCCCCGGCCCCGCCCGCACCCCGCCCGACCCCTCCCGTACACCCTCTGGTCAGCCAAGTTTTCCGTCCGGCGGTGTGGTGTGATCCGCCGTCGGAGGAGAGGGCGTGCTACGATGTTTCCCGTTGCAGTTTTGGTACCCATGAACTTTATGTGCGCCTGACGGGAATGCTTCCTCAGGCGCTTTATTGTTTTCCGGCTTTCTCCGGGTGGGGCTCAATGCGGCGACTTGGAATCCGTAAAGTGCGGGTTCTCGGCACTGCACCTCTTTTAGGAGAATGACATGGCTACTGGAACCGTGAAGTGGTTCAACTCGGAAAAGGGCTTCGGCTTCATCGAGCAGGACGGCGGCGGCGCCGACGTCTTCGCCCACTACTCCAACATCGCCACCTCGGGCTTCCGTGAGCTCCAGGAGGGCCAGAAGGTCTCCTTCGACGTCACGCAGGGCCAGAAGGGCCCGCAGGCGGAGAACATCGTCCCGGCCTGATTGCCGGACGCGTACCTCGCTGACCGGGGCCCGCACCGTGAAGGTGCGGGCCCCGGTTTGTGCTGTCCGAGCAAAAACCCGTTTCGTGCGCACATCCTGGGGGCGCATCACAGACGGTCGGGCCGGCACATCGCAGTAAACCCACTCGGCAGTTGCCCAGGAATCCCCCAGGAGGGCAATTCCGTATGACCAGCTCCGAACGCCAGGACCGCACCCCCCGCTCGCGACCGGCCCGTGGCCGAGGCCGCGGCCAGGGCGCCGGCACCCAGGCTCCCGCGAACGGCCGGGGCGGCGCACCCCGCTCCAAGGTCCAGGGCGGCTCCAAGCCCCCGGCCCGTCGTCGCGCCACCCCGCCGCAGGGCGAGTTCGCCCTGCCGGAGACCGTGACCCCCGCGCTGCCCGCCGTCGACGCCTTCGCCGACCTGGACATGCCCGCCGCGCTGCTGAAGACCCTCGCCGCGCAGGGCGTCACCGAGCCGTTCCCGATCCAGGGCGCGACCCTGCCGAACTCGCTGGCCGGCCGCGACATCCTCGGCCGCGGGCGCACCGGCTCCGGCAAGACGCTCGCCTTCGGCCTGGCGCTGCTGGCCCGCACCGCCGGACGCCGCAGCGAGCCGCGGGCCCCGCTCGCCATGGTCCTCGTGCCCACGCGCGAGCTGGCCCAGCAGGTCACCGACGCGCTGACCCCGTACGCGACCGCCGTGAACCTGCGGATGGCCACGGTCGTCGGCGGCATGTCGATCACCAAGCAGTCCGCCACCCTGCGGCGCGGCGCCGAAGTGCTCGTCGCCACACCGGGCCGGCTCAAGGACCTCATCGAGCGCGGCGACTGCCGGCTGGACGAGGTCTCCATCACCGTCCTCGACGAGGCCGACCAGATGGCCGACATGGGCTTCATGCCGCAGGTCGTCGCCCTGCTCAAGCAGGTCGAGGCGGACGGGCAGCGGATGCTGTTCTCCGCGACCCTCGACAAGAACATCGACCGGCTCGTGAAGATGTTCCTCACCGATCCCGTCGTGCACTCCGTGGACCCGTCCGCCGGCGCGGTCACCACGATGGAGCACCACGTGCTCCATGTCCTGGACGAGACCGACAAGAAGGCCGTCGCCACGAAGATCGCCGCCCGCGAGGGCCGGGTGATCATGTTCGTCGACACCAAGCGCGCCGCCGACCGGTTCGCCAAGCGGCTGCTCGCCAGCGGTGTACGGGCGGCCGCCCTGCACGGCGGGCGCTCGCAGCCGCAGCGCAACCGGACGCTCGACCAGTTCAAGAACGGTCAGGTCACCGCGCTCGTCGCGACGAACGTCGCGGCCCGCGGCATCCACGTCGACGACCTCGACCTGGTCGTCAACGTGGACCCGCCGACCGACCACAAGGACTACCTCCACCGCGGCGGGCGCACGGCCCGCGCCGGGGAGTCCGGCAGCGTCGTCACGCTGGTCCTGCCCGAGGAGAAGCGCGAGATGACCCGGCTGATGCAGGACGCCGGCATCGCGCCGCGCACCACACGGGTCACCTCCAGCGACGCGGAGCTGGGCCGGATCACGGGGGCCCGTGAGCCGTCGGGCATCGCGATCGTCATCGAGGTACCGCAGCCGACGCCGCCGAAGCAGCGGACGCGGTCGGGCGGTGCGGCGGGTTCCGGCTCCGGCAACGGGGGCGCGGTGCGCTCCGGCAGCCGGGGGCGTGGACGGCGTGGGGCCGGCGCGGGTGCGGGT
>NZ_NTGZ01000346.1 GCF_002551245.1 Streptomyces sp. rh34
AGATGTGTATAAGAGACAGCGCCTCCCGGGACGCGGCTCCCCCGCCCGGCGTCCCGGCCGGGCCGTCCGCCGGCGCCGCGTGTGCGCCCGGAGCGATGAGTGCGGCGGCCAGTGCCGCGCCGCCGGTCACCAGTGCCATCAGCCGTCTCGTGTTCCCCATGGCCTTCATGGCGCTGGAAGCTAGCCGACGGGTTCCGGCCCGTCCAGGGTGCCTCGCCGCCGACCGGGCAGGAGAGCGGGGTCCGGAGGTCCCTAAGGGGCTGTCGGAAACCGGTGACGCAGCTCACGCCGCGCGCCGGTGCACGAAACGAGGAGTTCCGTCGTCTACTCCAATGCCGGGAACCGTTCACCCGGCCGCGCGAGAGGGAGCAGGTCTTGTCCAGCGTTATCGAGCAGTCCGTGCAGGCCCGCATGGTCGCGTCCGCACCACGGATGGAGACCCTGCCGGCCACTCTTCAGTACGACCGCCAGTACCCCTTCGCCGTACGCATGGCGTTCCCGGCCCCGGCGACCCTGGAAGGCACCGAGGTGTCCTGGGAGTTCTCCCGCGAGCTGCTGGCCACGGGGGTGGACTCCCCCGCCGGGCAGGGAGACGTACGCGTACGGCCGTTCGGGTACGAGCGGACCGTGCTGGAGTTCCACGCCCCTGAGGGCATCGCCATGGTCCATGTGCGCACCGAGGAGCTGCGGCGCTTCCTCCAGCGGGCGCAGGAGCTGGTTCCGGTGGGCGACGAGCACCGGTATCTGGACCTGGACCGGAGTCTGACCGATCTGCTGGGCGGTCCCCGCTGACCCCGTAAATCCGGTTGCCGGGCCCGCGCCCCGGCCCTACCTTCGTGAGGGTTCCTGTTGTCGTCGATCGGAGTGGGACGTTGCTGATCTGAGGTCCTGTGCACACCGTGCAGCGCCCGCCGCGCCCTGCCGCGGCCGGAGCGCCCGTGTGCGATCTCAGCTTCTTCCAGCCGTCCTTGTCGTTCCCGACGCACCACGGGAGATCCGTATGTCTACCACCGACACCCACCTCAGCTGTACCTCCCTCACCTTCTCCTGGCCCGACGGCAGCGAGGTCTTCACCGGCCTCGATCTGGCCGTGGGGCCCGGCCGCACCGGTCTCATCGGCCTCAACGGCTGCGGCAAGTCCACCCTGTTGCGCCTGCTCGCCGGTGAACTCGTGCCGCGGTCCGGGGTGGTCAGGACCCGCGGCGAGCTCGGCTACCTTCCCCAGGCGCTGGTGCTGGACACCGCGCTGCGGGTCGACGAGGTGCTCGGCGTCGCGGACCGGCGCGCGGCGCTCGACGCGGTCGAGTCGGGCGACGTCCGGCCCGAGCACTTCGCGGTGATCGGCGACGACTGGGACATCGAGGAACGGTCCCTCGCCACCCTGGACAAGCTCGGCCTCGGGCACATCGGTCTCGACCGCGCCATCGGGGAGATGTCCGGCGGTGAGTGCGTCCTGCTGCGGCTGGCCGCGCTGCTGCTGGAGCGGCCCGGGGTGCTGCTGCTGGACGAACCGACGAACAACCTGGACGCGTACGCCCGTCGACGGCTGTACGACGCGGTCGACGCCTGGACCGGCGCGCTGCTCGTCGTCAGCCACGACCGGGAGCTGCTGGAACGGGTCGACCGGATCGCGGACCTGCGCGAGGGTTCGGTCACCTGGTACGGCGGAAACCTGTCGGCGTACGAGGAGGCGCTCGCCGTCGAGCAGGAGGCGGCGCAGCGCATGGTGCGCGTCGCCGAGTCGGACGTACAGCGACAGAAGCGCGAACTGTCCGACGCTCACGTGAAGTTGGCCCGGCGCAAGCGCTACGGGCAGAAGATGTGGGACACCAAGCGTGAGCCCAAGGTCGTCATGGGGCAACGCAAGCGCTCCGCGCAGGAGTCGGCCGGCAAGCACCGCATCCTGCACACCGAGCGGCTGGCCGCGGCCAGGGAGCGTCTCGACGAGGCGGAGCTGGCGGTGCGGGAGGACGAGGAGATCCGGGTCGAGCTGCCGGGGACCCGGGTCCATCCGGGAAGCGAGGTACTGCTGCTGCGCGATCCGGTGCCGCCCTACGGTCCGCCCCTGCGGGGCGAGTTGATGGTGCGGGGCCCCGAACGGATCGCGCTGACCGGTCGCAACGGGGCGGGCAAGACGGCGCTGCTCCGATTGATCGCCGGTGAGCTGGCGCCCCTTTCGGGCGAGGCGTGCGCCCTGGTCGCGACGGGGTTCCTGCCGCAGCGGCTGGACGTGCTCGACGACGCGTCGTCGGTGGCGGCGAACGTGGCGCGGTCGGCCCCCGACCGCTCGGACAACGCCGTCCGGGCCCGGCTGGCCCACTTCCTGTTCAAGGGGGCGGCGGCGGACCGCCCGGCGGGGACCCTGTCGGGCGGGGAGAGGTTCCGGGCGACACTGGCGACGCTGCTGCTGGCCGACCCTCCGCCCCGGCTGCTGCTGCTCGACGAGCCGACGAACAGCCTCGATCTGGCGAGCGTACGGCGGCTGACCGAGGCGCTGGAGGCGTACGAGGGGGCGTTGATCGTGGCGAGCCATGACGTGCCGTTCCTGGAGTCGATCAGCATCACCCGCTGGCTCCGGCTCGACGGGGAGTTGCGGGACACGACGGCGGAGGCGGTGCGCGAGGGCCGCTGAGACCGTGCGGGCGGGGTGGCACGGGAGGCGCGGGAGGCGACCGCGCGGAAATGGAGACAGAAGCTGTCGGGTATCCCGCCTAGCGTCGCGCTCATGAGTCCCTTCCCCGAGCGCTGTGCGGAGCCGTACGCCCCCGGCTCCGCGCACCGCGACATCGTCATCACCGGCGCGCGCGAGAACAATCTGCGCGACGTCTCCCTCCGGATCCCCAAGGGCCGCATCACCGTGTTCACCGGTGTGTCCGGTTCGGGCAAGTCGTCGGTCGTCTTCGACACGATCGCCGTGGAGTCGCAGCGGCAGCTGAACGAGACCTTCACCTCGTTCCTCCGCAACCGGCTGCCGAAGTACGAGCGGCCGCACGTCGAGTCCGTCGAGGACCTGTCGGTGGCCATCGTGATCGACCAGAAGCCGCTGGGCGGCAATGTCCGCTCCACGGTGGGCACGGCGACCGACATCTGGTCGATGATCCGGGTGCTGTTCTCCCGGTGCGGGGCCCCGAGCGCGGGCGGGGCGACGGCGTACTCGTTCAACGACCCCAGCGGGATGTGCCCGGAGTGCGACGGGGTGGGGCGCACGGTCCAGCTGGATCTCGACCGGGCGATCGACTGGTCGAAGTCGCTGAACGAGGGGGCACTGCTGCTGCCCGGGCTGACGGTGGGCAGCTGGGAGTGGAACCTGTACGGGGGTTCGGGTCGCTTCGACAACGATCTGCCCCTGTCCGAGTTCGGCGAGGAGGAGCGCCGGCTCCTGCTGCACGGATCGGGGTTCACCGTCCGCATCGACATGCGGACCGCCTCGGCCGACATGCGGTTCGAGGGGGTCGTGACGCGCTTCGAGCGCCTGTACCTCAAGCGCGACACCGCCTCGCTGTCCGAGAAGCGCCGCGAGGCGGCCGCCCGGTTCACCGTGGAGCGGGTGTGCGGGGCCTGCGGCGGGGCACGGCTGAACGCGGCGGCGCTCGCCACCCGGATCGACGGGCTGTCGCCCGCCGACTACGGGCGGATGGAGGTCTCCGAACTCGTCGGCGTACTGGAGCGGATCGTCGATCCGGTGGGCGGGCCCATCGCCGCCGCGGCCCGGGAACGGCTGGAGCGGCTGGTCGGCATCGGGCTCGGGTATCTGAGCCTGGACCGGGAGACCACGACCCTTTCGGGGGGCGAGGGCCAGCGGCTCAAGATGGTGCGGCATCTGGGCAGTTCGCTCACCGGGCTGACGTTCGTCTTCGACGAGCCCAGCGTCGGCCTGCATCCGCGCGACGTCGGGCGGCTGGGCGACCTGCTGGTGCGGCTGCGCGACAAGGGCAACACGGTGCTGGTCGTCGAGCACGACCCGGACGTGATGGCCGTCGCCGACCATGTCGTCGACATGGGGCCGCGGGCCGGTTCCGACGGCGGACACATCGTCTTCGAGGGGACCTTCGAGCGCCTGCGCGAGGCCGACACGCTCACCGGCCGGTCGTTGCGCCGCCGCATCCCCCTGAAGGGGACCGTCCGCTCCCCCACCGGCCGGCTCCCGGTGTACGGGGCCGACCTGCACAACCTCAAGGGCCTCGACGTGTCGTTCCCCGCCGGGGTGCTGACCGCGGTGACCGGGGTGGCGGGATCCGGGAAGTCGACCCTGGTCTCGCGGGTGTTCACGGCGGCGTACCCGGAGGCGGTGGTGATCGACCAGAGCGCGATCACGGCCTCGTCGCGCTCCACCCCGGCGTCGTACATCGGCGCGCTGGACGCCATCCGCAAGGTGTTCGCCCGGGAGAACGGCGTGGACGCGGGGCTGTTCAGCTTCAACTCCGCCGGGGCCTGCGCGGGCTGCTCGGGTCGCGGAGAGATCTCGACCGATCTGGCGTTCATGGATCCGGTCACCACGACCTGCCCGGAGTGCGAGGGCCGCCGCTTCCATGACGACGTGCTGAAGCACCGGGTCGGCGGCCGGTCGATCGTGGACGTCCTGGACATGACGGCGGCGCGGGCGGCCGCGCTGTTCGAGGATCCGGTGCTGTCGCGGAAGCTGCGCACCCTCGACGCGGTCGGCCTCACCTACCTCACCCTGGGGCAGCCGCTCTCCTCGCTGTCGGGCGGCGAGCGTCAGCGGATCAAGCTCGCCACCCAGCTGCACCGCACCTCCAGCGTGTACGTGCTGGACGAGCCGACGACCGGACTGCACCTGGCGGACACGGGCAGGCTGGTGGATCTGCTGGACCGGCTGGTCGACGCGGGAAACACGGTGATCTGCGTGGAGCACAACCTGGATGTTCTCAAGCGGGCGGACTGGGTGATCGACCTCGGTCCGGACGGCGGCAAGGGCGGCGGGGAGCTGGTGTTCGAGGGGACGCCCGCGGATCTGCTCGCGCATCCGACGTCCGTCACCGGCCACTATCTGCGCCGGGATCCGGGGGTGGAACCACTCCCGGCTCCCGGGATGGAACAGCCTGGGAACCCAGGGGCGGAACAAGCTCGGAATGCAGAGGTGGAGCAACCCATTCCGGAACGGTGAGAAGGGGCCTCGAAAGGGCCTCGGGCGGGTGCCGGGAGGACCCTCGGGCACCTTCCCACCTGGGCGTATGACTCCGCGTATCCACTCACTTCCGGGGACGGGCTTGGCTTTGGCCTTACGGTCGCCTTAACCTACGGTCACGTAACCTACGAAGCCGTAGGTAATTCTCCCGTCCCCAGGAGCTCCCCGTGACGATCACCTCTCCCCACCTCGGCAGTTCGAAGGCGTGGACCGACGCCCAGCTGCTGTACGCGCTGGAAGAGGTGGTGGAGAAGGAACTCAACCGCCATCTCAAGGTCGCCAAGGACTGGATGCCCCACGAGTACGTCCCCTTCTCCGACGGCCGGAACTTCCCCGGCGTCTTCGAGGACGGCGAGGCGTGGGCGGCCGACCAGTCCAAGGTCACCGACATCGGCAAGATCGCCCTCGTGGTGAACCTCCTCACCGAGGACAACCTCCCCAGCTACCACCACGAGATCGCCTCCCTGTTCGGCCGCGACGGCGCGTGGGGCACCTGGGTGCACCGCTGGACCGCCGAGGAGGGCCGCCACGGCATCGTGATGCGCGACTATCTGCTCACCTCGCGCGCCGTGGACCCGGACAAGCTGGAGCAGTTCCGCATGGCGCACATGGCGGAGGGCTTCGAGTCGGACAACCGGCACTCGATGCTGCACTCCGTCGCGTACGTCGCCTTCCAGGAGCTGGCCACCCGCGTCTCGCACCGCAACACCGGCCACCAGTCCGGCGACCCGGTCTGTGACCGGATGCTGGCCCGGATCGCGACCGACGAGAACCTCCACATGGTCTTCTACCGCAACCTCCTGGGCGCGGCCTTCGAGCTGGCCCCCGACCTGACCATGCAGGCCGTGCGCGACGTCGTCGTCGACTTCCGGATGCCCGGACACGGCATGCCCGGCTTCGAGCGGGCCGCCGCGCAGATGGCGATCGGCGAGATCTACAACATGCGCATCCACCACGACGACGTGATCCAGCCCGTGCTGCGCTTCCTGAAGGTCATGGAGATCGACGGGCTCGGCCCGGAGGGTGCGAAGGCCCAGGAGGAGCTCGGTCTGTACATGAGCGGACTGGACAGCGAGGCGTCGAAGTTCGACGAGAAGCTCGCCGCCCGCAAGGCCCGGATGGTGGCGCGCGGCCGCGCCTGATCCCCACCGGCACCCTGATCCATCAGGTGCCCCGGGCCCGTCGGGTCCGGGACGTCACTCCTCGGCGGTGGCCTCGGCGTACGCCACGTCGCGTACGTCGTCCGAGGAGTGCTGGCGGAGCATCCGCAGCTGGGTGCGCCACGGCCCGGTCCATCCGGTGCGCAGGCCGCACGCCACGGCCAGTTCGGCGGCGAGGAGGCCCTCGGCCGGGTCCCCCGTCCCCGCCAGCCGTGCGACGACGAGCAGCAGGGCGTCCGGGTCGCCGGCCTCCGCCCCCCGGTGTCCGGCGACCCGCCTGCCGACCGTTCGCGCGGTCCGGGCGGCGAGCGCGGGGCGGCCGGTGTGCAGGGC
>NZ_NTGZ01000347.1 GCF_002551245.1 Streptomyces sp. rh34
TCAGAGATGTGTATAAGAGACAGATCCAACACCTCGGGCGGCAGCTCCGGTTCGCCGTCCGGGCGGGCCGGTCCCGCGGGGGCGAAGCCGGGGCCCGGGGCGTCCGTGGCCGGCCCGAGCCGGCCTGCGGCGAGGTCGCGCACGATACGCAGGAGCAGGTCGGCCAGGGGGACGCCCTCCGAGGGCGCGGTTCCCGTACCGGCGTGCGCCGCGATCCGGCAGAAAGCCGCCACGGGGGCGTCCACGTCCACACGGGCGCGCAGAACGGCCAGTTCCCGTTCGTCGGGGGCTCCGAGGTCGGCCTCGATGTCGCGCGGGAGGTCCTGGGGGTCGAGGCGGGCGAGGAGGTCCTGCCGCTGCCCGGGTTCGCGGGTGAGGTGCCACAGGAGCGCCAGCGCCCGGTCGCGTACGGGGCGCAGTTCGGGTGCGACCGGGAGGCGTGGTGGACCGTCCGTGGCCGTGGACGGTCCGTCCGCCGGGACGCCGACGCCGAACGCGCGGGCCAGCGCCGATCGCGTACGGTCCCCGCCGATGGCCTCCAGGGCGTCCAGGGCGGCGGACGGGGCCGTGGGAAGCAGGGCCAGCACCGCTTCCTCGGCGGCCGGCGGTCGCAGGACGCGGATCGCGGCGAGGAACGGGCGCGGGGCGCGAACGGCCGGGAGGAGCCGGGCGACGGCCTCGCCGATGGGGACGTCGGCGGCTCCCTGCCGCGACAGGGCGATGAGCAGCTCCAGGCGGCGTGGCCAGTCCGGGGCGGTCGGCGGGGCGTCGGTGAGGGCGTCGAACAACGGGCGACGGGAGGTGTAGAGGACCGTCGCGACGGCCTCCGCCGCCAGCGTGTGATCGGCCAGGGCCAGGGCGAGGATGGGGCCGACGTCCGGGTCCGCCGGGAAATGGCCGCGCCGGTGCAGCGCGCGCAGACAGGCCAGCACAGGTCCGGCGAGCAGGAGGGGGTCCGTTGCGGCCAGGGCCACCAGGCGGCCGACGTCGGTGCGTTCCGCCCGTTCGCCCAGGAGTTCCACGGCCTGCCCGCGCAGGGCCGGAGCCCCGGCCGGATCCTCCGCCGTGCTCCACAGCACCGTGTGGTGACCGTGCCGGGCCGCGGCTGGGAGAGCGGCGGCCGCGAGCGCGGCCGACGACCCGTCGCGGTGGGCGGACCGGCCGTCCAGGGCCCTCGCCGGACGGGTCAGCGGTGACGCGTCCACGGGGGTGACCGCCGCCCAGGGCTCGGCGAGTTCGCGCAGCGCATCGGTCACGACGTCGGGGTCGGGCGAGTCGAGCAGCCGCACCAGCCGGCCGCGTACGAAGGCCGGTGCGAGCAGCCCGGCGTACAGCCCGTCGCGGGCCAGCCGCAGCGCCTCGGTCCCCAGGACCGGATCCCCGGTGTCGATGAGTTCGGCCACGAGCCGGTCGGGTCGGTGCGCCCCGGCCGCGTCGCTCTCGCGCGCGGCCCGGTAGAGGAGTTCGCCCGCCGGTTCCGTACGAAGGACCGTCGGGTCGCCGAGGAGTTCCGCCCGCAGCCAGGCGATCCGCACCCGGGCGGGCAGCGCGGCCGCACGCCAGTCGGGCAGCCGGTGCCCCGGCTTCCGCGCCCCGAGCCGGGCGTGGAGGCCCGCGAGCAGGAGGGACTCCTCGGGCGACGCCCCGGGGGAATCGGGCAACAGGCGGGCCACCGGGGCACGATGACCGGGCCCGCTCTCTCCCTCTCCCCTGGCGTCCGGGGTGTCCGCGCGTTCGGCGAGGAGGGTGAGGCCGAGGTGCCGGATCCGGGGCGCGGGGTGCCGGACCATCCGGCCGAGGAGTTCCGGCGGACAGGTGCGGGCGTCGAGGCGCCGGGCGAGGAGAGCGGCGTCGGCGCGGTCGAGGGCGTCGATGATCGTTTCGTCCGGCGGAGTGGTCACCGACGGAGCGTAGACGGCGGGGTCACTCGGCCGCCCGAGGTTTTCCGAGGCCTGGTACCGCCCCGGCCCGTCCTGATCGATGATGTTGCCCTGGGCCGCCGCCCCGGCAGGAGCAACGGCCGCTGGGACGAAGGGGTTGTGATGCGGGAACTGCCACCGGACCCGACGACGACGGACGCACAGGAGGCTCCCCGTACAGGAGCGCCGCGGGAATCCCGTACGGAAGATGCGCGGGAGGCGTCCCGTACGGGAGAGGACGCCCAGGTGATCGTGGTGGGGGCGGGGCCGGCCGGCTCCTCGGCCGCGTATCACCTGGCGCGGGCCGGAGTGGACGTGATCCTGCTGGAGAAGGCCCGCTTCCCCCGGGAGAAGGTGTGCGGCGACGGTCTCACCCCGCGCGCGGTGCACCAGCTCATCCGGATGGGCGTCGACATCACCGCACCGGGCTGGACCCGTTCGCGCGGTATGCGCTGGGTGGCCGGGGAGCACCGCGTGCATATCGACTGGCCCGCGCTGGGCCGCTATCCGGACTTCGGGCTCTCCCGCAGCCGGCACGACTTCGACGACATCCTGGCCCGGCACGCCGTGTCGGCCGGGGCCCGGCTGTACAGCGGCTGGAAGGCGGAGCGCCCGCTGACGGACCGGGCGGGCCGGGTCACGGGGGTCGCCGCGTCCTCGGATTCCCCGGACGTCCCGGAGCCCGTCGACTTCCGCGCGCCCGTCGTCATCGCCGCCGACGGGGCGTCGGCCCGCCTCGCCCTGACACTGGGTCTGGAGCGGGACCCCCGGCGGCAGATCGCGACGGCCGCCCGGCGCTACTACCGCAGTCCCGAACGCTCCCGGGAGGAGTACCTGGAGCTGTGGGCCGACCTCCGCTACCCGGACGGGGGCCCGTACCTTCCCGGCTACGGCTGGATCTTCCCGATGGGCGACGGCCGGGTCAACGTCGGGCTCGGGGCGCTTCCCCACCGGCGGCACGGCAAGGCGGACCTGCGCGCCACCCTGGACCAGTGGCTGGCCCGGACCCCGGAGGACTGGGGGCTGCGCGAGGAGAACGCGCAGGGCCCGGTCCGCAGCGCCGCCCTGCCGCTCGGTTTCAACCGCCATCCGCTGTACGCACGCGGGCTGCTGCTGGTCGGCGACTCCGGCGGGATGGTCAGCCCCTGGAACGGCGAGGGCATCGCCCAGGCGATGGAGGCGGGCGAGGTCGCCGCCGGCACCGCGGCCCTCGCACTGGCCCACCCCCAGGGGCCCCGGCGCGAACAGGTGCTCCGCGGCTACCCGGTGGAGATGAACCGCCGCTGGGGCCGCTACTACCGGCTGGGCAACACCGCCGCCGACCTGATCTTCAGCCGCTCGGGCTTCCAGCCGGTGCTCAACCGGTACGTCATGGGATCGCCGTTCCTCCTCAACACGCTGGCCCGACTGCTCACGGACCTGACGGACAAGCCCTCGCGCGATGTGATCGACCACGTCCTCAACACGGCGGTCCGCCTCGTCCCCGCCCCGAGGCCGGGCCCGCGCGGCGGCGGCCGCCAAAAGCGCTGAAGGGCAGGGGGCGCGGACAGACGCTCTACAGGCCTGTAGATTACGGTCTGCCGGCCCGTCAGGGATCCGGATGGCTCCGCGCCCACTCCGCCCAGAAGAAAGCAGCAACCATGTTCGGGATCGGCGAGCTCACTCTCCTTCTCCTCGTGATCGTGGCGGTGCTGGCCGTGAAGAGGCTGCCCGACCTCATGCGGTCGGCCGGAAAGGCCGCGCGCATCCTCAAGAGCGAGAAGCAGGCGCTCAAGGACGAGGACAGCGGCCGGCCCCAGCCGTCTCCCCGCGTCATCCGCGGGGAGACGACCGAGCGGGACCCTCTCTAGAGGGTGTGCTCGGGGGGCGTCGGCGGGTGCAGCAGCCGGGCGAGCAGGTCGTCCAGGCTGACCAGCCCGGTGAGCCCGCCCTCCCGGTCGCGTACGACGGCGATCGTGGCCCGCCGCTCACGCAACTGCTCCACCGCGTGCGCCGCGGTCGCGTCCGGGGCCAGTTCCGGGACGGGACGGGCCAGGTCGCGGGCGAGGACGTCCCGGCCTCCGGCGCGGGCCACGAGGGCGTCCCGGGCGTGCACCGATCCGAGGATCTCCTCCCCGTCGCGTACCAGCAGGCGGGTGCGGTCGGCCTCGGCGGCGGTGGCCAGGATCCGGTCGAGTCCGGCGTCCGCCGGGACCGTCGCGATCCGCTCCACGGGGGTCCGGAGCACGGAGACCGGGGTCCCCGGCTCGGTCAGGGACCTGGTCATCAGTCCGGAGTCGCCCTTGCTGATCAGCCCGAGACGCTCGGACTCCTCGATCAGGTGGGTGAGCTGGTCGCGGTTGTGCACCGAGGCGAGTTCGTCGCGCGGGGTGACCCGGCACAGCCGCACGAGGGTGTTGCTGACCGCGTTCAGCACCCGGATCAGCGGGCGTACGGCGCCCACCACGGCGCGGAAGGCGGGGCTCAGCAGCATCGCGGAGCGCTCCGGGTGGGCGATGGCCCAGGATTTCGGGGCCATTTCACCGACCACCATGTGCAGGAAGACAACGACGATCATCGCCAGTGCGAAGGCGATGCCGTAACTGAGGGCCGCGGGCAGTCCGAGCCGTTCCAGCAGCGGGTCCAGCTCGTGGGAGATCGCGGGCTTGGACACGGAGCCCAGGCCCAGGGTGCAGATGGTGATGCCGAGCTGGGCTCCCGCGAGCATCAGCGACAGCTCGCGCATCCCGTCGAGCGCGGCCTTGGCCCCGCGCTGCCCCCGGGCGGCGGCCTGTTCCATGCGGTGTCGCTTGGAGGCGACCAGGGCGAATTCGGCGGCGACGAAGAACCCGCTGCCGATCAGGAGCAGGACCGTCACGAAGAGCGCCATGGGGAAGCTCATGCCTGCGGCTCCTGTTCGGTGGGTCCGGTGGGTTCGGCACGTTCCGTGGGTTCGATGCGGACGTACTCGGCGACGTGCCGGTCGAGGGTGCGCACCTCGATCCGGACCGCACCGACGGTGAGCCGGTCGCCCACGGTGGGAAAGCGTCCGAGCCTGTCGATGATCAGCCCGGCCAGAGTGTCGTAGTCGTCGCTCTCCTGGGGCAGTGCGACGCCGGTGGCCTCCTCGATCTCGTCGAGGCGGCGGCCCGCGTCCACGATCCAGCCGGAACCGTCGGCGACCGCGAGTTCGACGACGGTGTCGGACTCGTCGGCGATGTCCCCGACGAGTTCCTCGGCGATGTCCTCGTACGTGACGATCCCGGCCAGGCCGCCGTGCTCGTCGAGGACGACGGCGAACTCGTCGTCGCGCTCGCGCATCTGCGCGACCGCCGCCGGGAGCCTGAGGAGCTCCGGCAGCAGGAGGGGGCGGCGGGCCAGGGAGCCCACGGTGGTGCGCCCGACCTCGGCCGCGGGCAGCCGCATCAGCTCCCGTACGCCGAGGACTCCGGCGGGGTCGTCCGGGTGGTCGCCGAGCACCGGGTAGTTCGAGTGTCCGTGCCGGGCGATCAGCTCGACCGCCTCGGCGGCGAGGGCGTCCCGGCGGACGAACGCCACGTCGGCGCGCGGGATCATCACCTCGCCCAGGTTCCGCTCGGAGAACTCCAGCGCGTGGTCCATGAGTTCGGCCGTGGCGGCCGGGAGCTCACCCTGTTCGTGGGATTCGCCGATGAGGTGGCCCAGCTCCTCCAGGGTCGCGCCGTGGTGGAGCTCCTCGACCGGTTCGATGCCGATGCGGCGCAGCAGCCGGTTGGCGACGCCGTCGAAGACGTGGACCACGGGGCCGACGATCCGCAGGTAGATCAGGGTGGAGGAGGCGAGGGACTTCGCCATGCTCTCGGGCACGGCCAGGGCGAGGTTCTTGGGGGCGAGTTCGCCGAGGACCATCTGGATGACGGTCGCCACCACGAACGACAGCGCCACGGAGATGCCCGAGACGAGTCCGTCGGAGAGGCCCGTGCCGCTCAGGGCGGGCCGCAGCAGGGCGGAGACGGACGGTTCCGCGAGGAAGCCGACGACGAGTCCGGTGACGGTGATGCCGAGCTGCGCGCCGGACAGCATGAAGGAGAGCCGCTCCAGCACCTTCACGGCGCGGGCGGCCCGCTTGTCCCCGGCCGCGGCCTCCCGGCCGAGGGTCAGCCGGTCGGCGGAGACGTACGCGAACTCCTGGGCCACGAAGTAGCCGGTCCCGGCGGTGAGGACGAACACGGCCAGCAGGCCGAGCAGGGCGGAGGTCATCGTTCACCCGCCCCGCACGGGAGGCGGCGGGCGGCCCTGACCGGGGCCGCGGGTCGGTGGCTGTGGGGGTCGGGCCCCGAGGGGCCCGGACTGGCGGACAACGCGTGGCTCCTGTCCGGCTGGGTTCTCCAGCCATGGGTTCGAGTGGGACGCACTCCGGCGGGAGGTGAGCACCCGGGCATGATTCTGCATGCCGGGCGGGTGAAGAACCGCCGTCGACGGGGCCCGCGTTCCGCGGCTGATGAACTCTACAACCCTGTAGCGACGGGCGTCGGGCCGGTCTTCGCGGCTCCGGACAGGGCCTAGAGCGGCGTCGCAGCCTCCAGGACCAGAAACAGCGCGACGGCCGCGTTCAGCGCGGACAGCGCGGAGACGGTCGTCCCGGCCGCGGCGACGAGCGCGGCGATACCGGCCGGAGTGAGGGCGGGGGGCCAGCCCCGGTCCGGCGGTACCGGACCGAGGAGCGCCGCGAC
>NZ_NTGZ01000348.1 GCF_002551245.1 Streptomyces sp. rh34
CGGCCCACCTGGCCGCCGTCGCCGCCGAGGGCCGCCACCCCCACCTGCTCGCCGCCCTCACCACGGCGGGCGCACCGCCCCCGGCCGACCGGGACGCCCTGTTCGTCACGCTGCTGCGGCGGCTGCTTCCGGCGATGCTCGGCCAGGGGGACGCGTAGGGGCCCGGGATCAGCCCTCGACCGGGGCCACGCCGATCGGGCAGGAGACGCCCGTGCCACCGATGCCGCAGTAGCCGCCCGGGTTCTTGTCCAGGTACTGCTGGTGGTACGCCTCCGCCGGCCAGAACGGGCGGCCCTCGGCCGGGAGGATCTCCGTGGTGATCTCCTTGTGGCCCGACGCCGTCAGGACCTTCTGGTACGCCTCACGGGAGGCGTCGGCGGCCGCTGCCTGGGCGGGGGAGTGGGTGTAGATCGCGGAGCGGTACTGGGTGCCCACGTCGTTGCCCTGGCGGAAGCCCTGCGTCGGGTTGTGCGACTCCCAGAAGAGCTTCAGCAAATCCGTGTACGGGACGACGGCCGGGTCGAAGACCACGCGTACCGCCTCCGTGTGCCCGGTCAGGCCCGAGCAGGCCTCCTCGTACGAGGGGTTCTCCGTGTAGCCGCCCTGGTAGCCGACGAGCGTCGTCCAGACGCCCTCGGTCTGCCAGAACTTCCGCTCAGCGCCCCAGAAACAGCCCAGCGCGAAGTCCGCCACCTCCAGGCCCTCCGGATACGGGCCCACCAGGGGGTTGCCGAGGACCGTGTGGCGGGAGGGAACGGTGAACTCGGGGACGGGGCGGCCGCGCAGGGCCTGCTCCGGGGTGGGGAGCTCGGGGGTGCGGTGGTTCAGGAACATGCGGGGGCTCCTCCGGGGGTCGGTGTTCGGTAGCTACAACAAGGGAGCGGCCGCCGGGATTCCGGGGCGTGGGGGGTGTGGAGGCGTGGGGTGTGGAGGTGCGGGAAGCACGGGGACCTGCCCGCTCACCCCGCCTCCGCCGCCGTCACCGCCGCCAGCGCCCGCGCGAAGCCCCGCGTCCGGGCCGTCTCGTGGTTCCGGTGCCACACCAGCGCGAGGGACGAGTCGGGGAGGCCGGTCACCGGGACGAAGGCCACCGCGTGGCTGCCGTAGTAGTCCGCCGTCGGGTCGCACAGCAGCATCGCGCCCCGGCCCGCCCGCACCAGGGCCAACCCCTCCTGCAGGCTGCTCACCGCGGGCCCCGCCGGGATCGCACGGCCGCCGGGCGTGACGACCGGGGCCTGGGCCAGCCGCCAGTATTCCGGGGCCGCCCCGTGGACGCCGATGAGCGGGCAGCCCGCCAGCTCATCGGCGTCCACGGGGCGGCGCGCGTACGGGTGCCGTTCGGAGACGGCGAGGGCCAGCGGCCGGGCGGAGAAGACCGGGCCGAGCACCAGCGCGTCGTCCAGGACCGGCATCAGGACCACCGCCGCGTCCACCTCCCCGCGGTGCACCGCGCCGAACGGGTCGGAGAGCGGGATCTCCACGATCTCGGCGGTGCAGTCGGGATGCCCGTCCCGGAAAGCCACGACCGCCCGCATGAACGGGTCGTTCGCCGTCCCCTGGAAACCGACGCGGAACACGCCGCCGACACCCCGCGCCACCTCCCGCGCCTCCTCGACCGTCGCGACGATCGCGTCGAAGGCGGGACGCAGCCCCGCATGGAGCTGTTCGCCGAGCGGGGTGAGCCGGACCCGACGGCTCGTGCGGTCGACCAGCCGGCCGCCGATCCGGTTCTCCAGGGCCCGCAGCAGCTGGCTGATCCGGCTCTGCGAGAGGTAGAGGCGCTCTCCGGCACGGCCGAAGTGGAGCTCTTCGGCCAGCGCGAGGAAGGCCTCCAGCTCCCGGATCTCCGGATTGCTCACGTGTTCCCTCCGCCGCCCGTCCCCTTCGTCGCGATCGCCCACCGTCTCCGTCCCCGGATCCATGAGCTCAGCTCATAGAAGGACGAGAGTTCGGCCGTTGTTCCCGTCCTCCGCCCCCGGTTGGCTGGAGACATGACACCGGCTCAGGAATCCTCGACCTCCCCTTCCGTCCGGCCCGCACCCGTGCCCCACGGCTGGCCGGGTGTGGCGGCCCTCGCGCTCGGCACGTTCACGGTGGTCACGTCCGAGATGCTGCCCGTCGGGCTGCTCACGCCGATGGGCCGCTCGCTCGGCGTCCCGGAGGGCGTGGCCGGTCTGACGCTGACCGTCACCGGCCTCGTCGCGGCGCTCTCGGCCCCGGCCCTCGTCCCCCTGCTCGGCCGCGCCGACCGGCGTACGGCCCTGTGCGTGCTGGTCGGGGTGCTGGTCGCAGGCAACCTCGGCGCGGCCTGGGCGCCGGACTTCGGGACCATGGTCGCCGCCCGCGTCCTGGTCGGCATCGGCATGGGCGGCGTCTGGGCGGTCGCGGCCGGGCTCGCGGTGCGCCTGGTCCCGGCGAAGTCCGCCGGCGCCGCCACCTCCCTGGTCTTCAGCGGTGTCGCCGTGGCGTCCGTCCTGGGCGTCCCGGCCGGAACGTACCTCGGCGCCGTCGCGGGCTGGCGCGCCGCGTTCCTGGCGGCTGCCGGGTTCGGGGCCCTCGTGCTGGTCGCGGCGGCACTCCTGCTGCCCCGGCTGCCCGCCGAGCGCACCGTTCCGCTCGGTGGGGTGCTGCGGCTGACCCGCGACCCCCGGCTGCGTACCGGTCTCCTCGTCGTCGGCTTCCTGGTCACCGGGCACTTCGCCGCGTACACCTACATCAGGCCGGTCCTGGAGGACGTCACCGGCGTCGGCGCGGGCACGATCGGCACCCTGCTCCTGGTGTACGGAATCGCCGGCGTGGCCGGTAACTTCCTCGCCGGGGCCGGTGCCGCCCGCTCGCCGCGCACGACGCTGCTGGTGATCGCCGCGGTCCTGGCGCTCACCGTGGCCGCTCTGCCGTGGCTGGGCGGTTCCCCCGCCCTCGCGGCCGTCCTGATGGTGGTCTGGGGCCTCGGCTACGGCGGTGTCTCGGTGGGCACGCAGACCTGGGTGCTGCTCGCCGCCCCCGATGCCCGCGAGGCCGCCTCCTCGCTGTTCGTCGCGGTGTTCAACGGAGCCATCGCGCTCGGGGCGCTGGCCGGCGGGCTGGTGGCGGACCGCGTCGGCGTCACGGCGGTCATGGGGACGGGCGCGGCGCTCGTGGCCGGTGCGCTGGTGACCACGGCGGTCGGCCGGGCCCCGGCCCCCGCGTCCGCCAGGCCGTGACCCCGTACGGGATCCGCGTACGGGATCCGCGTACGGAACCACCGCGCGGAAGAGTGGTCAGTGCGGCAGAGTCGCCGGGCTCCCGCCGTTCGCCTCGTACCCCGCGACCGCCAGCGCCCGGTAGACCGTGTACTGCGCGGCCGGGTCCGCGTCCGCCGTCCACGGCAACGCGCCCACGTGGCCGTCGATCCGGATCAGCTGGTGCATCGCCTCCGACCAGCGCTCCATGTGGACCAGGAAGAGCACCAGGAGATGGCGGACATGGGCCAGCATCGGATCGTCCGGCCGCGCCGCGTGCACCGCGAACATCGCGCCCTCGACCGCCTTGGTGACCACCTGGCTCCGGTAGAAGCCCTGCACGAGGTTGACCTCCGGCAGGTGCTCGTACACCGCGAACAGCGGGAGCGCCGCGAGCAGCGAGCCCCGCGGGGCGCGGGCGGCGGCGGCCGTGGCGAAGGCCTCGGCGTCCTTGCGCGAGCCGTGCCACTTCTCGCAGTGGAAGTGCAGCGCCGCGATGTGCGCGCCCAGATGGGCCGGAGCCCGGTCAATGATCTTCGCCCAGAGCTGGTCGAACTGCTCGGGGGTGTAGCCGAGCCCCCGGGCCACCGCCAGCTCCACGATGTACGGGACGGGGTCGCCCGGTGCGAGCAGGGCCGCTTCGCCGCAGACCGTACGGGCCTCCTCCAGGATGATCCGGAAGTCGTCGCTCCCCGCCGCCGAGGACCGCCACGCCTGCTGCACCAGGAACTCCGCGTGCACCGCCGCGCCGCCCGCGTCCTTCGGGGACTCCGCGCGCCAGGTCCGCAGCCACGCGCCGCCCGCCCCGGGCCGCTGCGCCAGCTCCAGCGAGGCCGCGCCCGCGAAGGCCTGGATCCGCTGCCAGCGCACCTCGCCCTCCTTCGGCGTCCCGGCGAGCAGCTGGGCGGCCGCCCGCCAGTCCTGGGTGCCCTGGACGACGTCGAGCACGTCGAGGAGGTCCTGGTCGGGGCCGGGCATCCGGACGTCCAGCTCCTCCTGGCGGGCGAAGCCGTACGTGTCCGGGTCGGCGGCGTCCGGCGAACCGGGGGCGACCTGACGGATACCGCCCCGGCGGCGGATGACCCAGGGGCCGACAACCGCCGCGAACAGGCACATCGCGAGCAGGAACAACAAGATCTCCATGACCCCATTGTCCCCGGAGCGGCAAGTGGCCGGTACGGGCCCTCTCCACGAACTACGCTCGGGCCTCATGAGCGACCAGTACAGCTTCGAAACCCGCGCCATCCACGCGGGAAACACCGCCGACCCCCTCACCGGCGCGGTGGTTCCGCCGATCTACCAGGTCTCCACGTACAAGCAGGACGGCGTGGGCGGACTGCGCGGCGGCTACGAGTACAGCCGCAGCGCCAACCCGACCCGCACCGCGCTGGAGGAGAACCTCGCGGCCCTCGAAGGCGGCCGCCGCGGCCTCGCCTTCGCCTCCGGCCTCGCCGCCGAGGACTGCCTCCTGCGTACGCTGCTGACCCCCGGCGACCACGTGGTCATCCCGAACGACGCCTACGGCGGCACGTTCCGGCTGTTCGCGAAGGTCGCCTCGCGGTGGGGCGTGGAGTTCTCCGTGGCCGACACCTCGGACGTGGCCGCCGTACGGGCCGCGCTCACCCCGCGCACCAAGGCGGTCTGGGTGGAGACCCCGTCCAACCCGCTGCTCGGCATCACCGACATCGCCGCCGTGGCGCAGGTCGCGCGGCAGGCCGGGGCCCGCCTCGTCGTCGACAACACCTTCGCCTCCCCCTACCTCCAGCAGCCCCTCGCGCTCGGCGCGGACGTCGTCGTGCACTCCACCACGAAGTACATGGGCGGCCACTCCGACGTCGTCGGCGGCGCGCTCGTCGTCGGCGACCCGGAGCTCGCCGAGGAACTGGCGTACCACCAGAACGCCATGGGCGCGGTCGCCGGCCCGTTCGACGCCTGGCTCGTGCTGCGCGGCATCAAGACCCTCGCCGTCCGCATGGACCGGCACACCGAGAACGCCACCAAGGTCGCCGATCTGCTGACCCGGCACCCCAAGGTCTCCCAGGTCCTCTACCCGGGCCTGCCCGAGCACCCCGGCCACGAGGTCGCCGCCAAGCAGATGAAGGCGTTCGGCGGCATGGTGTCCTTCCGCGTCGCGGGCGGCGAGGAGGCGGCGGTCGAGGTCTGCAACCGGGCGAAGCTCTTCACGCTCGGCGAGTCCCTCGGCGGTGTGGAGTCCCTCCTGGAGCACCCGGGCCGGATGACGCACGCCTCCGCCGCGGGCTCCCCGCTGGAGGTCCCGGCCGACCTGGTCCGGCTCTCCGTCGGCATCGAGAACGGCGACGACCTGCTCGCCGACCTCACCCAGGCACTGGGCTGATCCCGGAGACCGGAGACCGGAGACCGGAGCACGGAACACAGAACACCAGGGGCGCCCGCCCGAACCGGAGGGCGCCCCTCACGTTCAGACGCTCACCTTCTCGTCCTCCAGCATGCCCCTGACCTGCTCACGCAGTTCGGGACCGTCCTCATGCCCATGGACCGACGCGGCGTGCTCGCTCGCGGCCCGGACGACCTCGTCCTCCTCACCGGCGATGGTGAGGGTGCAGTTCATCTCGCTCGGATACTTGCGGCAGTCCGCGATCTTCCTCGTCATCACGGCCTCCTCGGCTCGTACGACGACCGACCTCTCCAGCGTAGGCCCGCAGGGGGCGGACCCCAACGGCTCACCAGCCCTCCAACGGCGGAGTGACCTGTGCGGGCTCGGTCGCCCACGGCTGCTCGACCTCGGCCCAGACCAGGAACGCCGCGAGCGCCGCGGCCAACAGCCAGCCCGTGGTCCGCAGTACCGCCCGGCGCAGCCGCAGTCGGCGCCCGCCGCGCCGGACGGCCCGCGCGGCCAGGTCCGGCGGCAGGGCCGGATGCGGGCCGTCCAGCATCCGGCGGACCTGTTCCTCGCGCGGGTCCCGGCGGTCGGCGCTCACGGCGTCGCCCGGGAGTCCGGGGCCGGCCGCGGCCCGGCCGTACGGTGCGAGGGCGCCCGCCCCGGACCGGCGCCACGC
>NZ_NTGZ01000349.1 GCF_002551245.1 Streptomyces sp. rh34
CACCCGGGCGGTGAGCCCGGTGACCGGAGCCGCGCCCACGGCGTCGCCGGGGCCGGCCCCGTACGCCGCCGCCGGGCCCGGGCCCGTACGCCGGCTCACCGTGCTCTACGACGCGCGGTGTCCGCTCTGCGTCCACCTGCGGCACTGGCTCCAGCGGCAGCGGCAGCTCGTCCCGCTGGACCTCGTACCGGCCGGATCGGCCGAGGCCCGGCGGCGGTTCCCGGAGCTGGACCACGCGGCGACGTTGGCGGAGATCACCGTCGTCGGCGACCTGGGACAGGTCTACCGGGAGGCCTCCGCCTGGATCGTCTGCCTGTGGGCGCTGGCCAAGTACCGCTCCCGGGCCCACTGGCTGACCACCCCGGCGGGGCGGCCCTTCGCCCGGGGCACCGTCCTGGCCGCCGCCCGCTACCGCTCGATGGTCCTCCCGCCCTGCGCCCCCGGGGTCCGCGAGTGCGCCGTCCCGCCCGGAGGACCGTGGGGTCCCCGATAGCCTTGGGCCCGTGGTGAAGGAAGAGAAGAACGTGCAGGAGAAGAAACCGGCCAAGGCCGCGAAGAGCGAGCAGACCCGCACGCTGATTCTCGAAACGGCGCTCCGGCTCTTCGCGGAGCGCGGCTACGACCGGACGACCATGCGGGCCATCGCCCAGGAGGCGGGCGTCTCGGTCGGGAACGCCTACTACTACTTCTCCTCGAAGGAGCACCTGGTCCAGGGCTTCTACGACCGCATCGCCGACGAACACGCCGAGGCGGTCCGGCCCGTGCTGGAGGGGGACGGGGATCTGACCGTACGCGTCAGGGGCGTGCTGCTCGGCTGGCTGGACGTGGCGGAGCCGTACCACCGTTTCGCCGCCCAGTTCTTCAAGAACGCCGCCGATCCGGACAGCCCGCTCTCCCCGTTCTCCGAGGACTCGGCCGCCGCCCGCGACGCGGCGATCTCCATCCACGAGCGCTGCATCGCGGGGGCGGACGTCAAGAGCGACCCGGAACTGGCTCCGCTGCTGCCGCAGTTGATGTGGCTGATGCAGATGGGGCTGGTGCTGTTCTGGGTGTACGACCGCAGCCAGGGCGCCGAGCGCAGCCGCCGGCTGGTCGAGCGCACCGCGCCGATCGCCGCACGGGCCATCTCGCTCTCCCGGTTCCGGGTGCTGCGACCGCTGGTGCGGCAGATCCACGCGCTGCTGGTGGAGTTCCTGCCGGGTACGGAGACGGCCGGGCCCAGGGGCGGGACACCCCCCGAGGCCCGGCCGGCCGACTGATCCGTCCGGATCAGATCCAGCTGAGTTCCCACAGGCGCCAGGTGCCGGTGCCGTCGGAGAGGTACTGGGAACCGGCGACCTCGGACTTGGCGACGACGTAGTCCTTCTTCTGCCACAGCGGCAGCAGGGGGACGTCCTCGCCGACCAGCGACTGCATGTCCTTGAAGTCGCCCGAGGTCCGGCTGCGGTCGCTGAACTGCTGCGTGGCGGCGATCAGCTGGTCCATCTTCTTGCTGGAGTAGCCGTTGTGCAGGACGTTCCCGGTGCCGACGAGCGGCTGGCTGAAGGTGTCGGGGTCCGGGAAGTCGGGGAACCAGCCGACGGTGTACATGTCGTACTTCCCGGCCGCGTACTCCTTCTGGTACTTCGTCCACTCCACGGCCTTGACCGAGACCTCGAACAGCCCGTCCTTCTCCATCTGACGGCGCAGCTCGGCGGTCTCCTTGGTGTACATGTCGCCCTCGCGGTAGGCGAAGTTGACGGCGACCGGCGTCTCCACTCCGGCCTCCTCCAGCAGTTGCGCCGCACGCTTGGGGTCGGAGGAGGGGTAGACGTCGAAGAAGGGGGTGCTGTGCCCGATGTAGCCGGTGGGGATCAGCGAGTACAGCGGGTCGACCGTGCCCTGGTAGACCTTCCGGACCAGGGGGCCCCGGTCGAGGAGCGTGGCGACAGCCTGGCGGACCTTCTTCTCCCTGAACGGCGAGCCCTCGCGCAGGTTGAAGATGACGTTGCGGATCTCGGCGCTGGCCGCCTCGGTGACCCGCACGTCCGGGTCGTTCACGTTCAGTTCGGCGAGCGTCTCGGACGGCAGCTGGCGGTGGGCGATGTCCACGTCGTCGGCGTCCCAGGACGTCTGAAGCTCCTCGGAGGTCTTGAAGTAGCGGATGTTCACCGCCTCGCCGGTCTTCTTGAGCGCGCCCTTGTACTTCAGGTTCGGCACCAGCTCGGCGCTGTTCCCCGGCTCGTACGACTTGAGGACGTACGGGCCGGAGCCGTCGACCTGGTTGCCCCGGCGGAGCTTGTCCTTCGGGTACTTCGTCGGGTCGACGATCGCGGCGGCGCCGGTGGCGATCTTCTGCGGGAAGGTCGCGTCCTTGGCGGACAGGTTGAAGGTAATCGTGCGGCCCTCGGTCGTCACCGTGTCGAGGGTGGGGAAGAGGCCCGCGGGGCCGACGTCCGACTTGATCGTGAAGATCCGGTCGAAGGAGTGCTTGACGTCCTCGGCGGTGATCTTGCGGCCGTTGGAGAAGGTCAGGTCGTCACGGAGCTTGCACTGGTACGTCTGGAGCTTCTGCCCGACGAACCCGCAGCTCTCGGCGGCGTCCGGTTCCGGCGTGACCGCACCGGGCTTGAAGGTCATCAGCGACTGGTAGAGGTTGCTGTAGATCGCCCAGGAACCCGCGTCGTACGCGCCGGCCGGGTCGAGGGAGGTGACGACGTCCGATGTCCCGACAGTGATCGCATCGGTCTTCGCCTCCCCCGACGGGAGCAGTTGCCAGGCGCCGACGCCCGCTATGACCAATACCGCGAGAATCGCGAGAATCCGTACCCGGACCGACCGCATTGCCGTGCTCTCCCTTACCAGCCCCACCTCGGCGGTGGCGTTCAGTTCCGCACATCGCCGCACGTTCGCGCTTACCCAATCACACGATTTTCACATCTGGAAGAGTAAATGGGGCGCTCACAGCCTTTTGTTGGACACGTACCCAAACCTCTGTCCGAAAAGGCTGTTTCGCGCCTCCCACCTGCGGCTTTCCGTAGCTGACGGTGACCTTTCGGTGTGGATTCCATGAGGAGGGATCCGGGGCTCGCGAACCGTCGCACCCGCAACCGGACTACGTCTGACGGGAGGCCAGCTCCACGACGGTGATGTCGGAGGGGGCGCCCACCCGGACCGGCGGGCCCCAGGCGCCCGCACCGCGCGAGACGAAGAGCTGGGTGTCGCCGTAGCGTTCGAGGCCGGCGACGGTGGGGTTGGCCAGTTCGGCGAGGAGGTTGCCGGGCCAGAGCTGTCCGCCGTGGGTGTGGCCGGAGAGCTGGAGGTCGACACCGTGCTCGACGGCGTCGTGGATGACGACGGGCTGGTGGGCGAGGAGGACGGCGGCCCGGCCACGGTCCCGGTCGCCCAGTGCGCGGGCGAAGTCGGGCCCCTGCCCCTCGGTCTCGCCCGCGATGTCGTTGACGCCGGCGAGGTCGAAGCCCTCGATCTCGACCCGGGCGTTCTCCAACGGGTGCAGGCCCAGTTCGCGGACGTGGTCGACCCACTGCTCGGCGCCGGAGAAGTACTCGTGGTTGCCGGTGACGAAGAAGCTGCCGTGGCGGGCGCGCAGGGCGGCCAGCGGTTCGGCGGCGGAGCCCAGGTCCGCGACGGACCCGTCGACGAGGTCGCCGACGACGGCGACCAGGTCGGGCGAGGTCGCGTTGATCGTGTCGACGATCCGCCGGGTGTGGGCGCGGCCGAGGATCGGGCCGATGTGGATGTCGCTGACCACGGCGATCCGGAAGCCGTGGGCGGCGCGGGGCAGTTTGGCCAGCGGGACGGTGATCCGCCGGACGCTGGGCCCGCGCAGCACGCCGTACGCGCCGTACCCGACGGTGGCGAGTCCGGCGGCGGCCGCCGCGCCGCCGACGACCCGGGAGACGAAGAGCCGCCGGGAGGGGCCGGGGGCGGAAGCCGGCGCGGAGGCGGAAGCCGGCGCGGAGGCGGAAGCCGGCGCGGAGGCGGGGGCGATGGCGGGCGCGGTGGTCGAGGTGGCCGGGGCTTCGGCGGCCGGTTCCGCTTCCCGTTCCCTTTCCGTCCCCGTCACGGGGGCCGGCGCCGCACTCCCTGCCGCTTCCGATCGTGCGGGGGCGCCGGCCGAGCCGGACGGCACCAGCTCTTCGGCACGGGGGCGGGTCTCGTCCGGGACGTCGGCGGGGATTCCGGTTCCCGTTCCGTTCTCCTCCGGCGGGGCCGCGGCGGCCGGCTCCGGAACGGTCCGGGCATCGGCCCCCGGCCCCACCCCGTCGCGCCGGGCGAGGACCCGCAGGAGGACCGGACGTACGACCTCGCCCACGAGCAGCGCCAGCGTCAGGTAGAGCAGGCAGGCGAGCCACAGGAAGCCCGGCCAGGCCAGCACCTGCTGGAGCCAGAAGGGGGCTCCCACCCGGCCGGACGTCATGGCACCGACGCTCAGCAGGGGCAGGACGAAGGCCGCGACGGTGCCCACCCGGCGCAGCGGGCTGCCCGGCGCCGTCGTGTCACCGACGAAGCGGCGCCACAGATACCGGTGAACGGTGCCGAGCAGCGCCAGCACCACGAGCCCCATCAGAGCGAAGACCACTGCCATCCGAGCTTCCCCATGTTCCCGTCGTCATGCGCGGTCGTCGCGCAAAGCCCGGACTCCGCGCAACCCGATCACGCCGACCACCGTCCCCAGAGAAAAGGACGCGATGGCGAGCAGCAGGTGCACCCAGAAGTACCCGGTCGGTTCGCCCGCGTCGTCGAAGGCGAGCCCGCTGCCGTCCTGCCACAGGTTCTTGACGAAAGTGATCCAGATGAACCAGCTCCACACCCCGAACGCGAGCAGGAACCAGGACACGCGGCGGCTGAGCTTCATGGGTCCAGTATCGCCGCCGCCCCCCGGCTCCCTCTCCCGGGGTGGCGTCCGAACGGGGCCGTCCCGGCGTTCCCTGCGGCGGGTCAGCCGGTCCGGGTCCGCATCCACACCTTCGCCCTGTACGTTTCCGACCGTGCCTGCTCTGAAAAAGATCGCCCTCACGGTCACCTCTGCCGCCTTGTTGTCCGGTTTCGTCCTGAGTCCCGCCACGGCGGCCGACAAGGACAAGAGCGACGACAAACAGCCCAAGCCGCCGAGCACGATGTCCAGCCTCGGCGGGGAGCAGCTCGGCAGGGCCGGTACCCAGGTCAATCTGGGCCCGGGGGCGCCGGTGCTGCCCAAGGCGCTGACCGGCCGGTCCTGGATCGTCGCGGACGCGGAGAACGGTGACGTTCTGGCGGCGCACAACTCGCACTGGCGACTGCCGCCCGCCTCCACCATGAAGATGCTCTTCGCGGACACCGTCCTGCCCGCGCTCCAGCCCACCACCCTGACCCACAAGGTGACGGAAGGTGAGCTGTCCGGGGTCGGCGAGGGCAGCAGCCTGGTCGGGATCAAGGAGGACCACACCTACACGGTCCACGACCTGTGGCTCGGGGTGTTCCTGCGGTCGGGCAACGACGCGGTGCACGTCCTGTCGGAGATGTACGGCGGCGTCCCGAAGACGGTGGCCGCGATGCAGAAGCACGCCGAGGAGCTCCAGGCCCTGGACACCCGGGTGGTCTCGCCGGACGGGTACGACGCCCCGCGCCAGGTCTCCAGCGCCTACGACCTGACCCTGATCGCCCGCAGCGGACTCCAGAAGAAGGACTTCCGCGAGTACGCGGCGACCGCGTCGGCCGACTTCCCCGGCGAGGAGAAGAAGGGCAAGAAGCGCGGCTCCTTCGAGATCCAGAACACCAACCGGCTGATCACCGGGGACATCGGCGTGGACCCGTACCAGGGCATCGCGGGCGTCAAGAACGGCTACACCACCCACGCGGGCAACACCTTCACCGGCGTCGCCGAGCGCAACGGCAAGGTCCTGCTGGTCACGGTCATGAACCCGTCGGCGGACGAGAGCCACGCCGTCTACAAGGAGGCCGCGAGCCTGCTCGACTGGGGCTTCGCCGCGAGCGGCAAGGTGACCCCCGTCGGCGAGCTGGTGCCGCCGAAGTCCGTGGACACCGGGACCGGCGGCAAGGGCGCGGCGAAGCCCGCCGCCGGAGCCGACCAGGGCTCGGGAGGACAGGCGGAGGCCGCGCACGCGTCGGCGGCCTCGAACGGTTCCGGCGGGGTCGGGATCGTCCTGGCGATCATCGGCGGGCTGCTGGTGTTCCTGGCCGGCGGGGTGTTCCTCGTCAACCGTCGCTGGCCGCTGACCGGCCTGGCCC
>NZ_NTGZ01000035.1 GCF_002551245.1 Streptomyces sp. rh34
CGCCGGAGCCGAGCAGGGCCAGGCCGCCGAGCACCAGCAGCCCGCCAGCCGACGGCCGGGGCCACCGGGATGTGCGTCGCCGAGGCCTCGGCCTCGTCCCGGGCGCCCCCCGGGGCGGTGACCCGCAGCCGTACGGTGACCGCGTCCAGGGCCGGGGCGTCGGGCCAGGGTTCGGTCCGCTCCACCCGTCGGCCGGGGGCCAGCTCCAGCGGCAGGGGCCGTTCCGGGCGGTTCAGCAGCGTGCCGAACACCCCCTCGGCGCGTACCGCGAGCCGGGGCTTCAGCATCACGTTGCCCCGGTTGACGAGGGCGTACCGGATGGTCTCGCCGGAGATCTCGACGTCCTCGACGGTGAGCGCCGCCAGCGTCGGGCCACCGATCCGGACCCGGACCGGTACGCGGATCTCCTCGTCCCCGTCGTCGGCCACGACCTCCCCGGAAGCGTCGCCGGGCACCGCGTCGGGCGGCACCGTGAGGGCGAGCGGCACCTCGGCGCGGGTCCGGGCCGGGACGGTGACGGTGTCGGCGGCGAACCCGATCCAGGCCCCGGCCCGGCCGGCGCCCCGTAGCCGTACGGTCAGCGGGGCGCGGCCGGTGTTGGTCACCGCGAGACGGTCCTGGAGGGCCGTGCCGGGGGTGCCCTCCAGATAGACGTACGGCCTGGCGTCCCGGTCGGTGCCTCCACCGGCGGGCCGGGCCGTCCAGCCCGCCGGGCCGTCTTCGGCGGTCGGGGCGGTGTCGGCCGGGGCGGTGTCGGCCTGGCCGTCCGCGGCGGCCGGGAGCGGTGTGAGCGCGCACAGCAGTGCGGCGAGCACCGTCGTGAGGTCGAGCAGCGCCCGGCGGAGGCGCGGGGTGGGTGGCGACATGGGCGGCTCCTCTGCCTTCCGGCGGCGATGCTGCGCTGGACTGTGCTCGGCTGTGCTGGGCTCGGCCTGCGGAGCGCTGCGCTCGGCTGTGCTGGGCTCAGCCTGCGGAGCGCTGTCCTCGCCGGGTCAGCCAGAGCACGCCGGCCGCCCCGCTCAGCAGCACGGTGCCGCCGAGCGTGCCGAGCGCCGCCGCCGACTCCAGCGGGCCGGTGCGGGGCAGTTCACCGCCCCCCGAAGCGCCGCCGGTCGAACCGCCGGTGGACGCGCCGCCCGTCGAGCCGCCGCCGGTGGAGCCGCCCTCCGATGAACCGCCCGCCCCCTGGACGTCGAGTTCGAGGGAGGGACCAGGGCTGTTCTTGGGCGTACAGGTGGTGGTCGTACCGAGGGCCTTGATGGTGAGGACTCCGGCGGTGAAGGTGACCTTGCCGCTCTTCTTCGGGGTGTACGTCCCCGACAGGTCACTGATCTTGATGGGGGTGTTGGCCGGAATCGCCTCGCTGTTCGCGGGGCCGGTGACCTGGACCTTCCCCTGCTCCGCGCCGCCCAGCTCGATCACGGCGCTCGGGTTCATGGCCCCTTTGCCCAGCTCGACCGGGCTGGAGGAGACGCCCTTCCGGAAGGACATGGTGAGCTTGTAGCCGCCGCCGCTCCCGACTCCCTTGATATCGATGGGCGAGACCGCCCCTTTGGGCCCGATGGGCGTCACGCACTGGTAGTTGACGTCCACGACGTCGGCGTGCGCGGCGGGCGCGCCCGCCACCACGATCGAGCCGGCCAGCGCAGTCGCCAGCGCGAGAGTTGTCCGCTTCTGGTTCGACACCTCGTGCTCCCCTCATGCCGGACGCCGCCGCGCGCCACGACCCGTACGGACGCACATTGCTGACGACACATCAGATTTGGCGCTCAAGGTACGCCGGGGGCCTGATGGAGGGAAGACAAAAAGCGCGCCGATCGGGCGCGCTCTTCGCGGTGCGGGTGAGGGGTACGACCGAGGCGTACCGGTGAGGCGTACGGGCAAGGAACGCGGGCCAGGCCGGGGCGGCGAGCTCCGCCCCCATGCCTAGGCCGGGGCGGCGAGCTCCGCCCAGACGGTCTTGCCCGGGGCGTCCGGAGTGCGCAGGACGCCCCAGTCGAGGCAGAGGCGCTGCACGATGAACATGCCGTGCCCCCCGGGCCGGCCGGCCCGATGGGGCGTACGGGGCGCGGGCTGACCGGCCCCCCGGTCGACGACCTCCACACGCAGCACCTTGGAGGTGTGGCCGATCCGGAGCTCCTCGGGGCCCTCCGCGTGCAGACAGGCGTTGGTCACCAGCTCGGAGACGACCAGCAGGACGTCCTCGGCGGCGGCCCTGCGGTCCGCGGTGGACGCCGGGAGCCAGCCCCAGTCGTGCAGCGCCTGTCGAGCGAAGTCACGGGCCGTCGGAACGATGCCCGCGGCCTGCCCCAGTGAGAGCGTGCGCCACTGCCGCGCGGCCGGGACGGTCGAGGCTGCGCCCGCTCCGTCCGGCTCGCGACCGAGGTCGCCCGGCGGATGCTGCCGGGTGGTGCTCATCAGCGCTTCACCTCACCGATTCGCCATGTCGCCATGTCGCCGTTGAACAGATAGTGATCAGTTACCGAGTGTGCCGGAGCCCTTGCGGGGCACCGCCGGGGTGTCTCCTGCCCTGCCGCGTCGCAACAACACCCACTTGTGGCACACGATCGCGTGACACGGGCGACACCGGGGACGTCCGCGGTCGCACGGCCATGCCGGGTCAGGTGACCAGGGCCTCTTCGAGCGTGGCGTGGACGGTGAAGACCGCCTCCGCGCCGGTGATCTCGAACACCCTCGCCACGACGGGCAGCATTCCGGCCAGATGAACCCCTCCGCCGGCCGCCTCCGCCTTGAGGCGGGCGCCGAGCAGGACGTTCAGCCCGGTGGAATCACAGAAATCCAGGCGAGAGCAGTCGACCACCAGGCGCGAACGCCCCTGTTCGACCGCACTCTCCAGGGGCTCGCGCAGCAGATCGGCGGTGTGGTGGTCGAGCTCACCCACCGGCGTCACGACCTCGCTGCGCCCCTCGGTCCGGGCCTCGACCTGAAGTCGCCCCCGGTTAGCACTGCCGACCGTCCCGCGGTCCATGCCTGTCCCTCTTCGCCGTTCGTCACTGTGCGCGTCACTGCCTGTGCGGCTGTATGCGTAGCTGCCGCCGACGTGCGTAAAACAGTACGCGTTCCGTTCGCCACGCGGTAGTCGGAGACCTCAACAAACCGGACATATAGCATGAATTGGCGCTTGTCACCGCTGGCCAGAACCGGGTATGGGTAGAGGGACACCCGAACACGACCGGCTTTGGAGGCGCCGCTTCACCGCAGGAACACGTAGGGGCATCGGCAGCCATATGCCGAGAACGATGGAGGAGACCCATGTCACCCCGGCTCGACGAAGCGCGTACCCACAACGCGTCGTCGGCATGTCCTCAGGGACCGATCAATTCCGACTCCCCCGCCGCGAGCGCCGTTCCCGGCCCGCGCACCAGCACCACCGGCAACGCCAGCACCACCGTCACCACCTCAGACTTCTCCGACGCGGTCGGCGAGGGACTCGAAGGACTTCCCGAGATCCCGCCCTATGCCGAAATAGGCGCTCTGGACGCCAGGGCCCTGTCGAAGACGCTCTTCGAGCGGCTGGAGTCCCTCGAAGAGGGCACCCACGAGTACAGCTACGTCCGCAACACCCTCGTCGAGCTCAACCTCGCGCTCGTCAAGTTCGCCGCCTCCCGGTTCCGCTCCCGCAGCGAGCCGATGGAGGACATCGTCCAGGTCGGCACCATCGGCCTGATCAAGGCGATCGACCGGTTCGAGCTGAGCCGCGGCGTGGAGTTCCCCACCTTCGCGATGCCGACGATCGTCGGCGAGATCAAGCGATTCTTCCGTGACACCAGCTGGTCCGTGCGCGTACCACGGCGGCTCCAGGAGCTGCGGCTCGACCTGGCGAAGGCGGGCGACGAGCTCTCCCAGCAGCTGGACCGCGCGCCCACCGTGGCGGAGTTGTCCGAGCGCCTCGGCATCACCCAGGACGAGGTCGTCGAGGGCATGTCCGCGAGCAACGCCTACACCGCGAGCTCGCTGGACGCCAAGCCCGAGGAGGACGACCACGAGGGCGCCCTCGCGGACCGCATCGGCTACGAGGACCACGGGCTCGAAGGCATCGAGTACGTCGAGTCGCTGAAGCCGCTGATCGCCGCGCTGCCTTCCAGGGACCGGATGATCCTCTCGCTCCGCTTCGTCAGCAACATGACGCAGTCGGAGATCGGCGAGGAACTGAACATCTCGCAGATGCACGTGTCCCGGCTGCTCTCCCGGACGCTGACCAAGCTCCGCAAGGGTCTGACCCTGGAGGAGTGACCCCGACACGGCCCCCTGTCCCGCGATGGGGCTTCACGGGCCGTTCGAGCAGCACCGCGGAAGGACCCGCCCCGGACGCCGGGAGCGGGTCCTTCCGCATGTGGGGGGCGCTTCCGCCGACCGGGCCCCCGGGCCGGTCCCGGGGCCGTCCGTCACACCACCCGCTGTCCGCTCCGCCAGACCGCGCTGACCAGCGGGACGCCCGGGCGGTAGGCGAGGTGGACGTGGCTCGGGGCGTCGAGGAGGACCAGGTCGGCGCGGGCGCCGGGGGTGATCCGGCCGATGTCGGTACGCCGCAGGGCGGCGGCCCCGCCGGCGGTGGCCGACCAGATCGCCTCGTCCGGGGTCATCCCCATGTCGCGCACGGCCAGCGCGACGCAGAACGGCACGGACGAGGTGAACGACGAGCCGGGGTTGCAGTCCGTGGAGAGTGCGACGGTGACCCCCGCGTCGAGGAGACGGCGGGCATCGGGCCAGGTGGCACGGGTGGAGAACTCCGCGCCCGGGAGCAGCGTGGCCACCGTGTCGCCCTGGCCGAGCGCGTCGACGTCCGCGTCGGTGAGGTGGGTGCAGTGGTCGGCCGAGGCGGCGTCGAGCTCGACGGCGAGCTGGACGCCGGGGCCGTACGTCAGCTGGTTGGCGTGGATACGGGGGTGCAGCCCCTTGGCGCGGCCCGCCGTGAGGATGGCGCGGGCCTGGTCGCCGTCGAAGGCGCCCTGCTCGCAGAACACGTCGATCCAGCGGGCGTGCGGGGCGCAGGCCTCCAGCATCGGACCGGTGACCAGGTCGACGTACCCGGCGGGGTCCTCGGCGTAGTCGGGGGACACGATGTGGGCGCCGAGGTAGGTGACCTCGTCGGTGTGGCGGGCCGCGATCCGCAGGGCGCGGGCCTCGTCCTCGACGGTGAGGCCGTAGCCGGACTTGGTCTCGAAGGTGGTGGTGCCCTGACGCAGGGCCTCGGCGAGGTAGCGGGCGACGTTGGCGGAGAGCTCCTCGTCGGAGGCGGCCCGGGTGGCGGCGACGGTCGTGCGGATGCCGCCGGCGCGGTAGGGCTGCCCGGACATGCGGGCGTTGAACTCCTGGGTGCGGTCGCCCGCGAAGACCAGGTGGGAGTGGGAGTCGACGAAGCCCGGGATCACCGCGCGGCCGGCCGCGTCGAGGACGTTGTCAGTGGCGGGTGCTTTGCTGGATTCACCGGTCCAGACGATGCGGTCGCCCTCGATGACGACGGCCGCGTCCCGGATCAGGCCCAGGGGGGTCCCGTTGCCGAGGGAGGGGTCATTGGTGACCAGGCTGGCGATGTGGGTGATGGCTGTGGTCGTCATCTGGAGAGTGTTCTCCTTGCGTTCCGGAGGGTCCGGTTCTGCGGGCGGGGTCCGGTCCGGGGTCTCGGGCGGGTCCGGGGTCAGTGGTGCAGGGCGGCCACGGCCTCGGCGAGCGCCCGGGGCACGTCCTCGATCCGGGTGTGACGGCCGTCCCGGACGATGTGCCGGCCCGCCACGACCGTGTGCCGCACATCAGCGGCGGAGGCGGCGAATACGGCGGTCTCCGCTGCCAGTCGGGGCATCGGTCCGGCCGTCCTGACGGAGTCCAGGGCGACGGTGGTCAGATCGGCGGGGGCACCCGGCTCCAGCACCCCCGCGTCGGGGCGGCCGAGTGCGGCGTGCCCGTCGGCGGAGGCGGCGCGGAGCAGGGCGGCGGCCGTCCAGTGGCCCCGGATGTGCGTGCGCAGCCGCTCGTTGAGCTCCATCGCGCGCGCCTCTTCGAAGAGGTCGATCACGGCGTGGCTGTCGCTGCCCAGCGAGAGCGGCGAGCCCGCTTTCTGGAGGGCGGCGGCGGGGCCGATGCCGTCGGCCAGGTCGCGTTCGGTGGTGGGGCACATGCAGGTGCCGGTGGCCGAGGAGCCGAGCAGCTCGATGTCCGCCTCGGTCAGGTGCGTGTTGTGGATGCCGGTGGTGCGCGGGCCGAGGACCCCGTGGTCGGCCAGCAGCCGGGTGGGGGTACGGCCGTGGGCGGCGTGGCAGGCGTCGTTCTCCGCCGTCTGCTCGGAGAGGTGCACGTGGAGCGGGGCGTTCCGCTCCTCGGCCCACTGCGCGACGGTGGCCAGCTGTCCGGCCGGGACCGCCCGGACGGAGTGGACGGCCGCACCGATGAGGGTGTGGTCGTCGCCCTTGAGGAGGGAGGCGCGCTCCGCCCAGGCCTCGGCGGTGGTGTCGGAGAAGCGCAGCTGGTGCCGGTTGGGCTGCTCGCCGAATCCGGCGGCGAGATAGGCGGTGTCCAGCAGGGTGATCCGGATCCCGGCCTCGGCGGCGGCCGCGATCAGCGCTTCGCCCATGGCGTTCGGGTTGGCGTAGGGGGTGCCGCCGGGGGCGTGGTGCAGGTAGTGGAATTCGCCGACGGCGGTGATGCCGGCCAGGGCCATCTCGGCGTAGGTGGCGCGGGCCAGGTCGAAGTAGGTGTCCGGGGTGAGCCGGGAGGCCGTCCGGTACATCAGCTCGCGCCAGGTCCAGAAGGTGCCCGAGCCGACCTGGACGGTGGCGCGCAGGGCCCGGTGGAAGGCGTGGGAGTGCGTGTTGGCGAGGCCGGGGAGGGTCAGGCCGCGCAGCGCCGTCGCGCCGGGCGGCGGTGTCCCGACCCCGGTCCTGATCCCGGCGATGCGGCCGTCCGCGACGTCCAGGGTGACGCCCGGCTCGACGTGGGTGCCGAGCCAGGCGTGGTCCATCCAGTACGTCGCGGTGACGGGTGCGCCCGTCGCCCGGTGTGTCAGCTGCACGCGAGACCTTCCAGTACGTCGGCGAGCGCCCCGACCCCCGCCGTGCAGTCGTCCTCGGTGGCGTGCTCGGCGGGTGAGTGCGAGATGCCGGTGGGGTTGCGTACGAAGAGCATGGCGGTGGGCGCCGAGGCGGACAAAATACCCGCATCGTGGCCCGCGCCGGTGCCGAGGACGGGCACGGGCCGCCCCGTGTCGCCGGCCCCCTCCAGGATCTTGCCGAGCTCGTCGCGCAGGGCGTGCTCGAACTCGACGACGGGCGTGAACGACTCGCGCACGACGTCGAGGCCGATCCCGGCCCGCTCGGCGTACTCCCGGGCGGCGTGCTCGATTCCGGTGACGACGGCGTCGAGGGTGGCCTGGTCGGCGGCGCGGGAGTCGAGCCAGCCGCGTACGAGGGAGGGGATGGCGTTGACGCCGTTGGGCTCGACGGCGATCTTGCCGAAGGTGGCGAGAGCGCCGGTCAGTTCGGCTTCGCGGCGGGCGGCGAGGACGGTCTCGGCGTACGTGAGCATCGGGTCGCGGCGGTCGGCGAGGCGGGTGGTGCCCGCGTGGTTGGCCTCGCCCCGGAAGTCGAACCGCCAGCGGCCGTGCGGCCAGATGGCGGAGGCGATGCCGACGGGGTCGCCGGTCAGGTCGAGGGCGCGGCCCTGCTCGACGTGGAGTTCGACGAACGCGCCGATCCGGGCGAGCCGTTCCGGGTCGGGGCCGATGGTCCCGGGGTCGTATCCGGCTCCCTCCATGGCGGCGGGCAGGGTGATCCCGTCCCCGTCGCGCAGCCGGTGGGCATCGGCCACGGCGAGCTGTCCGGCGGCGAGCCGGGACCCGACGCAGGCCAGGCCGAAGCGGGCGCCCTCCTCGTCCCCGAAGTTGGCGATCGCCAGCGGCCGGGTGAACTCCGCTCCCCTGCGGTGGAGTTCGTCGAGCGCGGCGAAGGAGGACACCACGCCGAGCGGTCCGTCGAAGGCGCCGCCGTCCGGGACGGAGTCCAGGTGCGAACCGGTGACGACGGCTTCCCCGGCCAGCGGGTCGCCGAGCCAGGCCCATTGGTTGCCGTTGCGGTCGGTCTCGTACGCGAGACCGCGCGCCTCGGCCTGCGCGCGGAACCAGGCCCGGCAGTCGAGGTCCGCCGGCGACCAGGCGTAGCGCCGGTAGCCGCCGCTGTCGGGGTGACGCCCGATGGGGGCCAGCTCCCGCCACATCGAGAGGAAGGAGTCACCCGCGCGCCACTGCTCCCGGGTGCCGGGAGAGGTGGCGGACGCGCCCCCGGACCCGCCGGACGGCATCAGTTGCCCTCCGTCATGGGGACGCGTACGCCCTGGTCGGCGGCGACGTTCTCGGCGATGTCGTACCCGGCGTCGACGTGGCGGATGACGCCCATGCCCGGGTCGTTCGTCAGCACGCGGCGGATCTTCTCGCCCGCCAGCTTCGTGCCGTCGGCGACGGAGACCTGGCCCGCGTGGATGGAGCGGCCCATGCCGACGCCGCCGCCGTGGTGGAGGGAGACCCAGGAGGCGCCGGAGGCGACGTTGACCATGGCGTTGAGCAGCGGCCAGTCGGCGATGGCGTCGGAGCCGTCGAGCATGGCCTCGGTCTCGCGGTACGGGGAGGCGACCGAGCCGCAGTCCAGGTGGTCGCGGCCGATGGCCAGCGGGGCGGCCAGCTCGCCGCTCGCGACCATGTCGTTGAAGCGCTCGCCGGCCTTGTCGCGCTCGCCGTAGCCGAGCCAGCAGATGCGGGCGGGCAGGCCCTGGAAGTGGACGCGCTCGCCGGCCATCTTGATCCAGCGGTGCAGCGACTCGTTCTCCGGGAACAGCTCCAGCATCGCCTTGTCGGTCTTGTGGATGTCGGACGCCTCGCCGGACAGCGCGGCCCACCGGAAGGGGCCCTTGCCCTCGCAGAAGAGGGGGCGGATGTAGGCGGGGACGAAGCCGGGGAAGTCGAAGGCACGGTCGTACCCGGCGAGCTGGGCCTCGCCGCGGATGGAGTTGCCGTAGTCGAAGACCTCGGCGCCGGCGTCCATGAAGCCGACCATGGCCTCGACGTGGCGGGCCATCGACTCACGGGCGCGCAGGGTGAAGTCGGCGGGCTTCTCGGCGGCGAGGTCGGCCATGTCGTCGAAGTCGACGCCGAGCGGCAGGTAGGCCAGCGGGTCGTGGGCGCTGGTCTGGTCGGTGACGATGTCGATGGGCGCGCTCTCGGCGAGCATCCGGGGCAGTAGTTCGGCGGCGTTGCCGAGGAGGCCGATGGAGAGCGGGCGGCGGGCGTCGCGGGCCTCGACGGCGAGTTGGAGGGCGTGCTCCAGGTTGTCGGCCCGCACGTCCAGGAAGCGGTGCTCGATGCGGCGCTCGATGGCGCGCGGGTCGCAGTCGATGCAGAGGGCGACGCCGTCGTTCATGGTCACGGCGAGCGGCTGGGCGCCGCCCATGCCGCCGAGCCCGGCGGTCAGGGTGATCGTCCCGGCCAGCGTCCCGCCGAACTTCTTGGCGGCGACGGCGGCGAAGGTCTCGTAGGTGCCCTGGAGGATGCCCTGGGTGCCGATGTAGATCCAGGACCCGGCGGTCATCTGGCCGTACATGGTGAGCCCGAGCGCCTCCAGGCGGCGGAACTCCTCCCAGTTGGCCCAGTCGCCGACCAGGTTGGAGTTGGCGATGAGCACGCGTGGCGCCCACTCGTGGGTCTGCATGACGCCGACCGGCCGCCCGGACTGGACGAGCATCGTCTCGTCCTGCTTGAGCGTCTGGAGGGTGCGGACCATCGCGTCGAACGAGCGCCAGTCGCGGGCGGCCTTCCCGGTGCCGCCGTAGACGACCAGCTTGTCGGGGTGCTCGGCGACCTCGGGGTCGAGGTTGTTCTGCAGCATCCGCAGGGCGGCTTCCTGCTGCCATCCCAGGGCGGTCAGTGCGCTGCCGCGCGGTGCCCGTACGGGGCGGGGTCCTGACATGGCGGTGCCTCCTCGCGACGGTGAAAATCTATTCACATCCTGATGCTCTGAATAGTCGTAGTCAACAGGTGCGGTTCGCGCCGCGACCGGGAACAGGTTCTGCCAGTGATGCGCAGCATGGACCGGAGGCGTCGATGAGCACTGCCGAATCCCCCACGACCGGCGATCCCACGAACCCCGGAGGGTCGCCACCGCTCAAGCGCGCCCTCGGCACCAAGCTGCTGATCCTCTTCGTCATCGGCGACATCCTGGGCACCGGCATCTACGCGACCACCGGGAACGTGGCGGGCAAGGTCGGCGGCGCGCTGTGGCTGCCGTTCGCGATCGGCTTCGCCGTCGCCCTGCTGACGGCGGCCTCGTACGTGGAACTCGTCGGCAAGTACCCGAAGGCGGCCGGGGCCGCGCTCTACACCCAGAAGGCGTTCAAGGTCCCCTTCCTGACCTTCGTCGTCGCCTTCATGGTGATGTGCTCGGGCCTCTCCTCGGCGAGCGCGGCGGCGCGGGCGTTCAGCGGCGACTACCTGGGGGAGTTCACCGACGCGGTGCCGCCGACCCTGATCGCGGTCCTGTTCGTCCTCGTCCTCGCCGCGATCAACCTCCGCGGGGTCGCCGAGTCGGTGAAGGCGAACGTCGTGCTGACCCTGGTCGAGGTCAGCGGACTCGTGGTGATCCTCGCGATCGGCGCGTACGCCGTGTTCAGCGGCGACGGCGAGCCCTCCCGGCTGACCCAGATCGAGACCGGCGGCACCGGGTACGCCCTGGTCACCGGGGTGCTCGGCGCCACCGCGCTGGGCTTCTTCGCCTTCGTCGGCTTCGAGGACTCGGTCAACATGGCCGAGGAGACCAAGAACCCCGCCCGCGCCTTCCCCCGCGCGATCTTCATCGGGGTGGGCATCACCGGCACCGTCTACGTCCTGGTCGCCCTGGTCTCCTCGCTCCTGGTCGACTCCCGCACCCTGGCGGGCTCCAGCGGCCCGCTGCTGGAGGTGGTGAAGGCCGGGGGCGTCGATTTCCCGCCGAAACTCTTCGCGCTGATCGCCCTGTTCGCCGTCACCAACTCGGCGCTGATCAACATCATGATGGCCTCGCGGCTCTGCTACGGCATGGCCAACGAGCGCATCCTGCCGCCCGCGATGGGCAAGGTGCTGGCGGGCCGGCGCACCCCCTGGGTCGGTATCGTCTTCGTCTCCGTCCTGGCCGTCGGACTGGTCTCCACCGGCGAGATCGAAGGGCTCGGCGACACCACCTCGTTCCTGCTGCTCTGCGTCTTCGCCGTGGTCAACATCGCCGTGCTGGTGCTGCGCAAGGACCGGGTGGACCACCGCCACTTCCGTACGCCGACGGCGCTTCCGGTGCTCGGCGCGCTCACCTCGCTGATCCTGGCGAGCCCTCTCGCCGACCGGGGCTCCGACGTGTACGTACGGGCCGGGATCCTGCTGCTGATCGGGATCGGGCTGTGGGCGCTCAACAAGGCGGTGATGACGGCCCGCGAGAGGTCCGGCAGGTCCGGCGCCCCGGGCGCCTGACGGAGCGCCGCCACCGCGTTCCGGCCACTCCTTTACACCGCGGTCGGCATGTACCAAGGGAAAATGCCAGAACCTCCGCCGGCCATGAGCACGTTGCGTAGCCTCTGCGTTACAGCCGTACGCCACGTCGGGAGGGGAATCCGCGTGCCCGGAATCGACGAGTGCCTGCTCGAAGTCATGAGGCTGCCCGGGGCCCGGGGCGCCTCGGTGGTCGACTGGACGAGCGGTCTCGCCCTCGGCACCATCGGGGAATCCCCCAACGGCGACCACGAGGCGACCGCCGCCGAGACGGCGGAGGTCGCCCGGATGACCGCCGAGCAGCCGGCCTTCGCCCACCTCGCCCCGGACGGCGGCGCACAGCACCCCGGACAAGCGCCGAGCACTCCCGTCGAGGACGTCATCGTCACCACCCACGGCGGGTACCACCTGCTCCGGTTCGTCGAGACGGCCTTCGACAGCAGCGTCTTCCTGCACCTGTGGCTGGACCGCTCCGAGGGCAATCTCGCGCTCGCCCGGCTGCGGCTCGGCGAGCTGGCCGAGCGCCTGGTGCTGGCATGAGCGCGATAACCGCCGACCCCGACGCCCCCGGCACGGACCGGCTCCCGGTGCTCTCCCCGATGCTCCGGCGCCTCGCCGACGAGCGCGCCACCGGCGCCCTGATGCGCGACCGCGGCACGCTCTACCTCGCCGACGGCCAGGTGGTGCACGCCGAGAGCCCCGCCACCCCCGGCATCGACGTCCTGCTCACCACCGGCGGGACCCTGCGGCACGAGGGCTGGTGGGACGCCGTGGCGCAGGCCGGGGCGCACCGGCGGGTCGGCCGCTATCTCGTGGACAGCGGTCATGTACCGAGCGGCGCACTGGAGTTGTGCCACCTCGGCGCGCTGTACGACGCCGCGTTCTTCGCGCTCGCGCCGACCGGGACGCCCGCCCGCTTCCGCTACGGGGTGGCGCACTGGATCGGCCCGGTGCGGCCCGTCCCGGTGGCGGCCGTGGAGCGCGAGACGCTGCGCAGACGGGAGTTCCTGGACCGGATCTGGCCCGACCCCGCCTGCGACAGCGCGCCACTGCTGCGGACGGCGGCGCGTCCGTCCGACGCCCCGGTCCCGGCCCGGCAGCGCCGGCTCCTGGAGCTGGCCGACGGGGCCCGCACGGCCTCGGACATCGCGCGGACGCTGGGCCGTTCGGCGTTCCACACCCTGGTCGACCTGCGGCGGCTGTCGGCGGCCGGTCTGGTCGAGGCGGTCCGCGCACAGCCCCTGCCGGACTCTTCCGTGTCCGGCCGGATCACGCTCCCCGAGGTGACGGCCGACCCCGATACCGCCCTGCTGCGCCGGCTCCGAGACGCATTGGAGGCCCTGTGATACGCGCGCTCAGACAGCGTGCCGGGAGGAGACAGCTGATGGTGCCCGAGGCCGAAGTCCGTGAGGTCCTCGACGAGCTCCAGCGGTTACGCGCCCGGGTCCCGCTGCTCTCCGGGGCGCTGGCCGCCTCCACCGACGGGCTGGTCCTGGCCCACGACACCCCGGGCATCGAGGCGGAGGGCGTCGCCGCGCTCACCGCGGCCGCACTCGGCGTCTCCATCCGGATGACCGAAGCCACCGGGCGGGGCGGCTTCCGCGAACTGCTGGTCCGTGGCGGCAACGGCTACATCGCCAGCTACGCCGCGGGCTCCTCCGCCGTCCTGACCCTGCTGGCCGAGGACCGCATCAACGTCGGCCGGCTTCATCTGGAGGGCCGCCGCGCGGGCACCCGTATCGGCGAACTGGTCGACGCCGCACTGGAACGCACGGAGCGCCCCGCCACCGTCGCCCGCCCCGCTCCCCCGCCCCCCGCCGCCGCGCCCGGGAGCCACGCCCTGCCGCAACGCCCCACGTAGACGGCCCCGTCCCCCCGCCCGTACCCGTCACCACCACCGGGACCCACGCCATCACGCAGAAGCCCGCGCACCGACCCGCACGGAAGCCACCACAGAAACGGATCCGGTCACCACGACCGGCCAGGGAAAGGAAACGAGCCTTCATGGCGAACACCGAAGCGGCACTGAAGGAAGCGATGAGCTCGATCGAGGGCACCACGGGTGTCGCCCTCGTCGACTACACGAGCGGGATGGCCCTGGGCACGCTCGGCGGCGGCAAGGACTTCAACCTGGAGGTCGCCGCCGCGGGCAACACCGACGTGGTCCGCGCCAAGCTCCGCACCATGGAGCATCTGGGCATCAAGGACGAGATCGAGGACATCCTGATCACGCTCGGCACCCAGTACCACCTGATCCGGCTGCTCAAGACCCGTGGCAACAGCGGCCTGTTCCTCTACCTGGTGCTGGACGCGAGCCGGGCGAACCTGGCGATGGCCCGTCACCAGCTGAAGAAGATCGAGGCGGACCTGGAGGTCTGACGCCCTGGGTCCGGTATCACCGGCGGCGACGCCGCGCTCCGCCCGGCGCGGCGTCCCCCGCCTCCGGACCCGTCGTCCGGTACGCCTTCACCCGCTTGCCCACCGGGCCCCCGTGCCCGGTCCAGTCGGTGCGCACCCAGTACAGGACGTCCTCACGGCGCTCCCGCTGTCCGAGGCGTACGGCCTTCAGCCACAGTCCCGTACCCGCGCCGGCGAGCAGCAGCCCGCCGGCCCCCGGCAGCGCGAACGAGGACGCCACCGCGACGACGAACGCCCCCAGCAGCCACCACCTGCGCGCGCGCCGCCACATCCGTACGGTCACGGCCCGGTCCTGGAGGAAGTCGCCCCGCCCGGCGCGGGAGGCGCTCCGGGCCAGTTCCGCGTACCGCTTGCCGCGCGCCAGGGCCACCACGGCGGCGGTGACGATGAAGAGCGCCGCTCCGGCCAGCAGCCCGATCCGACGCCCGGTCAGGCCCGGAACGAACGCCCCCGCCGCCGCGGCCACCAGGCCCGCCCACCACAGCGGCGCCGCCCCGGCCCGTACGGTCACGGCCACTCTCGCCAGCGACTGCCCTCCGCGTCCCACGTCCGTACCCCTCTCACTCCACGACGCCGCGACGCCGCGACGCTTCTGGGCGCGGAGATTAGCGGCCGCAGATGAGCGATACCTGAGAATCCGCGGAAGGGCCGGGCGCGGGGGCTCTCACTCCACGAACAGGCCGCGCGCCGCCGCCCGGGCGTCGAACTCCTCCAACCGGGCCTGTGCGTCGGGGAGTCCGTCGCACATCGCCTCCAGCAGCACCCGGCCGAGCAGCATCGGCGCGCAGACGGTGTCGAAGGAGAGCCCGGAGCCGATCGCCGCCGGGAGCAGCAGATCGCTGTGCTTGGCGACGGGCGCGAAGGCGGAGTCGGCGACCGTCACCACGGTCAGCCCCTGGTCCCGGGCGTACGCGAGCGCGTCCACACTCTCCTTGGAGTGGCGCGGCAGCGCGAAGCACATCAGGGCGGTGGCCCCGGCCCGGCGGGCGGAGTCGATCCGGTCGGGCAGCATGCTGCCGCCCTCGTCGAGGACCCGGACGTCGGGGTGCACCTTGGCGGCGAAGTAGCCGAAGCCGCGCGCCTGCGAGGAGGCGGCGCGCAGCCCCAGCACCGGCAACGGCCGGGAGGCGGCGAGCAGCCGGCCGGCCCGCTCGACGGGCGCGGGGTCGGCGAGCACGTCACAGAGGTGCTGGAGGTTCTCGATCTCGGCGCGGACGGCCTGCTGGTACTCGTTGTACGTCTCCCCCGCGTCCTCCTGCTCCCCGTCGGCGGGCGCGACCTCGCGCAGGTGCCTGCGCAGCGCCGGATAGCCGTCGAAGCCGAGAGCGACGGCGAAGCGGGTGACGGAGGGCTGGCTGACCCCGGCCAGCTCGGCCAGCTCGACGCTGGAGAGGAACGGCGCGTCGGCGGCCCGGCGGACCATGCAGTGCGCGATGCGCCGCTGGGTGGGTGTGAGCCGGTGGCCCTCGAAGAGCCGCTGCAACCGTGCGGCGGGGCTGCTCCCACTCATGCCTGTCCCCTTGCTGGATCCGTCGCGCCGCGACCGGCGCCGACCGTTCTATTCAGCCAGGAAGGTCGCTGTATGTCCATATGCAGGGGGTGGGCCGGGACGGCGCGGAGGGCGGGACGGGAGCGGTCGACAGGGGGGTTAACCCCACGGAACCTGGGGGCTAGCCCTACTGCCGGCGGGGGTGCGGCTCCGTACCGTGGTCGGTATGGAAGCCCGTGACCACGAGCTCAAGAAGGAGCTCGCCGCTACCCTCCAGGCCCGCGGCGAGCTGGGTGCGGAGTACGAGACCGCGCTCATCGACTCGTTCCTGGAGAAGGTCGAGCAGCGGCTCGACACCACGCTCGACCGCCGGGTCCGCCGTCAGCTCGCCGAGCAGCAGATGTCCGTCGCCCGGGGGGCGCGTCCGGCGGAGACGTGGAGCTTCGGGGAGCGGCACGGCCTGGGGATCGTCTCGCTGGTCCTGGCCATCCCGCTGTCCGCGATCGGCGTCGCGAACGCCGGGATCGAAGGACTGGTCGTGGCCTGGCTCGGCATCGTCGGCGTCAACGCGTTCCAGGCGGCGCGGGGTGGCGGTCTGTTCCGCCGCCGGGAGGAACGCGCGCCGTCCGACTGGAGGGACTGAGCACCGCCCGGATGACCGGGGCCGAGCCCCGCCCGGAGTATGTCGCGGGGACCGCCGCACCCCCGGTCACCCGGGGGGCGGGACGACGGCGGTCCCCGCGAGGGACGCGGTCCGGGTCAGGGCCGGTTGCCCGCGTCCGGGCGACGGTGGAGGTCCGGGAGCCGCTCCGTAGTCCGGTGTCGCCGTTCTGGGTGCCGGCGGGTTTCCCTGCCGACACCCACCAATGTGCCGGAGCCGTGTTAAGCGGGTGCTGCGCGGACGTGACGCGCTCGTACCGTTTGCGCGAAGGCCCGCCGCCGGACCCGGGGCTCCGGGTCCGGCCCGTCAGACCTCGGCCCGGACCCGGCCGCCGGGCCGTCAGGCCTTCGCCGTGCCCGCGTCCTTGGCGAGGAACGCCAGCAGGTCCTGCCTGCTCACCACGCCCTTGGGCTTGCCCTCGACGAGCACGATCGCCGCGTCGGAGCCGTCCGTGCCGCTGAGTACGGCCATCAGGTCCTCGACCGGTTCGCCGGAGCCGACCTGCGGCAGCGGAGCCGACATGTGCTTCTCCAGCGGGTCGGTCAGCGAGGCGCGCTGGGTGAACAGCGCGTCCAGCAGCTGGCGCTCCACGACGGATCCGATGACCTCGGCGGCCATCACGTCCGGGTGGCCGGCGCCCGGCTTCACGATCGGCATCTGGGAGACGCCGTACTCGCGGAGCACCTCGATGGCCTCGCCGACCGTCTCCTCCGGGTGCATGTGGACGAGGGAGGGCATCGGGCCCTCCTTGAAGTCCAGGACCGCGCCGACGTTGGCGGAGGCACCGGTGCTCTCCAGGAAGCCGTAGTCGGCCATCCACTCGTCGTTGAAGATTTTGCTCAGGTAGCCGCGCCCGCTGTCGGGGAGCAGCACCACGACGACGTCCTCGGGGCCGAGCCGCTTGGCGACCTCCAGGGCTCCGACGACCGCCATGCCGCAGGAGCCACCGACGAGCAGCCCCTCCTCCTTGGCGAGCCGCCGCGTCATCTGGAAGGAGTCCTTGTCGGACACCGCGACGATCTCGTCGGTGACGGTGCGGTCGTACGCGCTCGGCCAGAAGTCCTCGCCGACGCCCTCCACCAGATACGGCCGCCCGGAGCCGCCGGAGTAGACCGAGCCCTCCGGGTCCGCGCCGATGACCTGGACCGCGCCTTCGCTGACCTCCTTGAGGTAGCGCCCGGTGCCGCTGATCGTGCCGCCGGTGCCGACGCCCGCGACGAAGTGGGTGATCTTCCCCTCCGTCTGCTCCCACAGTTCGGGACCGGTGGTCTCGTAGTGCGAGCGCGGGTTGTTCGGGTTGGAGTACTGGTCGGGCTTCCAGGCGCCCGGCGTCTCGGTGACCAGCCGGTCGGAGACGTTGTAGTACGAGTCCGGGTGCTCGGGGTCAACGGCGGTGGGGCAGACAACGACCTCCGCGCCGTACGCGCGCAGCACGTTGATCTTGTCCGTGGAGACCTTGTCCGGGCAGACGAAGATGCACTTGTAGCCCTTCTGCTGGGCGACGATGGCGAGCCCGACACCGGTGTTGCCGCTGGTCGGCTCGACGATCGTGCCGCCGGGCTTCAGCTCGCCGCTCTGCTCGGCCGCCTCGATCATGCGCAGCGCGATGCGGTCCTTCACCGACCCGCCGGGGTTGAAGTACTCGACCTTGGCCAGGACCGTCGCCTGGATACCTGCCGTGACGTTGCGCAGCCTCACCAGCGGGGTGTTGCCGACAAGACTGATCATCGAATCGTGAAATTGCACCGTGTACTCCGGGATCTCCGAGATGGTCCGGCCCAGAGTATGCGCACGGGACGCACTCTGCGTACGGGAAGGAGTACAAGGAGCCCCTCGCGGGGCAAGTAGGTACGTGTACGGCTGTACGGCGAGGAGGAGGTGGACCGGACTGTGTCGACAGCGAGGGTGGCACGGCGGATCGCGGCGGGCGCGGCCTACGGCGGTGGCAGCATCGGGTTGATCGGTGCGGCCGCCGTGGGCGTGTTCCTGGCGGAGGTCCAGCTCGCGAAGAGGCAGGTGGGCGGCGGGACGGCTCCGGTCCCGCCGAGCGCCGACGGGCGGTACGGGGTGGCGTTCGCCGGGCCGAACGACGCGATGCGGCTCGGCATGCTCGGGGACTCCACGGCCGCCGGCCAGGGGGTGCGGCGGGCCGGGCACACCCCGGGTGCGCTGCTGGCCTCGGGGCTCGCGGCGGTGGCCGAGCGGCCGGTGGACCTGCGGAACGTGGCTCTGCCGGGGGCCCGGTCGGACGATCTGGAGCGGCAGGTGTCACTGCTGCTGGCGGATCCGGCACGCGTCCCGGACGTCTGCGTGATCATGATCGGGGCGAACGACGTCACCCACCGGATGCCCGCGACCCAGTCGGTGCGCTGTCTGACGACGGCGGTGCGCAGGCTGCGGACGGCGGGGGCGGAGGTGGTCGTCGGCACCTGCCCGGACCTGGGCACGATCGAGCCGGTCTACCAGCCGTTGCGCTGGCTGGCCCGGCGGGTGAGCCGGCAGCTGGCGGCCGCGCAGACGATCGGCGCGGTGGAGCAGGGCGGCCGCACGGTGTCGCTGGGCGATCTGCTGGGCCCCGAGTTCGCGGCGAATCCGCGCGAGCTGTTCGGCCCGGACAACTACCACCCCTCCGCCGAGGGCTATGCCACGGCGGCCATGGCGGTGCTGCCCACCCTGTGCGCGGTGCTGGGCCTGTGGCCGGAGACCGACCGGCTGGACGGCGCGCGACGCGAGGACATCCTGCCGGTGGCGAAGGCCGCCTCCCAGGCGGCCCGGGAGGCCGGTACGGAGGTCACGGGGGCGCGTGCTCCCTGGGCCCTCCTCAAGCACCGTCGGCGGCGGCGCCTGCCCGCCGCCACGGAGCCCACCCCGCATCCGCACCCGGACACCGCCCACGGGCACGCGTAGGGGCCGCCGGGGCCCCGCGGGGGCCTCGGCGGGTCCGGGGCGCCGCAGGACACCCGGCGGGGCCCGGCCGGGGCCCGGGCGCCACCTGAGCAAGCGCTTAGAAAAGAGTCCCGCATCACACGGCCTGCCGGGTGACCCCGGCGATACGTCCGGGTAACTTCCAGAGGAGTCCGCCCGTCCACACAGCCTTCCAGCCCCTTGGAGCCGCGTGATGCCCGAAGCCGTGATCGTCTCTGCCGCCCGTTCACCGATCGGCCGCGCCTTCAAGGGGTCTCTGAAGGACCTGCGCGCGGACGACCTGACCGCCACGATCATCCAGACCGCGCTGGCCAAGGTCCCCGAGCTGGACCCGAAGGACATCGACGACCTGATGCTGGGCTGCGGCCTGCCCGGCGGCGAGCAGGGCAACAACCTCGGCCGCGTCATCGCCGTACAGATGGGGATGGACCACCTTCCCGGCTGTACGGTCACCCGCTACTGCTCCTCCTCGCTGCAGACCAGCCGGATGGCGCTGCACGCGATCAAGGCGGGCGAGGGCGACGTCTTCATCTCGGCCGGCGTCGAGATGGTGTCCCGCTTCACCAAGGGCAACTCCGACAGCCTCCCGGACACGCACAACCCGCTGTTCGCCGAGGCCGAGGCCCGCACCGCCGCCCGCGCCGAGGAGTCCGGCGCGAGCTGGCACGACCCGCGCGAGGACGGCCTCGTGCCGGACGCGTACATCTCGATGGGGCAGACCGCGGAGAACCTGGCCCGGTCCAAGGGCGTCACCCGCCAGGAGATGGACGAGTTCGGCGTACGGTCGCAGAACCTCGCCGAGGAGGCCCTGAAGAACGGCTTCTGGGAGCGGGAGATCACCCCGGTCACCACCCCCGACGGCACCGTGGTCTCCAAGGACGACGGCCCGCGCGCGGGCGTCACCATGGAGGGCGTGCAGGGTCTGAAGCCGGTCTTCCGCCCCGACGGCCTGGTCACCGCGGCCAACTGCTGCCCGCTCAACGACGGTGCCGCGGCGCTGGTGATCATGTCCGACACCAAGGCGCGCGAGCTGGGCCTGACCCCGCTGGCCCGGATCGTCTCCACCGGCGTGTCCGGCCTCTCCCCCGAGATCATGGGGTACGGCCCGGTCGAGGCCAGCAAGCAGGCGCTGAAGCGGGCCGGTCTGACCATCGACGACATCGACCTCGCCGAGATCAACGAGGCGTTCGCCGCCCAGGTCATCCCCTCCTACCGGGACCTCGGCCTGCCGCTGGACAAGGTCAACGTCAACGGCGGCGCGATCGCCGTCGGCCACCCCTTCGGCATGACCGGCGCCCGCATCACCGGCACGCTGATCAACAGCCTCCGGTTCCACGACAAGCAGTGGGGCCTGGAGACGATGTGCGTGGGCGGCGGCCAGGGCATGGCGATGGTGATCGAGCGGCTGAGCTGAGCCGCAGCGGAGGGTAGGGGTCGGCTGAGGAACGAAGGCGGCACCTGCCCGCAGCGGAGGCGAAGCCCAGCGCGACCACCGGTACGGGCGGCTGGGCTGAGGCCTGCGAGGCCCCCTCGCCTCCCGCGCGGCGGGGGTTTCGAACCCCACCGAGCTCCGACCGTGACCGAATCTCCCCCAGGATGTGATCTGCGTCCCGGGGGAGAGTCGTTTTCGCAGGTCACCGCCGATATGGGGCTAAACATCGGACCGAAAGACCTGTCCATTTCGTGACGTAATGCACTGACAGCACGTACCGGTACAGGCCAAGCTGATGTAGGAAGTCGGGGGTATCGATAGAAACCGGGAGTATGTCAGTGAGCGCCATGTCATTTGCCCTGTTGCTGACCACCGCCGCTGCCACGGCCGTCGGCGCCGCCGCACTGCACGCCGCTCACGGGCTGCGCAAGCAGGTCGCGGCGCTGCGCACGGAGCTGGCCGCCGGCCACGCTCTCCGTGCTTCCGTGCCACCACAGAGCCGCAGTACGGCCACTCCCGCCGAGGAGATACGCGCGGCCGTCGCCGAAGCGCTCGCCGAGGAGCGCGAACGCGAGCTGGCCGAGGCGCGCGCCTTCTGGGCCGCCCAGGAAGCCCGTGACGCCGCCGACGCCCCGTCCTTGCTGGGCGGCCTGTCCGGCCTCGGCGACGACGCCCCGTACTACCTGCCCCGGCAGGCCGACTTCGCCGGTCTGGAGTCGATGGACCTCGAAGCGGCCGAGGCGATGGAGGAGCTCGCGGAGCTGAGCGAGCGGACCCTCGCGGAGCACGAGATCGGCGAGCTGACCGACCTTCCGGAGATCACGGAGTTCCCCGAGGACTCCCCCGAGCTGGCCGCCGCCCGCCGCCGCCACCCCTCGCACCCGGACTTCATCCCCGTACAGGCACCGGTGGTCACCGACCACGAGCGCACCGTGAACCGGCTCGACGAGCTGGCCGGCACCGCGACCGAGCTGACCGACGTGCGGCCCGGCCCGCTGGGCACGCTCGACGTGTACGTCTTCGCCGACGGCACCACGCTCTGCATGACCCCCGGTCACCGCGAGACCGCCGAGCGCCTCGCCGACGCCCTGCGGGCGGGCCGGCAGCCGGTACTGCTGGGCGGCTCGGGCGTCTCGGGCGCCTACGCGCTGACCTTCTCCTGCGGCGAGGACAACGTGTACATCCTCGCCGACCGCGTCATCGCCTCGTTCTGACCGGGGTCCGCTCCGTACCACCCCGGTCCGCCGGGCGCGGGCCGCTCACGCGAAAGCCCGCGCCGCCGCTTCCCCGACATACCGCACGGCCTCGTCCAGCTCCTGGGACGGGGCCGCTTCCAGTGCCACGGCCAGGTCCCGCCCGGCGACGGCGAGTTGGTCGCCCACGGCGAACATCCCGGCGTCCGGCATCTCACGCGGCTCGGCGTCCGGGTTCTCCAGACGCTGGGCCCGGGCACCGAGTTCGCGGGCCGCGGCCAGCGCCTCGGCGGCCGCACCGCGCTGGAGGCGGCTCTGCGGGGCCGCGCGCAGCCGATCGGCGAAATGGTCCACGGCCAGGATGAGGGGCGTCGTATCGAGCACCCGGCCGACCCTACGCGGCCCTCCCGCACGGTTGCCAACGCCCCGGGGCACGGAACGCGGAACGGCCCGCAGGCGCGATGCCTGCGGGCCGTTCCGGTGGTGCGCGTACCGCGGGGTGCTACCCGTGCTCCGCGGTCGGTCAGTCGTCGCCGCTGAGGATCGCGACCAGGCGCAGCATCTCGATGTAGATCCACACCAGGGTCACGGTGAGGCCGAAGGCCGCCAGCCAGGACTCCTCGCGCGGGGCGCCGTACGCGATGCCGTCCTCGACCTGCTTGAAGTTCAGGGCGAGGATGCACGCGCCGATGACGATGGCCACGATGCCGAAGATGACGCCGAGCGCGCCGCTGCGGAAGCCGAGGCCGTCACCGCCGCCGAACACGGCGAACAGGAGGTTGACCATCATCAGCAGCGTGAAGCCGATGGCGGCCGCCATCACGAATCCGTAGAAGCGGCGCGTGACCCGGATCAGTCCGGTGCGGTAGGCGATCAGCACACCGGCGAAGACCGCCATGGTGCCGATCACCGCCTGCATCGCGGCGCCGGGAGCCCAGTAGACACTGACGATGTTGCTGATGACGCCGAGGAAGACACCCTCGAACGCCGCGTACGTCAGGATCAGCGGCGGCGAGGGCCGGCGCTTGAACGAGTTCACCAGCGACAGCACGAAGCCGATGATCGCGGCGCCGATGGCGACGCCGATCGCCGTGCCGACGTTCTCCTTGTCGACCGGCAGCGTCCACCAGGCGGCGGTCGCGGCGACGATCACGGTGCCGAGCGTCATCGCCGTACGCGTCACCACGTCGTCGATGGTCATCACGTCGGGACGGGCGGGCGCCTGCGGGGCGCCCTGGATGTCCGTCTGCGCGTAGGGGTTGGTGGCGTACGGGTTGGCGGCGGTGCCCTGCGCGTACGGGTTGGCACCCGTCGCGGTGGCCCCGGCCTGCGGCGTCGCGTTGAAGCCCGCGTGGCCGTTGTCGCGGCTGAACCCCCGTCGCGAGAAGACCGGGTTGCTGCTCCTCATCTCACTCCTCCATGGCCACACTGCGTGGCCTTGCCACAAGGGTAATGGGTAGGCAAAAGAATCACCCTAGTGCCAGGGGAGGATCTTTGCGGCGGGCTGCGACGAGGCACTCGGAGAGCCCGGAAGGACGGTCGCGCGAGGCCGGGATCACGGGACGTCGGGTGGCGGGGCTCACAGAACCGGACGCCGGTCACGGTCTGGGCCGTCCGGGTCACGCACGGTGCGGCGCGTGGTGCCCGGAGCCGGACTCGAACCGGCACGCCCCCGAGGGGCAGCGAGGTTTAAGCTCGCCGTGTCTACGTTCCACCATCCGGGCGTGCCGCGCGGCTCCGCGTTTGGCTACCGACCCTATCCGGGGACGTCCCTCGATCAGCGGAACAGTGGCGCGATGTTGTCTTATTTTATTGACCGCTTGAGGGACCGTCAGGACATCTGGCCGGGCTGGCCGCACGCCTCCGGCCGATCATGAGCGGTCCGCGCACCGCGCGGGAATGACGGAAAGTCGCCGCACTCGTACGGCCCAACGCGCCAGGTCCGCGCCAGGCTTCGCCAGGGCGTCCGCCACCCCCTCGGGTCCGGCACCGCTCCCGCACCGCTCCGGCCCCGGGTCCGGCACCGCTCCGGGAGGGCCGGCCAGCCGCCGGGACCGCTCCCCGCCCGCGACCCCGCGTACTCACGGTGGGTGACCACGAAGCGGTGGCCACGACTCCGGTCAGGGTCGGTGTCATACCCGAGGAGGATGGATCCACGCCCTCGATGCGACTCAAGACGGCCACGGGAACGGGCATCGGGAGTGACGACCGGGGCCGATCGGGACGTGACGATGGAGTAAGTCCCCGAGGCATGGCGCCAGCGCCCGCCTCAGCACGGCCCATGCGTCCGCGTCACCCGAACCAGGAGCGTCCCTGTGACCACCACCCCCACCGTTCACCGCGCCACCGCGGTGGCTGCCCGCGCCACGGAGCTGTCGAAGGTCTACGGCGAGGGCGAGACACAGGTCGTCGCCCTGGACCGGGTGACCGTGGACTTCCCGCAGGGCGAGTTCACCGCGATCATGGGCCCCTCGGGCTCCGGCAAGTCGACGCTGATGCACTGCGTCGCCGGCCTCGACAGCTTCAGCAGCGGTTCGGTGCGCATCGGCGAGACCGAGCTGTCCACGCTGAAGGACAAGCAGCTCACGCAGTTGCGCCGGGACAAGATCGGCTTCATCTTCCAGGCGTTCAACCTGCTGCCGACGCTCACCGCGCTGGAGAACATCACCCTGCCGATGGACATCGCGGGCCGTAAGCCGGACGCCGCGTGGCTCCAGAAGGTGATCGACATGGTCGGGCTCTCGGACCGGCTGAAGCACCGCCCGACCGAGCTCTCCGGCGGTCAGCAGCAGCGTGTCGCCGTGGCCCGCGCCCTGGCCTCGCAGCCCGAGATCATCTTCGGTGACGAGCCGACCGGAAACCTGGACTCCCGCTCCGGCGCGGAGGTCCTCGGCTTCCTGCGCAACTCGGTGCGCGAGCTGGGCCAGACCGTGGTGATGGTGACGCACGACCCGGTCGCCGCCTCCTACGCGGACCGGGTCATCTTCCTCGCGGACGGCGCGGTCGTCGACCAGATGATGCACCCGACCGCCGACGGGGTCCTCGACCGGATGAAGGCGTTCGACGCGAAGGGCCGCACGAGCTGACGCCGTCGGCGGCCGGCCGACACGGCCGCCGCACCGGCCGACACGGGCGCCCGCCGTACCCCGGCCGCCGCCCCCGCGCGTCCCCGTCCCCCTTCCGGAACCCATCCCAGGACACACAGACATGTTCCGTACCGCCCTGCGCAATGTGCTCGCGCACAAGGCCAGGCTGCTGATGACCGTGCTCGCCGTCATGCTCGGCGTAGCGTTCGTCTCCGGCACCCTGGTCTTCACCGACACCCTCGGCAACGCCTTCAGCAAGCAGTCCGCCAAGAGCTACGACAACGTCGCCGTCTCCGTGGAGACGTTCGCCGGCGACGACGAGAAGACCTACGGCATCGACGAGGCCACCCTGGAGAAGATCCGGGGCCTGGACGGCGTGGCCTCCGCCACCGGCCGGGTCAACGGCTTCGCAGGGGTCGCCGACCCCGACGGCAAGCTGATCGGCAACGGCTGGTCCAACACCGGTGCCAACTTCGCCCCCGGCAAGGACGGCAAGGACGCGAGCTACGTCTTCACCGACGGCTCGGGCCCGGCGAAGAACGGCTCGGTCGCGCTCGACAAGGACACCGCGAGCAAGGGCAAGTACCGCGTCGGCGACCCGGTGCGGGTTGCCACCAACGGCCCGGTGAAGGAGTACACGCTCTCGGGGATCTTCACCACCGAGGACGGCGCGGTCAACGCGGGCGGCAGCCTCGTGCTGTTCGACACCCCGACCGCCCAGAAGCTCTACCTGAAGCCCGGCGTCTTCCAGAACGCCACCGTCTCCGCCGCGGGCGGAGTCTCCGACCAGAAGCTGCTGGACGCCATCGAGCCCCTGCTGCCGGAGGACGCCACCGCGCAGACCGGCAAGGCGCTGGCGGACCGGCAGGCGAAGGACATCGAGAACGGGATGGCCGGCCTCAACGGCATGCTGCTGGCGTTCGCCGGCATCGCGCTGTTCGTCGGTATCTTCCTCATCGCCAACACCTTCACCATGCTGATCGCCCAGCGGACCCGTGAGCTGGCCCTGATGCGGGCCATCGGAGCCACCCGCCGTCAGGTCAAGCGCTCGGTGCTGATGGAAGCGGCGGTCGTCGGCACGCTCGCCTCCGTCATCGGCTTCGCCCTCGGTCTCGGCCTCGCCACCGGACTGCGCTCCGCGATGGGCCTCCTGGGCGGCAAGATCCCCGCCGGGCCGCTGGTCGTCTCGCCGACGGCCGTCCTCTCCGCCTTCGCGGTCGGCATCCTGATCACGGTGCTGGCCGCCTGGCTGCCCGCCCGCCGGGCCGCGAAGATCGCCCCGGTGGCCGCGATGAGCAGCGTGCACGCCACCGCCTCCACCAAGTCCCTGGTCGTACGGAACTCCATCGGCGGCGTGATCGCCCTCCTCGGCGCCGCGGGGATCGTCGGCGGCGCGGCGGCCGGCGGCACGTCCGGCCGGCAGTTGGTCGCGGGCGGCGCGTTCTTCGCCCTGATCGGCGTCATCATCCTGATCCCGCTGCTCTCGCGCCCGGTCATCGCGCTGGTCCGGCCGCTGCTGAAGAAGCTGTTCGGCGTCTCCGGGAAGCTGGCCTCGCAGAACGCGGTCCGCAACCCGCGGCGTACCGGAGCCACCGCCTCCGCGCTGGCCATCGGGCTGACCCTGGTCACCGGCATCTCGGTGCTCGGCGTCACGCTCGGCCAGGCCATCGACAAGATGACCACGGACAACATCAAGGCCGACTACATGGTCTCGATGGCCAGCGGCGACGCGCTCGACGAGTCCGCGCTCAAGGCCCTCGCGAAGGCCGACGGCGTCTCCGCGCTCTCGCCGCAGCAGGCGACCTGGTTCGAGGTCGACGGTGGGGGCTACTCGGCCTCAGGCGTCACCCCGGGCGACGTGGAGAAGGTCTTCTCGCTGACGACCCTCTCCGGTTCGCTCGGCTCGCTCAAGGACGGGCAGGTCGCGGTCGGCTCCAAGACCGCCAAGTCCCACGGCTGGAAGACCGGCGACACCCTCCCGGTGACGTTCGACGACGAGAAGAAGGGCGAGGTGACGGTCGGGGCGCTCTACGAGGAGAACGAGTTCCTCTCGCCCTTCCTCATCCCGAAGGAGCTCGCGGACAAGCACAGCGCGTCGTCCCGCCCCGACATCCGCGAGATCTGGATCAAGGCGGACGGCGGCGCGAGCAAGGCCAACGAGCAGGCGATCGTGGACGCGCTCGGCGACAACCCGGCGATGAGCGTCATGGACCGGCAGGACATCCGTGACATGTTCGGCGGCTTCATCAACACCGCCCTGAACATCATGTACGGGCTGCTCGCCATGGCCCTGCTGATCGCTGTCCTCGGAGTCGTCAACACCCTCGCGATGTCGGTGTTCGAGCGGCAGCAGGAGATCGGCATGCTCCGTGCGATCGGCCTCGACCGGGGCCGCGTCAAGCGGATGATCCGTCTGGAGGCCGTCGTCATCTCGCTCTTCGGCGCGGTGATCGGGGTCGGCCTCGGGGTCTTCCTCGGCTGGGCGATCGGCCAGACCCTGTCCGCCGACATCCCCGGCTACGCCCTGGTCATCCCGTGGGACCGGCTCGGCCTCTTCCTGCTCCTCGCCGGCCTGGTGGGCGTCCTCGCCTCGCTGTGGCCCGCGCGCAGCGCCGCGAAGCTCAACATGCTGACGGCGATCAAGACCGAGTAGCCCGCGCCCGGGGCGTGGGGGCGACGAGGGGCCGGTGCACCGCTGGAGAGCGGTGCACCGGCCCCTCACCCGTTGACGTACGCGTACGGGTCAGGCGCCCCCGCCCTCGGCGGGCTCCGTCCAGGTGCGGGCGCGCAGCGGCATCCGGGAGCCGCCGCCGTCCGTCGGGCGTACCGCGAGGATCTGGTTGACGCCGATCTTGTTGTGCTCGAAGGAGAGCGCCGAGGCGGCCATGTACAGCCGCCAGACCCTGGCCCGGCCCGGTGATGTGGCGCGTACCGCCCGCTCCCAGTGCTGCTCCAGGTTGGCCACCCACCGGCGCAGGGTCAGCGCGTAGTGCTCGCGCAGTGCCTCGACGTCCCGGGCCTCGAAGCCGGCCTCCTCCAGGGTGGCCAGGGTGCGGCCGAGCGGGGCCAGTTCGCCGTCGGGGAAGACGTAGGCGTCGATGAACGCGTCGATGCGGTAGGCGTCCTCGTCCTTCTCGGGGCGGCGGGCGATCTGGTGGTTCAGGAGTCGGCCGCCGGGCTTCAGGAGGGCGTAGAGGTCGTCCGCGTACTCCCGGTAGCGGACCGATCCGACGTGCTCGGCCATGCCGATCGAGGAGATCGCGTCGTACGGGCCGTCGCGGACGTCCCGGTAGTCCTGGACGCGGATCTCGATCCGGTCGGTCAGGCCCTCCTCGGCGATGCGCTTGCGGGCGTGGGCCGCCTGCTCCTGGGAGAGGGTGATGCCGGTGACCTGCGCCCCGTACGTACGGGCGGCGTGGATGGCCATGGAGCCCCAGCCGCAGCCGACGTCCAGGAGCCGCTCGCCCTCCTTCAGGCCGAGCTTGCGGGAGACCAGGTCGAGCTTGTCGCGCTGGGCGTCCTCCAGGCTCTCCCCGTCCTGCCAGTAGGCGCAGGAGTAGACCATGGAGGGGCCGAGCACCAGGGCGTAGAAGTCGTTTCCGACGTCGTAGTGGTGGCTGATGGCCTCCTTGTCGCGGCGTCTGGTGTGCAGCGGGCCGGTGCGGCGGCGCACTTCCTCGGCGGGCGGGGCCGGCGGCGGCCAGGGGCCCGCGAGGTCGAGGAGGCCGCGGGCGAAGGCGCGGACCTTGGGGTCGCGGACCGGGTGGACGGAATCCTTGGCGTCGGCGCCCCGGTCCCAGAGCAGCCCGGCCAGCTCGCCGAGCGCTTCGTACAGGTCGCCCTCGATATCGATCTCCCCGGCCACCCAGGCGCGGGCCAGGCCCAGCTCGCCCGGCTTCCACAGGAGCCGGCGCAGAGCGCGGCGGTGGCGGATCACGAGGACCGGGGCGCCGGGCGGCCCCGATTCGCTGCCGTCCCAGGCCCGGATACGGACCGGCAGGGGTTCCGAGAGCAACTCCTCGGCAAGAGCGGTCAGCCGCGACGCGGCGTCTGCCATGGCGCACACCTCCGTGGTGTTTCCCCGACAAGCACGACAAGCACAGGCAACAGACATGCTCGTAGCCCCGCCGCGACACCCCGGTGCCGTGGCGAGGTACACCTGCGTCAACTGTCCTCGCACACTCCGTCATTCCGCTACCGGGCAACGAAACGGCAAAAAGCATGTATGCGCCACCCATACGGGCGGAAACCGGCCACGGCCCGCCGTCGGCCCCGGTCCGGGACCGCACCCGGATACGCCGAAGGGGCCGTCCGCACCACGGATGGCGGACGGCCCCTTCGGGCGTCGTACGGCGCGCCCCCCTCGGAGCGCTTCACCGGGGGGTCAGGAGGCCTTGGCCTTCTCGCCCTCGGGCTTGGCGGCGGCCGGAGCCGGGGCCGGCTTGGCGGCCTCGTAGAACTCCTCGCGCGGCGTCTCCATGGCGCCGAGCGAGACGACCTCGCGCTTGAGGAACATCGCCAGCGTCCAGTCGGCGAAGACCCGGATCTTGCGGTTCCAGGTCGGCATGGCCATGCCGTGGTAGCCGCGGTGCATGTACCAGGCGAGACGGCCCTTGAGCTTGATCTTCACCTTGCCCATGACGATCATCGCGACGCCCTTGTGCAGGCCGAGACCGGCGACGGCGCCCTTGTTGGCGTGGCTGTACTCCTTCTGCGGGAAGCCCCGCATGCCGGAGATCACGTTGTCGCCGAGCACCTTCGCCTGACGCAGCGCGTGCTGGGCGTTGGGCGGGCACCAGGCGTTCGGGTTGCCGGCGCGGCGGCCGACCATGTCCGGCACCTGGGCGTTGTCGCCCGCGGCCCAGATGTAGTCGCTGCCCTGCACCTGGAGCTTCTCCGAGGTGTCCACGTGACCGCGGGGGCCGAGCGGCAGGCCGAAGCGCGCCAGCGCCGGGTTCGGCTTCACACCGGCGGTCCACACGATGGTGCTGGAGTCGACCTCCAGGCCGTTCTTCAGCACCACGTGGCCGTCGACGCAGGAGTCCATCGAGGTGGAGAGGTAGATCTCCACACCGCGGCTCTCCAGGTGCTCCTTGCCGTAGGCGCCCAGCTTCGGGCCGACCTCGGGAAGGATCTTGTCGGCGGCGTCGACGAGGATGAAGCGCATGTCCTCGCGCTTCACGTTGGTGTAGTACTTCGCCGCGTCGCGGGCCATGTCCTCGACCTCGCCGATGGTCTCCGCGCCGGCGAAGCCGCCGCCCACGAAGACGAACGTCAGCGCCTTGCGGCGGACGTCCTCGTCGGTCGTGGAGTCAGCCTTGTCCAGCTGCTCCAGGACGTGGTTGCGCAGGCCGATGGACTCCTCGATGCCCTTCATGCCGATGCCCTGCTCGGCGAGGCCGGGGATCGGGAAGGTACGGGAGACCGCGCCCATCGCGATGACCAGGTAGTCGAAGGGCAGCTCGTAGGCCTCGCCGACGATCGGCGCGACCGTGGCGACCTTGCGGTCCTGATCGATGGTCGTGACACGACCGGTGAGAACCTCAGCCTTGGGCAGCACACGTCGCAGCGGGACGACGACATGCCGAGGCGAGATGCTGCCGGCAGCAGCTTCGGGGAGGAAGGGCTGGTAGGTCATGTACGACCGCGGGTCGACGACCGTGACGGTCGCCTCCCCGTATCGCATCTTCTTCAGAATGCGACGAGCTGCGTACAGGCCTACGTACCCACCGCCTACAACGAGGATCCTGGGACGCTCCGTGGTGCTCATGCCATCGAGTATCCACCCCGCCCCAGGGGGGTGCTCGTGAGCCCCTTCACAAGGATTGGCCGACCCTCTGCTACACTTCGCCGCCCACGTGACCCAGGTCATGGGCACGAAAGGGAACCACAGCACTGCGGGAAACGTTGTTCACCGCTTGTGAGCTGGCCCTTGACCCTTCGGGAGGTGCGGACCACCCCTCCCCTTCATGCGGACGCAACGCTCCCGGAACCCGCGCGCGACACCTCCGCGCACCCTCCCGGGCGCCCCGTTCGAGCCTGACGGGCCCCAACAACGACCAACAGGGCCCCATTCCTTGTGAAGAAGTTCACGAAGTTTCTCGCGGCGCGGCTCCGAAGGGGACCCCCGGGCGGTCCGGAGTGACCGGATCGGGGCTCAACGGTGCAGGTGACGGCGCGAAGGAGCGGGCAGCAGGCGGGGGACGGCCCGGACGCAGAGCACCATCCCGACGACCTCGACCAGGGTCTGCGTGACCACCACGACGGCCGCGACGGCGTACGCGTCCGGCAGGGACAGGGCGAGCGGCAGAACGACCAGGGAGTTACGGGTCGCCCCGCTGAAGACCACGGCCCGCCCGCCGGGCACGTCGAGCCGGAAGAGCCGGGCGACCGCCTTCCCCGCGAAGGCCATCACCACCAGGAACGCCGCGTAGAAGGGGACCACCGCGGCGACGTCGGTGAGGTTGCCTCCCAGCTCCGGCACCTGGGAGGCGACGACGACCAGCAGGGTCGCGGCCATCAGCGGCACCATCGTCGTGGACGCCGCGCCGGACACCCGGCGCCCGCTCTCCCGCCGCCCCGCCCAGAACTGGAGCGCCCAGGCGAGCGCGAGCGGCACGACGACCAGAAGGACGAACGCCTCCAGGAACGGCCCCGCCTCCACGAGGTCGGCGAGCCCGGAGCCGAGGAACGCGTACAGGAGGAGCGGCAGCAGCGCCATCTGTGCGACCAGCAGCAGCGGGGTCGCGGCGAGCAGCCGGCGGGCCGAGCCGCCGGCGAGACCGCTGAAGACGATCACGTAGTCGACGCACGGGCAGAGCAGCACGAGCAGCACTCCGAGGCGTACCGCCCGGTCGGCGGGCAGGAAGGAGAACATCGCGGCGACGACGACCGGCACGACGACAAAGTTCACCACCAGCGCGGCGGACAGGAACCGGCCGTCGCGCAGCGAGCGCAGCAGCTCGGCCGCCGGGACCTGAAGGAAGGTCACGAAGAGCAGTGCGCCCAGGACCGGGTTGACGAGGTGTTCGAGACCCGGTCCCGCGGAGGGGGCGGCCAGCCCGAGGAGGGCGCCGAGGGCCATCGCGGCGAGGTAGATCACCACCTGGTGGTGTTCCATCCGCTCGACGGCCCCGCGCGGGGCGCGCGTCGCCTCCTGAGCCATCCGTCGCTTCCCCTCCCGGAACCTGCCGGCCCTTCGCCTAAGCGGCGCTCCAGGCGATGCCGTCGAGGATGTCGTGCTCGCTGACGACGACCTCGTGGGCTCCCGTCCGCTCCATCACGGCGAGCAGGACGAGCGCCCCCGCGCCGATCACGTCGACCCGGCCCGGGTGCATCACGGGGATCGCGGCGCGCTCCTCGTGGGTGGAGCGGAGCAGGTGCTCGGCGATCGCGCGGACCTGGCCGCGGGTGACCCGGGAGTGGTGGATGGCCCCGGAGTCGTACTCCGGCAGTTCCAGCGCGATTCCGGCGACGGTGGTGACGGTGCCCGCGAGACCGACGAGCGTACCGGCGCCCTTGAGCGGCACGGTCCGCTCGGCGAGGTCGAGGGCGGCGTCGACGTCCGCGCGGATCGCCGCGGCCCGCTCGTGGCTGGGCGGGTCAATGACGGTCCCGTCCACGATCAGGTGACGCTCCGTCATCCGTACGCAGCCGATGTCCACGGACCGGGCCGCCTCCACCCGGTCCGAGCCGAGGACGAACTCGGTGGAGCCGCCGCCGATGTCGACGACCAGATACGGCTTCGCCAGGTGGTCGCTGCCCGCCAGTTCCCTGGTGGCCCCGTCGAAGGAGAGCTGCGCCTCCTGGTCGCCGGTGATCACCTCGGGCTCGACGCCGAGGATGTCCCGGACCCCGGCCACGAAGTCGGCGCTGTTCTCGGCGTCGCGGGAGGCGGAGGTGGCGACGAAGCGGATCCGTACGGCGCCCAGCTCCTCGATGGCCGCCGCGTACTCGCGGCAGGCGGCGAACGTCCGCTCCAGCGCCGCGGGGGCGAGCCGGCCGGTCTGGTCCACCCCCTGGCCGAGGCGGACGATCGTCATGCGCCGGTCCAGCTCGGTGAAGGAGCCGGTGGCGGGGTCCACGTCGGCGACGAGGAGCCGGATGGAGTTCGTACCGCAGTCGACGGCGGCGACCCGGGTCATGCGTCCTGCCCCTCGGGGGCCCCGCCGCAGGGCGTGACGCAGGGGCCCTTGGCCCACCACTCGGGCAGCATCGCGATGGCCTCGTCGCCCAGCGGGTTCACCCCGGGGCCGGCGGCCAGCGAGTGGCCGACCAGGACGTGCAGGCACTTCACCCGGTCCGGCATGCCGCCCGCGCTCGGGAAGCCCTCCAGGACCTCGATGGCGTCGCGGCGGGTGATGTAGTCCTCGTGCGCGGCCCGGTAGGCGTCGGCCAGCTCCGGGTCGGTCTCCAGACGGGCCGTCATCTCCTTCATGACCCCGTTGGCCTCCAGCGTGCCGATCGCCGAGGCCGCCCGGGGGCAGGTGAGGTAGTACGTCGTCGGGAACGGCGTGCCGTCCTCCAGACGGGGCTGGGTCTCCACCACGTCCGGGTTGCCGCACGGGCAGCGGTGCGCGATGGCGCGCAGGCCGCGCGGCGGGCGGCCGAGCTGCTGCTCGAACGCGGCGATGTCCGCGTCGGTGGGCTTGGTGGACTCGGTCTGCGGAGGGGGCGTTTCCATGCCTGCCTTGGTTCTGCTCGAAAGCTCGTAGAAGTGGACGTGACGGTCGTCGGTCGGTCAGTCGCGGTCGGCCCGGTCGGCGCTGTCCACGCCGTCCCAGAGGTTCGAGTGCCACGGGCGGTCGCTCGCCCCCGACTCGCCGCGGCGGTCCTGAGCCGCGTCGGGGTCGGCCACGGTGTAACCGGTCTCCCCGGGGAGGACGTAATGGAGGTGCTGGCGGGCCAGCCGCATGATGTACGCGTCGTCCTGGAGCCGCGCCTTCTCGTCCCGCAGCTCCTCGGTGCGCCGCTCCGCCTGCTGCGAGAGCCGTTCCTGCTCGGCGATCTCGTCGCGCTGGGAGACGTACTGCCGCATCGGGTAGGCGAGCGCCACCACCAGGGAGCAGACCACCAGCGCCAGGAACGCGGCCCGGCCGGTGAGCCGGGAGCGGCGGGCCTGCCGGCGGTTCTGGGATCGGTACACGCGGGCGGCGGTCTGCTCGCCGAGCAGTCGCAGCCTGGTCGCGGTGGAGAACCGGTCGCGGTCCTTCCCGGCCATGTCTCCCGCCTCCCCGTTACACACGTCCGTCCCCGCACACGGTACGGGACCGGGTGCGGGGACGGGCGGAGGCTACCGTCCTACGACTACGGGTCAGCCCTTGAAGCGCGGGAAGGCGGAACGGCCCGCGTACACCGCGGCGTCGTCGAGGATCTCCTCGATGCGCAGCAGCTGGTTGTACTTGGCGACGCGGTCCGAACGGGCCGGGGCGCCGGTCTTGATCTGACCACAGTTCACGGCGACGGCGAGGTCGGCGATGGTGACGTCCTCGGTCTCGCCGGAGCGGTGCGACATCATGCACTTGAAGCCGTTGCGCTGGGCCAGCTCGACGGCGTCCAGGGTCTCGGTCAGCGAACCGATCTGGTTGACCTTCACGAGCAGGGCGTTGGCGGAGCCCTCCTCGATGCCGCGGGCCAGACGCTCGGGATTGGTGACGAAGAGGTCGTCGCCGACGATCTGGACCTTGGCCCCGATGCGGTCGGTGATGACCTTCCAGCCGGCCCAGTCGTCCTCGTACAGCGGGTCCTCGATGGAGACCAGCGGGTACGCGGAGACGAGCTCCTCGTAGTACTCGGTCATCTCGGCGGCCGAGCGGGACTTGCCCTCGAACTCGTAGACGCCGTCCTTGTAGAACTCGGACGCGGCGACGTCGAGCGCGAGCGCGATGTCGCGGCCCGGGACGTAACCGGCCTCCTTGATGGCCTCGACGATGAGGTCCAGGGCGGCGCGGTTGGACTCCAGGTTCGGGGCGAAGCCGCCCTCGTCGCCGAGTCCGGTGGACAGGCCCTTGGTCTTGAGGACCTTCTTCAGCGTGTGGTAGACCTCCGCGCCCCAGCGCAGGGCCTCGGAGAAGGACTCCGCGCCGATCGGGGCGATCATGAACTCCTGGACGTCCACGTTGGAGTCGGCGTGCGAGCCGCCGTTCAGGATGTTCATCATCGGAACGGGCAGCAGGTGCGCGTTCGGGCCGCCGAGGTAGCGGAAGAGCGGCAGGTCGGACGCCTCGGAGGCGGCGTGCGCGACGGCCAGCGAGACGCCGAGGATGGCGTTCGCGCCGAGCGAGGCCTTGTTCTCGGTGGCGTCCAGGTCGAACATCGCCTGGTCGATGAGGCGCTGCTCGGTGGCGTCGTACCCGACGAGCTCCGGGCCGATCTGCTCGATGACGGCGAGGACGGCCTTCTCGACGCCCTTGCCCATGTAGCGGTTGGGGTCACCGTCGCGAAGCTCAATGGCCTCGAACGCACCGGTGGAGGCGCCGGACGGAACAGCAGCACGGCCCGTGCTGCCGTCGTCGAGGCCAACCTCGACCTCGACCGTGGGGTTGCCCCGGGAGTCGAGGATTTCCCTGGCTACGACGACGTCGATGGACGGCACGAGGCATCTCCTTCTGGGATCTGACACTGGTTGTGCAGGGTCACTGTGGCCTTGCGACACGAGCCTATCGGGCCCGGCCGCGTCGGCCAGCCGACCGCCCGTCTCCTGGGACGAAAAAGGACCCAAGGGCCTGCATCACGGGACAAAACTCTAGAAATCTACTGAGCGGTAACAACAAGAGGTGAACGCATGCGGACCCATCGGCGCCCGCCGCTCACGAAGAGTCCGGCCCGGCGCGCTGGGGGGAACGAGCGCGCCGGGCCGGGAAGCCGTGCGAGGAGAAGTGCCGCCGGACGCTTCTCCTCCGGGGAGGAGAGACGGCGATTACTTCAGGTGGAGCTGCTGACCCGGGAAGATCAGGTCCGCGTCCTTGACGATGTCGTCGTTGAGCTCGAAGAGCTGGCTCCAGCCGCCCTTGACGTCTTCCGCCTGGGCGATGCTGCTCAGGGTGTCGCCGGCCTCGACCTTGTACTCGCCGTCACCCTTCTGGACCTTCTCGCCGGTCGGGGTGGTGACGGTCTTCTTGCTCTCGGCCTTCTTCTCGGCCTGCGGAGCGGTGCGCTGCTCGGAGCGCGTGGTGGGCTGCTCGGCCTGACGCTCGGGCTGCGCCTGCTCGGGCTTGCTCTCGCCGGAGCCGGAGCCGGTGTTCACGCCCGGGTCCACACCGTCGTTGGTGAGGCCGCCGGCGCCGGCGCAGGCCCAGGCGCCCGGGCCCTGCATGTCGAGGAGCTTCTCGGCGGTGGCGATCTGCTGGTCCTTGGAGGCCAGGTCGGCACGGGAGGCGTACTGCGTACCGCCGGCGGCGGCCCAGCTGGACTGCGAGAACTGCAGTCCGCCGTAGTAGCCGTTGCCGGTGTTGATGGACCAGTTGCCGCCGGACTCGCACTGGGCGACGGCGTCCCAGGTCTCGACGGAGGCGGCGGAGGCGTTGGTCGCACCCATCAGCGGGACGACGACGGCGGCGCCGGTGACCCCCGCGAGGGTGGCGATACGGGTGGCCTTGGACGGGCGGCGGTGCTTGCCCTTGCTGTTCAGCAGCATGGAACGAATCTCCTCACCGACGCCTACGAGGTGAGCTGTCGGGTTCGGGCTGATGAGTTGCCCGGTCGCACGGTGCTGCTCGCGACTTCACCCCTAGCCGGTCCCGTACGCCCCCGTCGGTTCGACGAGGCGTCCGGACCCGGCGGCTTACCTGGGTCCCCCGCTCCTGCCTACGGCGCTTACGCGTCTGTTCCCTTCGACCGACGGCAGGATTCGGCGTGACGGTCGACGGGGCCCGCGGTGCGAGCGGCTCCGACCGTAAACACAGGCAACCCCGACATTCAAAGATGGACATAGGGGGCAATCAACCCGAACTCGCCGTGGCAGGCAGGTCGTTTCCGCAGGTCGGGGGCGTTGCGCCCGGACCGGCCGGACAGAACGCACCAGTTGAAGCAAAGAGACCCATGTCTCACTTACGCAAAAGTGGACATAGGTCTCTTAACTGCCCCGATTTTTCGGGGTGTTTTCCGCGTTCGATCAGTTGGCGGCGGGCTCCTCGGCGCCCTCCGGCGCGACCTGCTCCGCACGCTCGCCCGCACCCTGATCCGCACTCCGCTCCAGGCCCAGATCCAGGTTCTGGCCGGGCAGGATCAGGTCCGGGTCGGAGCCCAGGAGGCCCTTGTTCGTCTCGTAGAGGCCGGTCCAGCCGCCGGGGATCTCCTGTGCGTCGGCGATCGCCCAGAGGTTGTCCCCGGGCCGCACCGTGTACCCGCCGGCGGTCGCCGCGCCGCCGTCCCGCGCGTCGCCGTCGCCGCGCGAGGCGTGCCGGCCGGACTCACGGGGGCCGCCCTCCCGGCCCGCTTCGGACTCGTCGGGCGCGGGGGTCCCCCGATGCTTGCCCCCCTGGCCACCCTCGCCCGTCGAGGCGTCGGGGGCCGTGCCGGGGTCCGAGGCGTCGGGGGCGCCGGAGGCCGGCGGGGCGGAGGGCGTCACCGAGGAGTCGGGGGCCTCGCCCCCCTTCTCCGTACCACCGCTGTCGCTCCTGCCCGTCTCGCCGCTCCGCTCACCCTCACCGGATCCATCGACTTCTCCGGACGTGCCGGATTCATCCGTTTCGCCGGTCGGGTCCGCCTCGTCGGTCGGGGTGTCCGTCGGGTCGGCCGAGGGATCTGCCGACGGGTCGGCCGTCGGCGAGGTGCCCGGGTCGACGCCGGGCAGACTTCCGTCCACCGCGAGGCCGGAGATCACCGCACAGCTGGGCCACGCCTTCGGGCCCTGGTCGTCCAGGACCTTCTCGGCGACGGAGATCTGCTGCGAGCGGCTGGCGAGGTCGGCGCGGGGCGCGAACGCCGTGCCGCCGTACGCCGACCAGGTTTCCTGCGAGAACTGAAGCCCGCCGTAGTAGCCGTTGCCGAGATCGGCGCTCCACATGCCGCCGCTCTCGCACTCCGCGACCCGGTCCCAGGTGGTGGCCTCGGCCGCGTGCGCACCGCCGGCGCCGAGCAGCGGGATGGCGATGGCCGATCCCGTCACCCCCGCGGCGACGATGAGGGCGGGTGCCTGGCGAGGGCGGCGGTGTCTGCCGTTCGCGGAGCCCATGGGTATGCCTTCCGTGCGACTGACAAGCGAGTGTCCTGAACGCCGCGCAGCGGATTCCGTGCCTGCCTCGGCGCACAGGTGACGCGTGAGCAAGGTGCGACCGACGCGTCGAACCGTGAACCTAGCGGGACTCGAACGTGTGTCACAAGTCGATGCAGCGCAGATCACGTGAAAGTCACAGAGTTGACACTGTGTCACTTTTTTCGGACCGGCTCCCCGGTTCGAACTCGACCGGAAGAGTGCGCAGTCCACGCATGATGAGCCCGCCACGCCAGCGCAAATCGCCAGGTTCTCCCGCAAGTCGCAGGTCAGGAAGGCGCCTCAACAGCGTGGCCAGCGCGGTCTGCCCCTCCAGCCGGGCCAGTGGCGCTCCCAGGCAGTAGTGGACGCCGTGCCCGTATCCGAGGTGCTGATTGTCACGCCGTGCGAGGTCCAGGGTGTCCGGATCCGCGAACCGCTCCGGGTCGCGGTCGGCCGCCGCCAGCACCACCAGTACGGGGTCCCCGGCGGCGATCTCCTCACCGCCCAGGGTCAGCGCCTCGGTGGCGTACCGCCAGGTCGCCATCTCGACCGGTCCGTCGAACCGGAGCAGCTCCTCGATCCCGGTGGCCAGCAGCGCGTCCTCCCCCGCCGCCAGGGAGGCCTCCAGCCGGGTGCGCTGCTCGGGGTGGCGCAGGAGCGCGTAGGTCCCGTTGCCGATGAGGTTGACCGTCGTCTCGAACCCGGCGAACAACAGGATGAACGCCATGGCGGCCGCCTCGTTCTCCGTGAGGTGCTCGCCGTGGTCGCTGGCCCGGATCAGCCCAGAGATCAGGTCGTCGCCGGGGTTCTCCCTCTTCCGGTGGATGAGTTCGGCGAGGTAGCCGCGCATCTTCTTCACCGACCGGGCGACCCCGCCGCGCGGCCCGCCGCCGTGCCGGATCATCATGCCCGCCCAGTCCCGGAAGTCGCCCTGGTCCTCCTCGGGGACGCCGAGCAGGTCGCAGATGGCGTAGATGGGGAGCGGGAAGGCGAAGTCGTGGATGAGGTCGGCGTTCCCCTTCTCCACGAAATCGTCGATGAGCCGGTCCGTCAGCTCCTGCACGCGGGGCGCGAACTCCGCGACCCGGCGCGGGGTGAACGCCTTGGACACGAGCCGGCGCAGCCGGGTGTGGTCCGGCGGGTCGATATTGAGCAGATGCGTCATCAGCTCCGCCTTGCGCTCCCCCGGGATGCCCGTCTTCCCCTTGGCGTGCGGCGACTCGGCGTGGTTGGCCGGATTCTTGGAGAGCCGTGCGTCGGCGAGCGCCTGCTTGGCGTCCCCGTACCGCGTCACGAGCCAGGCCTCGACCCCGCTGGGCAGCGCGGTGCGGTACACGGGACGGTGCTCGCGGAGCCAGGCGTAGGCGGGGTAGGGGTCGGTGGCGAACTCCCAGGTGAAGAGTTCGGGGGTGGCCGGGGCGGGTGCGGGGTCGCGGTGGGGGCAGGCGGGGGTGTCGTTCACGCCCCGACGTTATCGGGCGGGGTGTCGGTGACCGTGCGCGGTGCGGGAGGGACCGCGTCGCCCTCCGCCGCCACGATCGCGTCGCGGTAGGCGCGGGCCGCCGCGCGCAGGGCGGCCTCCGGGTCGGCGCCGTTCGCCTCGGCGGAGACGGCGAGGGCCAGGAGTTCGTAGCCGATGGTGTCGCCGGTGGGGAGGGGGACGTCGAGGCCCGCCGTACGGACGCGGCTCGCGAGCTTCGCGGCGAGGGCCAGGCCGGGCTGGCCGACGGGGACGCCTTCGGTGACCGAGGTGCGCTGCTTCTCGATCGCCTTGGTGCGCAGCCAGTGCGCGTGGACGTCCTCGGGGGTCTCGGCGCTCTCGTCGCCGAAGACGTGCGGGTGGCGGTGGATCAGCTTCTCGACGAGGCCGCCGGCGACGTCGTCGATGGCGAAGGGCTCCTCGGTGTCCTCCTCGGCGATCCGCGCGTGGAAGACGACCTGGAGCAGGACGTCGCCGAGTTCCTCGCGCAGTTCGTCCCGGTCGCCGTCCTCGATCGCCTCGACCAGTTCGTACGCCTCCTCAATGGCGTACTTGACGAGGCCCCGGTGCGTCTTCCGCGAGGTCCAGGGGCACTCGCGGCGGATGCGGTCCATGACCTGGACCAGGTCCAGCAGGCGGGCCCCGGGCAGGTCGTAGGAGCCGGGGAGCAGTTCCAGGTCCGGCATGGCCACCCGGCCCGAGCCGCCGAGCCGGGCCAGGCCGTCCGTCAGGCGGCTGTCGCCCTCGCCGCCGACCAGGACGACGACGGTCCGGCCGCCCGCGCAGCCGGCGACCAGTTCGTCGGCCGAGGGCGTGGCGTGCTCGACGCGTACGCCCGCCTCGCGGAGGTAGGGGAGCTGCGGGTGGTCCGGGTCGGCGACGAGGACCCGGTCGGCCGCGTGCAGCGTCTGCCAGGCCGGCCAGGACAGCAGGCCGGGCGCGACCCGGTGGCTGGCGGTGAGCAGGACGATGCGGCCGGGGTCGGCGGGGGTCTCGACGGAGGCGTCGGGGGCTTCGGCGTTCACCCTGCGAACCTACCTCCGGCCCCGGGGCTCCGGCCCGCCGGTTCGGACGTCCGCCGGTTCAGGCCCCTGCCGGTTCAGGCCCCCGCCGGTTCAGGCCCCCGCCGGGGCGTCCTTCGGCGGGAACTCGGTGACCTGGGTGATCCAGGGCGCGCTGTAGTTGCCGAGCTGCATCTTCTGGTCGTCCCAGGTGCCGAAGCGCGGATTGACGTCGATGTCGAGGGCCTTCGACGCCTTGGTGAGGGCCTCGCCGACGACCTGCTGGCCGGCCGGTGTGCCCAGGTCAGCGCCGAGCGCCTCGGCCAGCTTCGGGAGCTGGACCTCCTGGCGCATGTCGGCGTCGATCTGTTCCGGGGCGACCCAGCGCTGCTGGAGCATCATCGCCTCGAACCGCTCCTCGCCGCCCTGCTGGGCGCGGTTGGCCTGCCGCATCTCCTGGATCTCCTTGCGGGTGACCGTGACCCCCGCGTCCGCGGCGGCGCGGTCGAGGACCCGGCCGAAGATCAGCCCGTGCAGCTTGGCGCGGTTGAGCTGGCCCGACTTGTTCACCAGCTGGGCGGCCTCCGGGGAGCTGTTCTGGGCGCTGCGGACGTCCGCGGCGCGGTCCTGGACCGTCGACACCTCGATCCGCTCTCCGCCCACGACGGCCGCGGCGCCGGGGTGGGACTGGTTGCCGCAGGCCGAAAGGAGCGGCGCGGCGACGAGTGTCGCGGCGAGGACGGCGAGCGCGGTGCGACGACGGCGGTGCAAAGGAGCCTCCCGGGGAGAGTTTGTGCATCAGTGCACAAAGCCTTGCGGTGATCGATGTTAGGCAGTGGAGGTGGCCGGTGCCACCGATTCGACCAACGATTCGGGAGGAGTTGGGGATGTGGCCCGGTATGGGGGGCACTGTCAGCCCCCGCGGACGTCCCGCTGGTGGCTGAGCAGGCGACGCAGGTCCATCGGCAGCGGGTGGTGCGGCCCGTAGGTGCGCTCGGCGTCGTACAGCAGGGCCTGGAGCTGTGCCCGGCCCGCGGTGTGGTCGCCGACCGCCAGGAGCAGTTGCCCGATGCGGTGCCGGATGTCGAGTGCGCGGGCGGGGTCGGGGGCGATCGGCCCGTAGGCGTTCTCGTAGTACGGGAGGACCGCGCGGTACTCGACCAGCGCGGCCCCGGCCTCGCCGAGCTGTTCGAGGCACTGGGCGGCGTCGTAGCGGAACTGGAGGGCCTGGGCGTCGGCCTGGCCCGCTTCGGCGGCGCGGTCCTCGGCGAGGCGGCGCAGCTCGGGCAGGGCGCGCCGGTACTGCCCGTCGTCCATCAGCGTCGCGGCGTACTGCTTGCGCAGGATGCGGACGACCGGTGAGTGCTCGCCGTGCTCGGCCGCGGCGGCCGGGAGCGTGGCGCCGAGGACGTCCACGGCCTGGGTGATCCGGCCCTCGCCGAGCAGCTTCTTGACCTCGTCCACGGCCCGCGCGACGTCCGGCCTGGCGGGCGGCGGGGTGCTCGGCGGCCGGTGGGCGGGGCGCGCGGGGGGCGGGGCGACGGCCGGGGGCGGGGCGAAGGCTGTCTCTTATACACATCTCTGATGGCGCGAGGGAGGCGTGTATAAGAGACAGATGAAAGGCTGCCTTGTCGATGCATGCGTGTACCGATGCGGGTTCGGGCAGCCTTTCAT
>NZ_NTGZ01000350.1 GCF_002551245.1 Streptomyces sp. rh34
CACCACGCCCGCGCCCGCCCCCGCCGAGTCGACCGCCACGTCCACCCCCGCCCCGGAAAGCAGGTAGCACTCAGCCATGCTTCCCTCCCTGGCCGCCGAGGATCTGCGCCGTGCCCTCGCCGCGTACCTGACGACGAGCTTCGCGCTCGCCGACGACGACGTCCGCGAGGAGCTCGAAGCGTTCCTTGAGCGGCCGGAGAGTCGCCTCTTCCGGGGCCCGTACCTCCGCGTCCGTACGCCCTTCCGGTACGCGCCTCCCGGCTGGGAGAAGGCTCTTGACTGGTCGCCCAGCCTCCGCCCCTACACCCACCAGGCGACTGCCTGGCAGCGGCTGTCCAGCAAGTCGGGCCACGCCCCCGAGCCGACGATCGTCACCACCGGCACCGGCTCCGGAAAGACCGAGTCGTTCCTCGTCCCGATCCTCGACCACTGCGCCCGCGCCCGCGCCGCCGGGGTGAAGGGCGTCAAGGCGCTGCTGCTCTACCCGATGAACGCGCTGGCCGACGACCAGGCCCGCCGTATCGACGACTTTCTCGCCAAGAACGCCGCCCTCTCCTCCGTCACAGCCGGCGTCTACATCGGCGGCGCCTCCGGCAACCGCCCCCCGGACGACGAGGACGAGAACGCCCCCGGCTCCTACGCCCGCGAGTCCGGCGCGAGCACCATCACCCCCGCCCAACTGTCCCCCAACAGCCGCCTGATCACCGACCGCGAGGCCATCCGCGCGAACCCGCCGGACCTGCTGCTCACCAATTACAAGATGCTGGACCTCCTCCTCCAGCGCATCCCGGACGTCCCTCTCTGGCAGGACGGCGGGCTGACGTACGTCGTCCTGGACGAGTTCCACACCTACGACGGCGCCCAGGGCACCGATGTGGCGATGCTGCTGCGCCGCCTGGGCGCGGCCACCGGCAAGGCCGAGCCGGGCCGCCCCCTCGGCACGATCACCCCCGTTGCCACCTCCGCCACCCTCGGCGGCGGAACCGGCGGGGCAGCCGCAACCAATGGAACCGGCGCCGTCGGCCGCACAGCAGCCAGCAGCGGCGCCTCCTCCGCCGAAGCACCCCCCACCCCCGACGGCCCCGAGAAGTCCGACCGCGAACTCCTCCTCGAATTCGCCGAGAAGGTCTTCGGCACTCCCTTCCCGGACGCCGCCCTCATCGGCGAGGACCGTCAGACGCCCGGCGAGTTCGTCGCCGAGCCCGACTTCCTCCTCCCCGTGCCCTCCCCGGCCGCCCTCGCCTCCGTCCCCGATCCCCTCGACGACCCGTCCGCCCTCCAGCGGCTCGCCGAACTCGTCGTCGGCACGGACTTCGCCGACCCGATCCAACTCGGCGAGAAGCTCCGGCAGCACAACCTGATCCGTGCTCTCCTCGATGTCGCGGGCGACACTCCCGTCACCGTCCCGGAGATCGCCCGCGAGTTCGCGAAGCGTGGTGGCGGCGCGGCCTGGGACGAGGCGGCCCGGACCGACATCGACCTGGTCGCGACCGGGCTCGCGCGTCTCCTCGCGCTGGTCTCGACCGCACGTGCTTACGACCCGATCGCCGGCCGCACCATCCCCTTCCTCCGCGTCGAGGCCCAGCTCTGGGTCCGAGAGGTGCGCCGCGTGATCCGCGCCGCGACGCCGACGCCGCACTTCCGCTGGTTCGACGACGACGGCCCCACCGGGGACACCCGCCCCAACCCGGCCAACCTCGCCGTCTACCCCTCCGCCGAGGTAGACAGCACCGCCGACGCGGACACGGACCCGTATGCCCCCGGCGACGGCACTTCCGCCCTTACCCCGGACAGCCCCGTCCCGTTCGTCCGCCCCGTCGGTCCGGCCTACCGCGCCCACCTTCCCGCCGTGTACTGCCGTCACTGCGGGCGCTCCGGCTGGGCGGCGCTGTCCACGGATCTGGAGTGGCAGCAGCTCAAGACCAAGCCGCTGGAGATCTACCGGGCCTCCGCCCAGGGCAACCGCGCCGTCCGCTGGATGATCCGCGCCAGGCCCGGCGAGCACACCCCCATCTTTCTCCACGCCGAGGAAGCCGAACTGCGCACGGTGCCGAGCAACGACACCGTGCCCGTCATCACCGTCGCCGGGCCCCTCCCCGCCAACGCGGGCGACAAGTGCCCCTCCTGCGACCTGACCGACGGCATGCGCTTCCTCGGTGCGGGCACCGCCACCCTCGCCTCCGTCACCACCACCCAGCTCTTCTCCGACCGCGGCCTGACCGACGACGAGCGCAAGCTGCTGGTCTTCACCGACTCCGTCCAGGACGCCACCCACCGGGCCGCGTTCATCGCCAACCGCAGCTTCGGCTTCACCTTCCGCGGGCTGCTCGCCGAGCAGCTCAAGCCGGGCGCCCCCGTCGCCGTACACGATCTGGCCACCGATGCCGCCGAAGCCGTGGTGACGGCGGCCGAGAAGGGCGAGATGAGCAAGCTCGCCTCGATCGTGCCTCCCGACCTGCGCGACAACCCTGAGATCCGGACGCTCCTCAGCGGCGACGGGTTCAGCGACGCGGGCGCGTACATGCTGCAGGACCGCATGGTCTTCCAGACGCTGCTGGAGTTCGGCCTGCGCTCACGCCTGGGCCGTACCCTCGAACTGACCCGGACCGCCGCCGCCGAGGTACACCTCCCCGACGCCGCCACCGTCGCGGCTCTGCTGCGGGAAGCCCATCAGCGCCTCCCGGGGCAGATCACCCTTCCCACCGACGACGCCGACTACGTCGTCTACCTGCGCGGCCTGCTGGAGCGCATGCGCCTGCGTGGGGCGCTGTTCCACCCCTGGCTCAAGGAGTACATCGCCCAGGCCGGCGCCCGGCGCTGGCCGATCTGGGGCGGGCGGCCCACGGGCATGCCCGCGTTCCCGCGCGGCCTGGCCGCACCGACCTTCCCGGTCCTCGGGCGCCTCGGCACATCCGAGTTCGACTCGCTGGCCCGCGACAACACCTGGTTCGCCGACTGGGGGCACCGCACCCTCGGCTGCGAGCGACGCGAGGCCCGCGCCCTCGCCGAACAGGCCATGAAGCTGCTCGCGCAGCGCGAGGTGCTGGCGACCTATCCCGCCGAGGGCGGCTCGACCGTCTTCGCTCTCAGGCCGCGCACCATCATGGTGCACAGCCTCGCCACCGGCCCGTCGTCCCCTGACGACGGCAGCGGGGCGGACGGGGCCGGGGCCGACGGAACGGGCGTCAACGACCACGGCGTCCGCTGCGACAGCTGCACCTGGCGGCAGACCGTCCCGCCCGGCCGGCGCGAGGACTGGCTCGGCACACCCTGCCTGCGCTTCCAGTGCGGCGGCACGTTCACCACCGACGACCGCGACTACAGCGACGACTACTACCGCCGCCTCTACACGGTCGACCGGCCCGGTGACGTCCTCACCGCCGAGCACACGGGCGCACTCAGCCGGGCCCGCCGCGAGGAGGTCGAGCAGGCCTTCAAGAACCGCCCCTCGCCCTTCGACCCGAACATGCTGACCTGCACGCCCACCCTCGAACTCGGCATCGACATCGGCGACCTGTCCGCCGTGCTGCTCGCCTCCCTGCCGCCCGCACCCGCCAACTACGCGCAGCGCATCGGCCGTGCCGGCCGCAGCACCGGCAACTCGCTCACCGTCACCTTCGTACCGCGCGGTGCCCGCAACCAGTACTACCTGCACGCACCCGAGCAGATGCTCGCGGGCCGGATCATCCCGCCGGACTGCTACCTCGACGCCTCCGAGATCCTGCGCCGCCAGTACCTGGCGTACCTGCTGGACCGGGCCGCCGACCGCAGCCTGTGGCGGGGGACGATGATGCCCGAGGAGCCCATGCCGCACCGCATCGGCGCCCTCTTCACCCGGGGGCTCGCCGAGGACGGCTGGTTCCGCCGCTTCCTGGACGTCGCCCACGCCCGCCACGCCGAACTCGCGTCCTCCTTCGTCCAGCTCTTCCCGGGTATGTCGGCCGAGGCCGAGCAGGGCCTGCGGCAGTTCGCTCAGCTGGAGCTGGAGCAGACCGTCGGCCAGGCCGCCACCGCGTGGCGCAAACGCCTGGAGGCCCTGCGCTCCCGGTCCCGGCAGATCGGCCGGGCCTTCGACGCCCTGTCCACCGCCTCCGGGGACCGCGAACGCGACGAGCAGCGCCGCCAGCTCTACGCCGAGCGCAGGTCGGTTAACCGGCGCAGGGACGCCCTGGTCGGCGAGAACTCGGTCAACGCCATGGTCCGTCTGGGCCTGCTGCCCAACTACACCCTCCACGACGACGCCACGCTGCTCGACGCGACGCTGTGGTGGAAGGACGCCGACGGCGAGTTCCAGGACCAGTTGACCGAGTACGGGCGGGGCTCACGGATGGGCCTGCTGGAACTGGCGCCCGGCAACACCTTCCACACCGACGGCTACAAGTACATCGTCAACGGCCTGGATCTGGGCGCCGGCGAGGGCGACACCGCCTACGCCAAGTGGCGGCTGTGCCCCGAGTGCGGCTACGTCGCCACCGCCGAGTCCGGGCTGGACCTCACCGCGTGCCCGCGCTGCCTGACGCCGCAGATCGCCGATCCCGGCGCGCTCCACACCGTGCTCGTGCCCGAACGGGTGACCGCCCGCGAGCGGCGCGAGGACGCACGGCTCACCGACGAGCGCGACGAGCGGGAGCGGCGCCGGTTCAACGACATCACTCTGGTGGACATCGACCCGGAACAGCCCCAGGGACTACGCGCCTGGAAACGGGTCGGAGAGCTGCCGTTCGGTGTGGAGTTCGCCCGGGTGGCCACCATCCGGACCCTTAACCTCGGCTCGGCCGCCGCCGCGGGTCCCGAGCACCAGATCGCCGGCGACGACGTCCAGGTGCCCGGCTTCGAGACCTGCCTGGAGTGCGGGGCCGTACGCGGCGTGCACCCCCAGGCATGGGACCGGACTGCCCAACGGATCGGTACCCGGCACGCGTACTGGTGCAGCCACAAGGACGACGGGATCGACGCCGAGACAGCGTCGATGCAGCGGCTCGTCCTCGCGCACGAGCTGACGACGCAGGCGCTGCGGATCCTGCTGCCCGTCTCCACGATGGAACTGCAGACCCGGCTGGTGTCGTTCAAGGCCGCGTTGCTGCTGGGCATAACCAAGCACTTCGGCGGCGCTCCCGACCACCTGCGCGTCGTACCCGCGACCATGCCGGGCGGCACCCGGGAACTGCGCCGCCGCTTCCTGGTGCTGCACGACTCCATGCCGGGCGGCACCGGCTACCTGGAGCACCTCGCCGACGCGACCGTGCTGCACCGGGTGCTCACCCTCGCCCAGACCGCCCTGCGGGACTGCCCCTGCGGCAAGGAGAACCTGCGTACCCCCTGCCACCGCTGCCTGCTGCCGCACGTCAGCAGCAACGAACACCCCTTCGCTTCGCTGCGGGTCGCCAGGGAGCTCCTGGACGAGGTCCTCACGGGCTGGGACACGGAGCAAGTCGACACTCTGTCCGGGGTGCGCATCGACCAGCTCGCCGAGAGCGAGCTGGAGAAGCAGTTCGTCCGCACTCTCGTGGACTGGGGCAGCCGCCGTCCGGAGTCCGGCTCGGTGACGCCCCGCGCCGGGGAACGCGGCATGGAGTACGAGCTGCGCTTCACCCGCCCGGACGGCAGCGGCACCCGCTGGCTCTTCCAGGACCATGTGCGCCAGCTGACGTCAGCGCCCAGCGAACCGGACTATCTGCTGACCCGGATCGACGGGCCGTCGACGCGCATCGCGGTCTTCCTCGACGGCTACGCCTTCCACGCCAGCACCGGCATCAACCGGATCGCCGACGACGCCGCCAAGCGCGAAGCGCTGCGGGCCGAAGGCATGCAGGTGTGGCAGTTCACGCACACGGACGTGATGGCCTGGAAGGCGGCGGTGGAGGGGACCGCGGACGACCGCGAGGTGCGCACCCCCGCCGAACCGCTCCTCGGTGAGGGCGCGCTGCGGACCGCCCGGCAGATCCACCAAATGCTGACGGGCGGCCCACGCCCCGACGACACCCTGGACCCGGCCCTGCGCAACCCGATCGAGACGCTGCTCGCGGTGCTCGCCGATCCCGACGCGGAGAAGTGGTCCCGTAGGGCGGCGGCGCTGATCAGTGGTTTCGCCGGGGGCGGCGCGGCGCGGCAGCCGATCGACCGGCGTTCGGTGGGAGAGCGGCTGCCGGCCGTGCTGGCGGGCGGCCCCCTGCCGGTCGCCGGCAACC
>NZ_NTGZ01000351.1 GCF_002551245.1 Streptomyces sp. rh34
AGATGTGTATAAGAGACAGGCCCTGGGGGGCTGTCGCGGGGGCGGCGGGGGCACCGCCGGGGCGGGCGGTGCGGTGCGCCCGCCACCTCGGCGCCGCTCGATCATCGCGGTGGCCGGGGACGGCAGCCAGGCCGAGGCGGTGCCGCTGTCGTCGCTGCCGGAGGCGAAGAGGTGCGGGGCGAGCTGGGCCTGGAGGTCGGCGGGGCTCGGCCGCTGGGTGGCGTCCATCTGCATGCAGGACTCGATCAGCGGCCGCAGGTCGTCGGGCAGCCCCTCGGTGTCGGGGCCCTCGCGCAGCAGCATGAACACCGTCTCTACCGGGTTGGCCCCGTGGAAGGGGGCGTGCCCGGTGGCGGCGAAGACGAGCGTGGAGCCCAGGGAGAAGATGTCGCTCGCCCCGGTGACGCTGCGCGAGTCCCGGGCCTGCTCGGGCGACATGTACGCGGGCGTGCCGACGGCGACGTTCGTCATGGTCAGACGGGTGTTGGAGACACCGGACGCGATGCCGAAGTCGATCACCCGGGGGCCGTCCTCGACGACGAGGACATTGGACGGCTTCAGGTCGCGGTGCACGAGGCCCGCGCCGTGGATGGACTGGAGGGCCTCGGCGATCCCGGCGGCCAGCCAGCGCACGGCCTGGGTCGGCATGGGACCGCACTCGTTCACTATCTCCTCGAGCGAGGGCGCGGGCACATAGGCGGTGGCGAGCCAGGGCACGGCGGCACGCGGGTCGGCGTCGACCACGGCGGCGGTGTAGAACCCGCTGACCGCGCGGGCGGCCTCGACCTCGCGCGTGAAGCGGACCCGGAAGAGCTGGTCCTCGGCGAGCTCGGTCCGCACCGTCTTGATCGCCACCCGCCGACCGGACGCCGACCGCGCGAGATAGACCAGCCCCATGCCGCCGGCCCCGAGCCGTCCCAGCACCTCGAACGGGCCGATCCGTCTCGGGTCGTGCTGCGTCAGCTGCTCCACCACTTGCCTGCCACCTCCCCGTAAACGAACCTCGGCGACGAAGTCCGCGCATTACCGCCCGGTCGAATCGCGCCCTGCGCAGCGCGCCCTGTGCAGGGTCTCACCACTGAGCACCACCTGGCGGTACGCACCCCGATTCTTCCTGGCCCGGGCCCCGGTTGCGAACCCGGGGGCGGATGGGGTCGAAAAGTAGTGCTGATTTGGTGTGCGGGCGTGGGTTGTAGCGGCGGGGGTGGGTCTGTGACGTGACAGTGAAGGCAGGAACGGATGTTCTGATTCCGAATGAGTGACCGCGTTTGTGGGTTGCTCGTTATGCCGGGTGACAGGTCGTACGGCGCCGAGGCGGGGGGTGTGGTGGTGGGTGGTGTGCGCGACTTGGCGGGACCGTTTGTGGTGCCGGGCTCCTCGGGGGTGGCCGTGCGGGGCCGTCTCAAGCACCTCACTCCAGAGGACGAGCGGGTACTGCGGTCGGTCGGGGAGTACCAGGGTGTGCTCGCTTCGCGTGATCTGAAAGTTCGGTGCGCGCAGGGCCTGGATCATGGTGCTGAGACGTGGGCGGCGCGTAAGCGGGAGCTGACGAAGGTGTCATCGTCGCGGATCGCCGGGGCGATCACCAAGGCCGCCCATGATCAGTGGGCGCTCGCCCGTCGCGGCCAGGCCGCGCACATCCGGTCGCTGGAAGCCGGGATCCGGACACTGCAGCACCGGCTGTCGCTCCCGATCGGGACGAAGGGCACAAAACGCGCGGCGGGTGGATACCGGTCCAGGCAGGAGTGGTTTCAGAAATCGCGTCGCCTCACCACCCTGGAAGCCCGGCACACCACCATAATGGCGGACTGGCGTGCCGGGCGGGTGCGGGTCGTACGCGGCGGCAGACGGCTTCTCAACACCCGGCACCACCTCGACGCGGCCGGGCTCACACAGGGGCAGTGGCGAGAGCGGTGGGAGGCGGGACGCTCGTTCCTGGCTGCGGACGGTGAGTCGGGGAAGCGGTTCGGGAACGAGACGATCCGCGTCACCCCAACCGGCCAGGTCAGCATCAAACTGCCCGCCCCACTTGCGCACCTCGCCAACAACGAGCACGGGCGCTACAGCCTGGCCTCGACGGTGGCGTTCGCGCACCGGGGTGTGGAATGGGCCGACCGTATCGAAGGTAATCGGGCTGTCGCTTACCGGATCCACCTCGACACCGCCCGGGGCCGCTGGTATCTGACCGCGTCCTGGCAAGGCCCCCACGTGCAGGCCACCCCGTGGGAGGCCGCCCGGGCCGGGGGTGTGATCGGTGTCGACACCAACGCCGACCACTTCGCCGCCTACCGCCTCGACACCCACGGCAACCCGGTAGGTGAACCACACCGCTTCACCTACGACCTCTCCGGCACCACCCACCACCGCGACGCACAGATCCGCCACGCTCTCACCCGCCTCCTGCACTGGGCCCAACAGAGCGGCGTCACCGGGATTGGCATCGAGGACCTCGACTTCAGCACGGAGAAGACCCGGGAGAAGCACGGCCGCAGGAAACGCTTCCGACAGCTGATCTCCGGCATGCCCACCGGGAAACTCAAGGCCCGGCTGGTCTCCATGGCCGCCGAACAAGGCCTGACCATCATCGCGGTTGATCCGGCCTACACCTCCATGTGGGGTGGGCAGCACTGGCAGAAGCCGCTGACCACGCCCCGACGAAAGATGTCCCGTCACGATGCCGCCGGTATCGCCATCGGGAGACGCGCCCTCGGACACCCGATCCGGCGTCGGACGGCACCGCCCCCACACGACCGGAGAGATCGTGTCGGGCATCGGACCGCCCAGGCCGCACCAAGTGAACGAGAGCGTGAGGGAACCCGCCCACCCGCAACGGACCACGCCCCCGGAGACGTGCCACCGAACGGGACGCGAAAGCGGCAACCCAGCGCACCCAAAACCGTTCGGGATGCGCCCAGAACGCATGAGTGGGTCCAAGACCCACTCATGCACACTGGCTAGGAACGGTGTCTCATGTCACTTCGGTGCCCCCGCACCGGGTCACGGACGCAGTTCGCCGGGCTGGAGTACGGCGAAGGCGGCGCCCTGGTCGTCGTGCAGCACGGCCATCCGCCCGGAGGGGATGTCGAAGGGCGGCTGGGCCACTCGGCCGCCGAGCTGTACGGCGAGTTCGGCGGCGGCATCGCAGTCGGCGACGGCGAAGTAGACGAGAAAGTAGCTCGGCATCTCGGCCGGGAACGCGTCCGTGATGACGCTGCGGCCGCCGACAGCGGTGTCCGGGCCCGGTTCGGTGCCCTCGGGGGACCACATCCGGAAGTCGACCAGCGCCTCGGAGTCGCCGGAGATGTCGTGGCCCGCCTCGTCCAGGTCGGTGCCGTGGAAGCCGAAGACCTTCTCGTAGAAGGGGTCCACCTTGTCCGGCTGCCGGGTGTAGACCTCGGTCCAGCAGAAGGAGGCGGGATCATTCTGCTTCTCGAAGCCCGCACGCTCCTCCGGCTGCCAGAGCCCGAAGACGGCGCCCCCGGGGTCGGCCGCCTGCGCCACGATCCCGGCGCGCCCCGCCCGTACCGGGTCGGTGATGATCTGGCCGCCGTGCTCGCGGATCGCGGCGACGGTGGCACGGATGTCGTCGGTGGCGAAGTAGACGCCCCAGGCCGTGGGCATCCGGCCGTCCTTCTTGGCGGCGAGGGCGGCGACCAGGCGGCCGTCGCTGAGCGCGTCCGCGAAGGGCATTCCGTCGCCCGCCCGGAAGGTCCAGCCGAAGAGCCCACCGTAGAAGCGCTTGCCCGCTTCGAGGTCGGAGAGCTGCACGTCCGCCCAGCACGGCGCGGAATGCGCGAATGCGGCCATGGGACCGGGTCCTTCCGTAGCAGGGACGCAGTGACGCCCGTCACAGTCAACGTAGCGTCGCCCTCCGTCCCGCGCGCCCCGGACACACGGCGACAGCACTCCGCGGGCTGCTCGGACACACCCGGGGGCGCACCTATAGGGAACATTTGCCCGATTGATGAAGGAGGCGCTCACCATGTGGACGAAAGTTGTCCACCGAAGTTGTCCACAGGCTGTTGATAACATTTACTCCGGACGGCACCCAGGGCGGCACTCCTGCCTCCGGGGCCTCGCGCACCGCGGCCGAAAACCGCCGCTCCTCACCCCCGCGCACCCCGCTGGTCCTGCGGCGTTCCCCATTTGCAGTCGGCCGAATCGCGCTCCCATCACCCCTCGGTAAGCTGACGGCATGACAGGACAAGTACGCACCGTCGATGGCCGCGTGGCCGGTCGACGCGGCCAGGCGACGCGGCAGAAGCTGCTCGACTGCCTCAGCGAGATGCTCAGCTCCTCGCCGTACCGGGACGTCAAAGTCATCGACGTCGCCCGGAAGGCCGGGACTTCACCCGCGACTTTCTACCAGTACTTCCCCGACGTGGAGGGCGCCGTCCTCGAAATCGCCGAGGAAGTCGCCAAGGAGGGCGCCGGACTGACCGAACTGGTCGCCGGACGCTCCTGGGTCGGCAAGGCCGGCTGGACGACCTCCGAACAACTCGTCGAGGGATTCCTCGACTTCTGGCGGCACAACGACGCGATCCTCCGCGTGATCGACCTCGGCGCGGCCGAGGGGGACAAGCGGTTCTACAAGATCCGCATGAAGATCCTGAACTCGGTCACCAACTCCCTCACGGATTCCGTGAAGGAGCTCCAGAGCAAGGGCAAGGTCGACAAGGACGTCAGTCCGGCGGCGATGGCGGGCTCCCTGGTGGCGATGCTGGCCGCGGTCGCCTCGCACCAGAAGGGCTTCACCACCTGGGGTGTGAAGCAGGCCGAACTGCGGCCCAATCTCGCCCTGTTGGTGCACCTCGGCATCACCGGCAAGAAGCCGCCGAAGTAGGCCGGGGCACAGGAGGCCCACCGGCCCCCGGACGCCCCTCACCACCGGGCGGGCACCCGCCCACCCGGTCGCCCCACGTCCTGTCTCACCGACGGCGGACCACCCACGCACCCCTGCGGGTGGTCCGCCGTCGGCGTTCCCGGAGAAGGGCCCCGACTGGGCCTGGGGGCCGGACCTGAGGGCCGGACAGGTGGGTCGGACCCATGAGCCGGACTCGTGAGCCGGATCTGGCGGCCGGACCTGGGCGGCCGGACCTGGGCGGTGCCGCCCGCTATCGCCTCTCCAATCGGAACAGCCGGATCTGCCGCTCCAGCCGCCGCTGGTACACCGCGTACGGCGGCCAGAACGCGAGGGCGGCCTCCCACACCCGGTCCCGGTCCTCGCCCTCCAGCAGGGCCGCGCGCACCGGAATGTCCCGGCCGCGCCAGTTCACGACGGCCTCGTCCGGGCGGGCCAGCAGGTTCGCGGTCCAGGCCGGGTGACCCGGACGGCCGAAGTTGCTGCCGACCAGGATCCAACTGCCCTCCACCTCGCCCTCCGGCATGCAGGCCAGCGGCGTGGTCCTCGGCCGGCCCGTGCGCGCCCCCGGCACCGTGAGGACGAGCCCCGGCAGCATCCGGGCGCTGAGCAGCACCTTTCCCCGGGTGAGCCGGTGCACGGCCCGGTCCAGGACCGGTACCACGTGCGGGGCGATCCGCCCGAAGGCGCGGGTCGAGGAGACCTTCTGGACCAGACGCGCACCACGGGCGGGCACGGGGGCGCGGGAGTGGGAGTGGCCCATCAGACGCCTGCCCCGTACGCGATGCCGGCGGGCCGGGACGCGGCGGCGGTCCCGAAGAGTCCGGCCCGCTGTGCCGCGTGGTCGCGCAGCCGGTGGACCGGGCCGAAGAGCAGTTCGTCGCCCGCCGCCCGCTTGAGATACCGGTGCGCCTCGTGCTCCCAGGTGAAGCCGATGCCGCCGTGCAGCTGGACGGCCTCACCGGTGGTGATCCGGGCCGCCTCCAGGGCCTGGGCGAGCGCGAGGGGTCCGGCCTCCGGGTCCCGGGCGGCGTGGTACGCGGCGGAGCGGGCCGCCTCGACCCGTACGTACAGGTCGGCGAGGCGGTGCTTGACGGCCTGGAACGAACCGACGGCCCTGCCGAACTGTTCGCGCGCCTTCACGTACTCCACCGTGCGCTCCAGGGCGCTCGCCGCCGTCCCGACCGCCTCGGCGGCGATGATCGCGGCGGCCGTGCGCCCGGCGACGGCGAGCGC
>NZ_NTGZ01000352.1 GCF_002551245.1 Streptomyces sp. rh34
ACGTACGGCGGTACGCAGGGTGGCGTCGTGCGTTCGCTGGCCGACCGGGGCCCCGCCGGAGCCACCCGGACCGCTGCCCCCGCACGCCACGCGGGCCCGTCGACGGCCGGCCCCGAGAGCTTCGAGGTCCCGGCCGAGGACCCCTCGACCCTGCCCGGCCCGCAGCTGGGCGAGATCCCGCCGCAGGCCGGCGCCCCGTGGGGGGCGCAGCCGCCGCAACCGGAGCCGGAGCAGGCCGTTGCGGAGCCGGCGCCCATCGAGCAGGCCCCCGGCGAGCAGGCCCCTGCCGAGCAGGCCCCCGCCGGGACGGCTCAGCAGCCGGAGCAGGCTCAGGCGGTCGAGGCCGAACAGCCGGTGGTTGAACAGGCCGTGGCCGAGGCTGCGGTGGTTGAGCAGTCCGAGGCTGAGGCTGTGGTCGAGGCGGGGGAGCCGGTTCAGGCGGTTCAGCCGGCCGAACCGGTGGCCGTGTCGGCCCCGGCGGCGGTTTCCGTGGCCCCGGTCGAGCAGCCGGAGCAGCCGGTGCAGCCCGCTGCCGGTGCGCGGCCCGAGCCGGTTCCGCAGGCCGTCCCGGCAGAAACGGTCGTTCCCGAGCCGGCCGTTGCGGAGGTGCCTCCCGCCGGCCCCGTCGTCACCCCGGAGCCCGATGCGGCCTTGCCGGAGGCACAGGCAGAACCGCCTGTCCAGGCGCCGGCCGATGAGGTGGCAGCGCCCGGGACGCCGGAGCCGGTGGAGGCGCAGCACGGTGCCGCCGTGGCCCAGGAGCCCGAAGCACCGGCCGTCCCGGTGGAGGCCGCGACCCCCGAACCCCAGGCCCCGGCACAGGACACGCCGGTCGTCGAGCCGGTGGTACAGCCCGAGCCGGTGGTACAGCCCGAGCCGGTGGTACAGCCCGAGGCGGTGGTGGGGTCCGGGCAGGAGCAGCCCGTCGAACCGGCCCCCGAGCCGGTCCCGGCGACAGCAGTGACCGAGAGCCCGGCAGCCGTCGCGGCTCCGGAAGCTGTCGTGCCGGCTCCGGAAGCCGTTGTGGCTCCCGAGGCCGTCGCGGCGGAACCGGTGGCCGAGCCGCTCGCACCCGAGCCCGTACAGCCCGTGGCCGCGGAGCCGGTGGAGCCCGTGGCGCCGGTGGAGTCCGCCGAGCCCGGGACGGAGGGAGCGGAGGCACAGGAGCCGACGGCCCAGCAACTCCCCGTGACGGAGCAGGAAGCCACCCCGGCTCCCGCCCCCGAGCCCGCTGTCGAGCCCGGCGGGGCAACGGCGACAGAAGCGGCCGACGTGGTCGCACCCGACGCCGAGGACGGCACCGGCCCCGAGGTCATCGAGACCCCCGAACTCCCGGAGCCCGACCAGCAGGCACCGGCCGCCGACCATCAGGAACCGACTGAGGCACCGCAGCCCACCGAGGCTCCGCACCCGGCCGAGGCTCCCCGGCAGGACGAGGCGGCACAGCAGCTTGAGGGCTCCGCCGAACCTGCGGAACCCGCCGAACAGGCCGAGCCGTTCACCCCGCCCGCCCCCGGTTACGACGACGCCGAACGGGAAGCGGTCCTCCGGGTCATGCGCGAGCGCCGCGACATCCGCAACGGCTTCCGCAGCGACCCGATTCCGCACGAGGTCCTGCTCCGGGTGCTGGAGGCGGCGCACACCGCGCCGAGCGTCGGCCACTCGCAGCCGTGGGACTTCGTCGTCATCCGCTCGGCGGAGACCCGTCGCTCCATGCACGAGCTGGCCCAGAGCCAGCGCGACGCCTACGCCAAGTCGCTGCCCAAGGGCCGGGCGAAGCAGTTCAAGGAACTGAAGATCGAGGCGATCCTCGACACCCCGGTCAACATCGTCGTGACCGCCGACCCCACCCGAGGCGGCCGCCACACCCTCGGCCGTCACACCCAGCCGCAGATGGCGCCGTACTCCTCGGCCCTCGCCGTCGAGAACCTGTGGCTCGCCGCGCGCGCCGAGGGCCTCGGCGTCGGCTGGGTCAGCTTCTTCGACGAGCGCGAGATGGTTCGCGCGCTCGGCCTCCCCGAGCACCTGGAGGTCGTGGCCTACCTGTGCGTCGGCTACGTCGACGAGTTCCCCGAGGAGCCCGAGCTGATGCAGGCGGGCTGGTCCAAGCGCCGCCCGCTGTCCTGGGTCGTCCACGAGGAGACGTACGGCCGACGCGCGCTGCCCGGCGCCGAGCCGCACGACCTGCTCCAGGAGACGATCTCCGCGATCCGCCCGCTGGACGCGAAGGCGCTCGGCGAGGCGTGGGAACGCCAGAAGCGGATGACGAAGCCCGCCGGCGCGCTCGGCATGCTGGAGATCATCTCCGCGCAGCTGTCCGGGCTCTCGCGGATGTGCCCGCCGCCGATCCCGGAGCCCGCGGCCGTCGCGATCTTCGCCGGCGACCACGGCGTGCACGCCCAGGGCGTCACGGCCTGGCCGCAGGAGGTCACCGCCCAGATGGTGGCGAACTTCCTGGGCGGCGGAGCCGTCTGCAACGCCTTCGCGGCCCAGGTCGGTGCGGAGGTCTGTGTTGTGGACGTGGGCGTGGCCTCGGACCTGCCGGCGACCCCGGGTCTGCTGCCCCGCAAGGTACGCGCGGGAACAGCGGACTTCACGACGGGCCCCGCACTCTCCCGGGAAGAGGTCCTCGCCGCGATCGAGGTGGGCATCGAGACCGCCCGGGACCTGGTGGCGGCGGGCAACAAGGCCCTGCTCACCGGCGAGATGGGCATCGCCAACACCACCGCGTCGGCTGCCCTGATCTGCGTGTACACGGGGATCGACGCCTCCGAGGTGACCGGCCGGGGGACCGGCATCAACGACGAGATGCACGCCCGCAAGGTCGACGTCGTCCGCCGCGCCCTCGACCTGCACCAGCCGGACCCGGCCGACCCGATCGGCGTGCTCGCGGCGGTCGGCGGCCTGGAGCACGCGGCGATGGCCGGCTTCCTCCTGGGCGGAGCCTCCCTGCGTACGCCGGTGATCCTGGACGGCGTGAGCGCGGGCGCGGCGGCCCTGGTCGCCCGCGCCATCGCCCCCGAGTCACTGGCCGCCTGCATCGCCGGCCACCGCAGCGCGGAGCCCGGCCACGTAGCCGCGCTCAACAAGCTGGGCCTGCGCCCGCTGGTCGACCTCGACCTGCGGCTGGGCGAGGGAACCGGCGCGCTGCTGGCGCTCCCGATCGTGCAGAGCGCGGCACGCGCGATGCACGAGGTGGCCACGTTCGACTCGGCGGGCGTGACGGAGAAGTAGCAAGGGTGAGGCGGGGGCCTCCACCCCCGTCTCAGCCCTCGCCCCACTCTCCCCCTTCGTCCCATCCCGCCCCTTCGGCCGCCCACCCCGCGCTCATCCCCCCACCCCGTATCGTGTTTCCCGACCCAGACCTCAGCTTTCCGCACGTCACAGCCGCTCCACCGCCGCAGCGGCCCCTACGCAGCACCCGCCCGAGGAGCCCGTACCGCCATGGCCGAGCACGCAGACCACGCTGAGCACGCAGGTCACGCCGACCGCGTCGACCACCCCGCGTACCCCGTCGGCCTGCGCCTGCACGGCCGCCGCGTCGTCGTCGTCGGCGGCGGACAGGTCGCCCAGCGCCGGCTGCCGCAGCTCATCGCCACCGGGGCGGTCATCACACTCGTCTCCCCGTCCGCGACGCCCTCCGTCGAGGCCATGGCGGACGCCGGGGAGATCCGCTGGGAGCGCCGCCGCTACCAGGACGGCGACCTCGCCGACACCTGGTACGCCCTGATCGCCTCCTCCGACACCACGGCCAACGACGCGGCCTCCGCCGAGGCCGAGCGCAGCCGCACCTGGTGCGTCCGGGCCGACGACGCCGAGGCCGCCACCGCCTGGACCCCGGCCACCGGCCGCAGCGAGAACGTGACCGTCGCCGTCCTCACCACCACCTCCCAGGGCCGCGACCCCCGGCACTCCGCCGCCATCCGCGACGCCATCGTCGAAGGCCTGCGCGACGGCACCCTCGCCGCCCCGCACCACCGCACCCGCGCCCCCGGCGTCGCGCTCGTCGGCGGCGGCCCCGGCGACCCGGACCTGATCACGGTGCGTGGCCGCCGCCTCCTCGCCGAGGCCGACGTGGTCATCGCTGACCGCCTCGGCCCGCGCGACCTGCTCGACGAACTCCCGCCGCACGTCGAGGTGATCGACGCCGCGAAGATCCCGTACGGGCGGTTCATGGCCCAGGAGGCGATCAACCAGGCGCTCATCGAGCACGCCAAGGCGGGCAAGTCCGTGGTCCGGCTCAAGGGCGGCGACCCGTTCGTCTTCGGCCGCGGCATGGAAGAGGCCCAGGCGCTGGCCGCCGAGGGCATCCCCTGCACGGTCGTCCCCGGGATCTCCAGCACCATCTCCGTCCCCGGAGCGGCCGGCATCCCGGTCACCCACCGGGGCGTGGCCCACGAGTTCACCGTGGTCAGCGGCCATGTCGCCCCCGAGGACCCGCGCTCGCTGGTCGACTGGGAGGCCATCGCCCGGCTGCGCGGCACCCTCGTCCTGCTGATGGCCGTCGACAAGATCGGCGCCATCGCCGCCGCCCTGATCGCCCACGGCAAGGACCCGGCCACCCCGGTCGCCCTCGTCCAGGAGGGCACCACCGCCGCCCAGCGCCGGGTCGACGCGACCCTCGCGGACGTCGGCGAGCGCGCGGTCGCCGAGGACGTGCGCCCGCCCGCCGTGATCGTCATCGGCGAGGTCGTCGCCGTCGGCCCGCACTCCGCACCGGGGACCGGCCAGGACCGGCCGGTCGACCAGGCGTGAAGTAACCCGCGGTTACCCATCTCCATCCGAGGCGTTGGCACCACACACCGGACAAGGCAGTATCACCCTGTGGCAGATCTCATCACCGTCGACGACCCCGACGACCCGCGGCTGAGCGACTACATCGGCCTGACCGACGTCGAGCTGCGACGACGGCGCGAACCCGCCGAAGGCCTCTTCATCGCCGAGGGCGAAAAGGTGATCCGCCGCGCCCGGCAGGCCGGGTACGAGATGCGGTCGATGCTGCTCTCGGCCAAGTGGGTCGACGTCATGCGCGATGTCATCGACGAGGTCCCGGCGCCGGTGTACGCCGTCGCCCCCGACCTGGCCGAACGCGTCACCGGCTACCACGTCCACCGCGGTGCGCTCGCCTCCATGCAGCGCAAGCCGCTGCCCGCCCCCGACGAACTGCTCGCCACCGCGCGCCGGGTGGTGGTCATGGAATCGGTGAACGACCACACCAACATCGGCGCCATCTTCCGCAGCGCGGCGGCCCTGGGCATGGACGCGGTCCTGCTCTCCCCGGACTGCGCCGACCCGCTCTACCGGCGCTCCGTCAAGGTCTCCATGGGCGCGGTGTTCTCCGTCCCCTACGCCCGGCTCGAAGCCTGGCCCAAGACGCTGGAAGGGGTACGGGAGGCCGGCTTCCGGCTCCTCGCCCTCACCCCGGATGCCAAGGCCACCAGCATCGACGAGGCGGCCCCGCACCGGCTGGACCGGGTGGCGCTGATGCTCGGCGCGGAAGGCGACGGGCTGTCCACGCAGGCCCTGATGGCCGCCGACGCATGGGTCCGCATCCCGATGGCGCACGGCGTCGACTCGCTGAACGTGGGCGCGGCGGCGGCCGTCGCCTTCTACGCGGTGGCCACGGGACGCCCGGAGAGCTGAGCGCGGGCAGCCCCGGCCGGTCCCGGCGTCAGGACGACCGCGGCGACTCCTGCACGGCGTGCGCCTGCGTCTGCGTCCGAGGCGCCTGGTACTGCTGCTCGATCCCGGCTCCGGCTCCCGCTCCGGTCCCGGTGCCGCCCAGCCCGCGTGCCGGCCCCTGGCAGCCCTGCGCCGCCGCGATGCCCAGCGCCACCAGCAGCGTCACCACGACGAACACCACCAGCCGCTGGCGCAGCAGTCGCGGATTGGCCGGCCGCCGCCCCGCCGAGGTCGTGCGGCCCCCGGGACGGGTACCCGGCCGGCCGTTCGTCCCGGCCGGGGGGCCCTGCCGCTTCCCGGAACGCGTCGTGTCGCGCGACCCCTGCTGCGGCCGCGAGCCACCGGTGCGCGGC
>NZ_NTGZ01000353.1 GCF_002551245.1 Streptomyces sp. rh34
GTCCTGTCCCTCCCCGCGCCACCCCCCACCACCCGCCTGCGGCCCCCCACGACCTCGGGAGTACCTCCGTGATCTCACGCCGAATGTTCCTGACCGGCGCCGCCGCCTCGGCCGCGACGCTCACGTACCCCGCCTGGGGCACCGCTCTGAGCCCCCGCGCCTCGGCGGCCCCCGCGACCTGCGAACTGGCACTGGAGAACAAGTCGTTGCCGGGCACGGTGCACGCGTATGTGACCGGCCGCGAGCTGGGCACCGACCGCTGGGTGCTGCTCAAGCCGGACGGCGGCGTCTACCGCCCGGATTCGCCCGGCGCCCCGCAGACCCCGCTGCCCGTCGACTGCGCGATCCCGCTCAAGGGCGCGGGCGCGGGTCCCGTCGTGCTGACCCTGCCGCAGATGTACGGGGCGCGGGCCTACTTCGTCCGCGACGACAAGCTGGACTTCTACCTCAACCCGGGCCCCTCGCTGGTGGAGCCCGCGTTCGCGACGCCCACGGACCCCAACTACGGGCGCACCTGGTCGTTCTGCGAGTTCACCTTCAACACCCAGCAGCTGTACTCCAACATCAGCTACGTGGACCTGATCACCGCCCTGCCGATCGGGATCACGCTGGAGGGCGACGGGAGGCACGTCGTCGCGCCGCACCCGGAGGGCGCGGTGCAGCGGATCGCGGACGACCTCACCGCCCAGGCCGCCGCCGACGGGCAGCCGTGGGACAAGCTGATCACCCGGAGCGACGACGGGAGCGTCCTGCGGGTCGTCTCGCCGCAGAACGTCATGGCGCCGTACTTCGACCGGCCCGCCGAGATGCCGTTCCGGGACCTGTTCACCGCGCAGATCGACGAGGTCTGGGAGAAGTACCGCTCCGAGGACCTGCGCATCGACCTCCAGGGCGGCCGGGGCACGCTGGCCGGCCGGGTCAGCGGTAACACGCTGACCTTCGAGGGCGGCCACACCTTCGTCAAGCCGGAGACGAAGGACATCTTCACCTGCAACCACGGCCCGTTCACCAACAACCCGGGCGACTCCGACGACAAGAAGGCGATCCTGGCCCGGCTGGCGGCGGGCTTCAACCGCTCGATCATGCTGAGCCACCCGAGCCAGCCGAACGGCACGTCGACGGCGGACTACTACAAGGGATCGGTCACCAACCACTGGTCCCGGGTGGTCCACGCGAACAGCCCGATCGGTTACGCGTTCCCTTACGACGACGTCCGCCCGGACGGTGAGCCGGACGTCTCGGGCGCGGCGCACGACGGGAACCCGCGTCGCTTCACGGTGAGCGTGGGCTCCTGACACCCGCCCGGTAGGCGCCCGTGCCCCCGCCCGCCCGGCGGGGGCACGGGCATGCCCGGCGACGGCACAGGCGCGTCGGGCGGGCACAGGCACGCCCTGGCGCGGCACGCACACGCCCGACGAAGGCACGCACACGCCCGGCTGGGTGCTCACACGTCCGGACACCGCCGCACCGGTATCCGATACGTCATCAATTGACACGGTATGCAGTGTTCTTGACTTCGCCACACCGCTCCGGGACGGTGCCGTATGCGAATGAAGCGACTCCCCCACCGGCTGCTCACGGCAGTCGCCGCCGGATTCCTGCTGACCGCCGCGACCCCGGCCCACGCGGACCCCGCCCCGCCGGGGTCCCCCGCCCCGCAGGCCCCCGGCGCGCACGGCCTGCGCGCCTTCCAGCAGAGCTACGGCCTGCCCCCGACCGGCCGGGTGGACACCGCCACCGCGCAGCTGCTCAGGACGGCCCCGGACAGCGAGCTGCGGGTGTTCTTCGCCGCCCCCACCGACCTCGGCCCGGAGCAGCTCGCCCACGCCCGCTCGGTCATCGGCGTCGGCAAGGGTGCGGAGCTGCCCGAGGAGGCCCAGGTCATCGCCCTGATGACGGCCATGCAGGAGTCGAAGTTCGTCAACTACACGTCTCCGGTCGACCACGACTCGCTCGGGGTCTTCCAGCAGCGCCCCAGCATGGGGTGGGGCACGCCGGCGCAGGTCACCCACGTACCGACCGCGTCGAAGTCCTTCTACGGACTGCCCTCGCCCAGCGCCAATCCGGGGCTGCTCCAGATCGACGGCTGGGAGTCGATGGAGCCCGGCGACGTGTGCCAGGCGGTCCAGCGGTCCGCGCACCCGGACCGGTACGCGCAGTGGGAGGCCTTCGCCCGGGATCTGCTGGAGCAGGAGGGCCCGGACGCCGACCCGATCGCGTAGGACCGAAGGGCCCGGGGCCCCACCGGTGCGGGACGGCCCCGGGCCATCGGCCGTGTCAGCAGCCGCCGCAGTTGTAGTACGTGACGTCCCAGTGGTTGCCCTCGTCCGCGTAGATGTTGCCGGAGCCGGACCGGTACTGGCGCGCACCGTCGCCCCGTACGCCGATGTAGGTGAAGACGCCGGTGACGTAGTTGTTCAGGCAGGTGCTCTTGGCGAAGTCGAGCTTGTAGCCGTTCCAGTGGGAGTACGTACCGCCGGCGTGCCCGGTCTCCGTGCCGCCGGTGATCCTGAGCGCGCAGCCGGTGGCGCTCTTGAGGGTCTGCGCGCCCTGGGCGCTCGCCAGGTTGAGCTGGTCGAAGGACGTGCAGGTCGGGTTGGACCGGTCGGAACAGCCGCCGGAGGACGACCAGGTGATCCCGGACGAGCTGAACCGGGAGGTCGCCTGCGCGTGGGTCAGCTTGGTCACGGCGTGCGCCTCGGTGGCGCCGCCGCCGAACGCGCCGATGCCGGGCACGAAGAGGGCGCCGAGGACGAGGGCCAGGGCGGTGAGGGCGGAGCGGAGTCGTGGACGGGTCACCATGATGAATTCCTCCTGTTCATGACAAATCAAGGGGCGTACGGGCGCGGGCCGCGCACGCCGGGCAGGGAGATAGTGCCCGAGTTCTACGCGCGTCCGCCAGAGGGCGACGCAAGGGGAAGCCACCCCGCCGCCCCCTCCCGCCCGCACGCCCGGCCAGAGAGGCGCGCCAGATGTTGAACTTTGAACTAGATGCGGTTACAGTTGAACTTGTTGAAGGTTGAACAACACCTTCGGCACCGCTCGATCCGTCCCCCGCAGCGCATCCCGAGGAGGAGCCATGGCTCTGTTCACCCGTAAGCCGACCACCGCCCCCACCGTCACCGAGGCTCCCGCGGTGGACCCGGCGCTGGCCGCCCTGACCGGCACGTACACCATCGACCCCTCGCACAGCAGCATCGGTTTCACCGTGCGTCACGCGATGGTCACGAACGTGCGCGGCTCCTTCGGCGAGCACGAGGGCACCCTGGTCCTGGACGGCACGGACCCGGCGAACTCCTCCGCCTCCATCGACGTGAAGATCGCCAGCGTCGACACCGGCATCGCCGACCGCGACGGCCACCTGGTCAGCGGCGACTTCTTCGACGCCGAGAAGTTCCCCCTGATGACGTTCCGCTCGACGAAGGCCGAGCAGCTGGGCGGCGAGGCGTACCGGATCACCGGCGACCTGACCATCAAGGACGTCACGCGTCCGCTCTCCATCGACCTGGAGTTCAACGGCTCCGCCACCGACGTCTACGGCAATGAGCGCGTCGGCTTCGAGGGCAGCGCCGACATCCTGCGCTCCGACTGGGGCCTGACCTGGAACGCGGCGCTGGAGACCGGCGGCGTGATGGTCAGCGACAAGGTGAAGCTGACCTTCGACATCTCCGCGATCAAGGCCACCGCTCCGGGCGCCTGACACCCCCGCCGTCGAGCGCGTCCGCCCGGTACACAGCAGCGCCCCGCACCCGGTTCTCCCGGGGACGGGGCGCGCCGTGCGTCCGGTGGCTACTTCGCGACCTTCTCCGCGAAGAGCGGGACGACCTTCTCCAGCGCGTACGGGACGGACAGGACCGAGTCCGTGGCGAAGGCCTGGGAGATGTCCTGGTCGTCGAAGACGATGGCGTTGCCCGCCTTGACCGACGGGACCGCCTTGTACAGCGGGTCGCCGCTGATGTCGGCGGCCGGGATGCCGATCGGCGCCATGACCGTGAGGTCGGCGTCGAGCATGTCCAGGTTCTCCTTGGAGACCGGGACGGAGAAGCTCTCGCCGGCCTTGGCCTCGGCCTCCGGGTTGTTCTCGAAGCCGAGCCGTTCGACGAAGTCGACGCGCCCGGTGCCGCCGACGTAGACGCCGAAGCCCTCGGACGTACGCGAACCGACGGTGATGGTCCTGCCCTTGAACTCGGGGTGCGCCTCCGCGGCGGCCTCGAACTTCTTCCCGGTCTCCGCGATCAGCTTCTCGCCCTTGTCCGGCACGCCCATGGCGGCGGCGATCATCGTGGTCTGCTGCTCCCACGAGATCTTGTACTGGTCGCCGCCCTTGGGTACGCCCACGGTCGGGGCGATCTTCTTCAGGGTGTCGTAGCGGGTCCGGTCGCCGCTGGACTTGGTGTCCAGGATCAGGTCCGGCTGGAGGGAGGCGATCTTCTCGAACTCCGGCTCCATCGTGCCGATCAGCTCCGGCTTCTTGTCGTACATGCCCTTGGCCCACGGGCCGACGCCCTCGCCGCCGAACGGCAGCCAGTCGCTGGCCCCGACCGGCTGGCCGCCGAGCGCGAGCACGGTCTCGGCGTCGCCCCAGCCGAGCGCGACGATGCGCTTGGGCTGCTTGTCGACGGTGACCTCGCCGAACTTCGTCGCCACCTTCGCGGGGAAGGCGCCCGCGGAGGCCCCTTCGGAGGCGGAGGAGGCGGAGCTGTCGGAACCGTCCGACGAGCCACAGGCCGAGAGGCCGACGAGCAGGGCGGCGACAGCGCCGGCCGCGAGGACGGGGGTGCGGCGGGGGCGCTGGGCGCGGGGAGCGGAAGCGTTCATGCCCTTTAGGTTAGCCTCACCTAATGACAACGGTGCCCTCGGGTCGGCCCCCGCGGTTCCGTACGCGACTCAGGCGGCCGGGCCCTTCACATGGTGGCGGCCCAGCGGCACGACCATCGGGGTGGCCGACGCCGGGTCCTCGATCACCGAGCAGCGCATGCCGAAGACCTCGCCGACCAGCTCCTCCGTGACGATGTCGACCGGCCGCCCCTCCGCGACGATCCGCCCCGCCTTCATGGCGATCATGTGGTCCGCGTACCGGCAGGCCAGGTTGAGGTCGTGCAGCACGGCCACCATGGTGACGCCCCGCTCGCGGTTGAGGTCGGTGAGCAGGTCCAGGACGTCCAGCTGGTGGCTGGCGTCCAGGAAGGTCGTCGGCTCGTCGAGCAGCAGGATGTCCGTGCGCTGGGCCAGCGCCATCGCGATCCACACCCGCTGGCGCTGGCCGCCCGACAGCTCGTCCACGGAACGGTCGGCGAGTTCGAGGACGTCCGTCGACAGCAGGGCCGCCGCGACCGCCTCGTCGTCCTCGGCGCTCCAGCGGCGGAACCAGCCCTGGTGCGGGTAGCGGCCGCGCCCGACCAGGTCGGAGACGGTGATGCCCTCGGGGGCGGTGGGACTCTGCGGCAGGATCCCGAGCACGGCGGCGACCTCCTTGGTCGGCGTCTCCTGGATGGACCGGCCGTCCAGGAGCACCGCCCCGGCGGTCGGGGCCAGCAGCCGGGCCATCGCCCGCAACAGCGTCGACTTCCCGCAGGCGTTGGGGCCGACGATGACGGTGATCCGGCCGGGCGGCACCGCCACGCTCAGGCCGGGGACGATCTCGCGTTCGCCGTAGCCGAGCCGGACGTCCCGGGCTTCCAGAGTGTGATCGGCCACGAGGGGGCCACGCCTTTCGTCGTCCTGTCGATACGTCGCCATGTCCTTCTGGTACGACGCCATGCCCTTCTGATACGCCGCCATCTCAGCCCCCGCCGCCCACGCGGTTGGCGCGGGCCAGGAGCAGGAGCAGGTACGGGGCGCCGATGACGCTGGTGACCACGCCCACCGGCAGTTGCACGGAGGGCAGCGCGTGCTGCGCCGCGAAGTCGGCGACCAGGACCAGCAGCGCCCCGGTCAGGGCAGCCTGCGGCAGGGCCGCGCCCCGGCCCGGGACCAGGCGGCGGGCGATCGGGGCGGCGACGAACGCCACGAACCCGACGGGTCCGGCGG
>NZ_NTGZ01000354.1 GCF_002551245.1 Streptomyces sp. rh34
CGGGCGCTGAAGGCCGTGCGCCGCAACATCCAGATGGTGTTCCAGGACCCGTACACCTCGCTGAACCCGCGGATGACGGTCGGCGACATCATCGGGGAGACCTTCGAGATCCACCCCGAGGTGGCCCCGAAGGGCGACCGGCGCCGCCGCGTCCAGGAGCTCCTGGACGTCGTCGGTCTGAACCCGGAGTACATCAACCGGTACCCGCACCAGTTCTCCGGCGGCCAGCGCCAGCGCATCGGCATCGCCCGCGGCCTCGCGCTCAACCCGGAGATCATCATCTGCGACGAGCCGGTCTCCGCGCTCGACGTGTCGGTGCAGGCGCAGGTCATCAACCTGATGGAGAAGCTCCAGGACGAGTTCAACCTGTCCTACCTCTTCATCGCGCACGACCTGTCCATCGTCCGGCACATCTCCGACCGGGTCGGTGTGATGTACCTCGGCAAGATGGCCGAGATCGGCACGGACACGCAGATCTACGACCACCCGACGCACCCCTACACCCAGGCGCTGCTGTCGGCGGTCCCGGTCCCCGACCCGTCGGCCCGTGAGGGACGCGACCGGATCATCCTGACCGGTGACGTTCCGTCACCGGCGAACCCGCCCTCCGGCTGCCGCTTCCGCACCCGGTGCTGGAAGGCGGAGGAGCGCTGTGCGACGGAGGAGCCCCTGCTGGCGATCCCCGAGCGCTTCGTCGCGGGGACCACGCCCGCCACGCACGAGTCGGCGTGCCACTTCGCCGAGGAGCGTGACGTCGTCCACGCGGCGTGACCGTATCCGGTTCCTGAACGGCAGATGCCCGGTCCCCCGCGAGGGACCGGGCATCGTCGCGTCTGCCCGCGCCCCTGCCCGTACGGGGTAAGCCCGCATGCGGTACATGTGGTTATGAGGTGATATGAGGCATTGAGCTACTCGATGACTCTAGGAGGCACTTCATGCGCGGAGCCACACAGGTCAGGTGGGCCGCATGTGCGGTGGCCGTCGCCCTGGCAGCGACGGCCTGCGGCGGTGGTGGCGGTGACGACGGCGGCAGCGGCGGCGCCGACGGCATCGTCAGCTCCTCCTGGGGAGACCCGCAGAACCCGCTGGAGCCCGCGAACACCAACGAGGTCCAGGGCGGCAAGGTCCTCGACATGGTCTTCCGCGGACTGATCCGCTACGACCCGAAGACCGGCGAGGCCGAGAACATGGTCGCCGAGTCCATCGACTCGAAGGACTCCCAGAACTTCACGATCAAGCTCAAGGACGGCTGGACGTTCTCCAACGGCGAGAAGGTCACCGCCAAGTCCTTCGTCGACGCCTGGAACTACGGCGCCGCGCTGAAGAACAACCAGAAGAACGCCTACTTCTTCCAGTACATCGAGGGCTACGACAAGGTCCACCCGGAGTCCGGCTCCGCCTCCGCCGAGACCCTGTCCGGCCTGAAGGTCGTCGACGACCTGACCTTCACCGCCAAGCTCACCCAGAAGTTCTCCCTGTGGCCCGACACCCTCGGCTACTCCGCCTTCGTCCCCCTGCCCAAGGCGTTCTACGACGACCACGACGCCTGGCTGTCCAAGCCCGTCGGGAACGGCCCGTACACCATCGAGTCGTACGCCAAGGGCTCCTCGATGAACCTGCGCAGGTGGGACGACTACCCGGGCGACGACAAGGCGAAGAACGGCGGCGTCGACCTCAAGGTCTTCACCGACAACAACACCGCCTACACCGACCTGACATCGGGCAACCTCGACCTCGTCGACGACGTGCCCGCCTCCCAGCTCCGCAACGTCGAGGCCGACCTCGGCGACCGGTACATCAACACCCCGGCCGGCATCATCCAGACCCTGGCCTTCCCCTTCTACGACAAGGAGTGGGACACCGACGACGCCCGCAAGGTCCGCCAGGGCCTCTCGATGGCGATCAACCGGCCGCAGATCACCGACCAGATCTTCCAGAAGACCCGCACCCCCGCCTCCGACTGGACCTCCCCGGTCCTCGGCGACGACGGCGGCTTCAAGAAGGGCCTGTGCGGCAAGGAGTGCACATACGACAAGGCCGCGGCCAAGAAGCTGATCGACGAGGGCGGCGGCATCCCCGGCGGCCAGCTGAAGATCTCGTACAACGCGGACACCGGCTCCCACAAGGAATGGGTCGACGCCGTCTGCAACAGCATCAACAACGTCATGGGCAACAACAAGGCCTGCGTCGGCGGCCCCGTCGGCACCTTCGCCGACTTCCGTGCCCAGGTCTCCACCCAGAAGCTGAAGAGCGCCTGGCGAGCGGGCTGGCAGATGGACTACCCGCTGATCCAGAACTTCCTCCAGCCGCTCTACTACACCAACGCCCCGTCCAACGACGGCAAGTGGAGCAACAAGGAGTTCGACGGCCTGATCGACAAGGCCAACGCCGAGAGCGACAAGGCGAAGGCCATCACCACCTTCCAGGACGCGGAGAAGATCCTCGTCGAGGAGATGCCGGTCATCCCGCTCTGGTACCAGAACGGCAGCGCCGGCTACTCGGACCGGGTGGACAACGTCGCGCTGAACCCGTTCAGCGTCCCGGTCTACGAAGAGATCACCGTCAAGTGACGCGCTGAGACGCGGACGGCCGGGACGCCCGACACGCGCCCCGGCCGTCCGCGCACCGCTTGCCGTCCGCACACCCCTCGTCGAGTCCGCCCCGACCCCCCCCGGAGCCCCTCATGGGACGTTATGTGATCCGGCGGCTGCTGCAGATGATCCCCGTCTTCTTCGGCACCACGCTGTTGATCTTCCTCATGGTGAACGTGATGGGCGACCCCATCGCGGGCCTCTGCGGCGACCGCCAGTGCGACCCGGCCACCGCCGCTCAGCTGCGCTCCGAGTTCGGCCTCGACAAGCCGGTCTGGCAGCAATACCTCACGTACATGGGCAACGTGTTCACCGGCGACTTCGGCACCGCGTTCAACGGGCAGAAGGTCACCGAGCTGATGGCCACGGCCTTCCCCATCACGATCCGGCTCACCGTCGTCGCGGTCGTCTTCGAGGTCGTCATCGGCATCAGCCTCGGCGTCGTCACCGGCCTGCGGCGCGGCCGCCCCGTCGACACCACCGTCCTCATCCTGACCCTGGTCGTCATCGCCGTCCCGACCTTCGTCACCGGCCTGCTGCTCCAGCTCCTCCTGGGCGTCAAGTGGGGCATCATCAAGCCCTCGGTCTCCGCGGACCCCACCTTCGACGAACTGCTCGTCCCCGGCCTGGTCCTCGCCTCGGTCTCGCTCGCCTACGTCACCCGGCTCACCCGGACCTCGATCGCCGAGAACGCCCGCGCCGACTACGTACGCACCGCCGTGGCCAAGGGCCTGCCCCGCCGCCGGGTCGTCGTACGGCACCTGCTGCGCAACTCCCTGATCCCCGTCGTCACCTTCATCGGCACCGACGTGGGAGCCCTGATGGGCGGGGCCATCGTCACCGAACGGATCTTCAACATCCACGGCGTCGGTTACCAGCTCTACCAGGGGATCCTGCGCCAGAACTCCCAGACCGTCGTCGGGTTCGTCACGATCCTCGTCCTCGTCTTCCTGGCCGCCAACCTGATCGTCGACCTCCTGTACGCCGTACTCGACCCGAGGATCCGCTATGCCTGAGCCGCAGTCATCGGACGGAGCGATCTCCCCGGCGGGAGCCGGCGGCCCCATGGACCTCGCCATGGCGGAGGGCGCCAGCCTGGAGAAGAACCCGGCCGGCCCCGACGGCACGGGCCCGTCCGGCAAGCCGCGCAGCCTCTGGTCGGACGCCTGGCGCGACCTGCGGCACAACCCGGTCTTCATCATCTCCGCGCTGGTCATCCTCTTCCTGGTGACCATCTCGATCTGGCCCTCGCTCATCGCGGGCGGCGACCCCCTCCAGGCCAACCTGGACGACGCCCAGAAGGGCTCCGAGCCCGGCCACCCCTTCGGCTTCGACCCGCAGGGCCGCGACGTCTACACCCGGGTCGTGTACGGCACCCGCACCTCGGTGACCGTCGGCATCTGCTCCACCCTCGGCGTCGCGATCCTCGGCAGCGTGCTCGGCGGACTCGCGGGCTTCTTCGGCGGCTGGTGGGACTCGATCCTCTCCCGCCTCACCGACGTCTTCTTCGGCATCCCCGTCGTCCTCGGCGGCCTGGTCTTCCTCTCCGTCGTCACCAGCTCCACCGTCTGGCCCGTCGTCGGCTTCATCGTCCTGCTCGGCTGGCCCCAGATCGCCCGCATCGCCCGCGGCTCGGTCATCACCGCCAAACAGAACGACTACGTCCAGGCGGCACGCGCGCTCGGCGCCTCCAACTCCCGCATGATGCTGCGCCACATCACCCCGAACGCCATCGCCCCGGTCATCGTCGTGGCGACCATCGCGCTCGGCACGTACATCTCGCTGGAGGCGACCCTCTCCTTCCTCGGGGTCGGCCTGAAGGACCCGGCCGTCTCGTGGGGCATCGACATCTCCGCGGCCGCCAACTACATCCGCAACGCCCCGCACATGCTGCTCTGGCCCGCCGGAGCGCTGGCGGTCACCGTGCTCGCGTTCATCATGCTCGGCGACGCGGTGCGCGACGCCCTCGACCCCAAGCTGCGCTGAGGAGCCGGTTGCCATGTTGCTCGAAGTGCGCGATCTGCACGTGGAGTTCCACACCCGCGAAGGCGTCGCCAAGGCCGTCAACGGGGTCAACTACTCGGTGGCCGAGGGCGAGACGCTGGCCGTGCTCGGCGAGTCCGGCTCCGGCAAGTCCGTCACCGCCCAGGCGATCATGGGCATCCTCGACATGCCGCCCGGGAAGATCACCGGCGGGGAGATCCTCTTCAAGGACCGGGACCTGCTGAAGCTCAAGCCGGAGGAGCGGCGCAGGATCCGCGGCCAGGAGATGGCCATGATCTTCCAGGACGCCCTGTCCTCGCTCAACCCGGTCCTCACCGTCGGCCAGCAACTCGGCGAGATGTTCGTCGTGCACCGCGGCATGTCCCGCAAGGACGCGAAGGCCAGGTCGGTCGAGCTGATGGACCGGGTCCGCATCCCGGCCGCCAAGGAACGGGTCGGCAACTATCCGCACCAGTTCTCCGGCGGGATGCGCCAGCGCATCATGATCGCCATGGCGATGGCCCTGGAACCGTCCCTGATCATCGCCGACGAGCCGACCACCGCCCTCGACGTCACCGTCCAGGCCCAGGTCATGGAACTCCTCGCCGAACTCCAGCGCGAGCTCAACATGGGCCTCATCCTGATCACCCACGACCTCGGCGTCGTCGCCGACGTCGCCGACAAGATCGCCGTCATGTACGCGGGCCGCATCGTCGAGACCGCCCCCGTGCACGACATCTACAGGGCCCCCGCCCACCCGTACACCAAGGGCCTCCTCCAGTCGATCCCGCGTCTGGACCAGAAGGGCCGGGAGCTCTACGCGATCAAGGGCCTGCCGCCCAACCTCACCCGCATTCCGCCCGGCTGCGCCTTCAACCCCCGCTGCCCGCAGGCCCGGGACGTATGCCGCAGCGACGTTCCGCCGCTCTACGAGGTGGACGAGCGGCGCCGGAGCGCCTGCCACTTCTGGAAGGAGACGCTCGATGCGCGCTGACCGCGACGAGAACGCGGGGACCGGCGGTGGCGCGGCCGGCTCCACCCTGCTGTCCCGGGCCCGGGAGGACGCCGTCACGCCGTACACGGAGGGCGACCCGATCCTCCAGGTACGCGACCTCGCCAAGCACTACCCGCTGACCCAGGGCGTCCTCTTCAAGCGGCAGATCGGCGCGGTCAGGGCCGTCGACGGCGTCGACTTCGACCTGTACGCCGGCGAGACGCTGGGCATCGTGGGGGAGTCGGGCTGCGGCAAGTCGACCGTGGCCAAGATGCTCGTCCATCTGGAACGCCCCACCGCCGGCGCGATCCGCTACAAGGGCGAGGACATCGCGAAGCTGTCGGGCCGGGCGCTGAAGGCCGTGCGCCGCAACATCCAGATGGTGTTCCAGGACCCGTACACCTCGCTGAACCCGCGGATGACGGTCGGCGAC
>NZ_NTGZ01000355.1 GCF_002551245.1 Streptomyces sp. rh34
GCGCGGCCGTGGCGCGGGGCGGTCCGGCCAGAACGGCACGAGCGGCCTCGGCCGGCGGCACACCCGCGCTCGTCAGGCGGCACATGTTCCGCAGAACGGCGATGTCCGCCCCGGTCCAGCGGCGGTGTCGGCCGTCCTCCCGGGCGGCCGGCCCGATGCCGTAGCGGCGGTCCCACGAGCGCAGCGTCGTCGGCGCGACACCCAGAAGGCGGGCCACCGCGCCGGTGGTCAGCCCTGCGTCGGCCGGCGGCCGGCCACCGGTGCGGTGGCCCGCCGGGCCCATCGCCGCGTCGGTCACGGGGCCCATCAGGTGGTCCATAAATCCCACCATACGATGCAATAACGATGCATGTTGCCCGACGTGTCGCCGCGCGGTTGGCTGGAGGTAGCGGGGTTGTGCGCGATGCCCTCACCCACCACCGCGTCCTCACCCCGACCGGCAGGATGGACAGGAGACGGCCATGAAACTGAGCGACGAACTCCCCGTCGATCACCGGCTGGCGATGGTGTACCGGATCGGCGCGGGCCTCTGCGGCGCCATCCTGCTGGCCTTCGGCGTGCTCGGCTTCACGAGTCGGCTGGGCTTCTTCGACACCGGCGGCGATCACATCGCCGGACTGTCGACCAACGGTCTGCTGAGCCTGATCTCGGTAATCGTCGGCGGGCTGCTGATCGCCGGGGCCGCGGTGGGCGGAAACGTCGCGTCCACCCTGAACATGACGATCGGCTCGCTCTTCCTGCTGAGCGGCTTCGGCCATCTCTTCATCCTGGACCAGCCCGCGAACATCCTGGACTTCGGCATGTCGAACGTCGTCTTCAGCTTCGTGATGGGGCTGCTGATCCTCACGTTCGGCATGTACGGACGAGTGACCGGCGGCCTGCCGCACGACAATCCGTACTGGCGCCGCCGCCACCCGGGGCAGGCGGACCGCGAGGCCGCCGCCGCCCGCAGGCGTGCGGCGGCGGCCGGACCGCTCGGACGGGGAGGCACTCAGACCTTGCGGTAGCGGGCGTTGACCCAGGAGAACACGCCGAAGGCGACCAGCCCGAGGGCGATGACCACCAGGAGCCACGGGCCGACCGGAGTGTCGGTGAAGGAGCGCAGGGTGTCGTCCATGCCCTTGGACTCGTCCGGCTGATGCTTGATCGCGGCGGCCACCGCGAACCCGCCCGCCGTAGCGAACACGATGCCGCGCGCCGTACCGCCGAAGACTCCGGTGAAGTCGACCGCCTGCCGGACCCGCTTGGACATCTCGGACATCTTCAGGTGTTTGTGGTACTTCCGCAGGAGGGCTCGGACCGCGATCCAGACACCGGCACAGGCCACCCCCACGCCCGCGATCCCCACGATCCACTGGCCCCCGGGCCAGCCGAGCGCCTTGGCGGTGATGTCCTTCGACTGCTGGTCCGACGATCCGCCTCCACTGCCCGAGTCACCGGCGGCGAAGGACAGGACGGAGTAGGCGACGAATCCGTAGAAGACGGCACGGCCCGCCGCCATGGCCCGCTTGGTGGGTTCGCGGCCGTCAGGTCCGGCCGCGCCGAACAGCGCCTCGGAAAGCCGCCAGAGCGCCATCCCCGCCAGGGCGATGCCCAGCACCCACAGCAGGACCTGCCCGAAGGGCTTCTCCGCTATCTCGCCGATCGCACCGCCCCGGTCGGCCTGTTTCCCACCGCCTCCGGACAGCGCGATCCGCAGGGCGAGGGCGCCCACGAGGACGTAGATCACCCCACGGCCCACGAAGCCCGCGCGGGCCCCTGCCTCCATCGCGGTGCTGTTCGCGGCTTTCCTGGCCTGGCCGCGTCCCTGCGCTGCTACTGAACGGGTATTCATGCATCCCGGTTGCCCCGGTCCGGTGGATCAATGTCATGAGCGCGCCGGAGGGTGACTTTCGACGCAGAAACGACGCGGCGAGCGGTCCGGGCGAACGCGCGTGAGCGTGGAGACAAGGAGAAGACCCACCCCGCTCGCCGGAGGAGACATCATGACGATCACCCGTCTGCAGCGCACCGCGGCGTCCGCCGCGGCACTGGCCCTTCCCGCCTCTCTGGCCTTCTTCGCTCCGCAGGCCCAGGCCGGGGCACCCGCCGAACCGTACGGCCCCGCCTGCGCCTCCGTACCGAAGGAGGGCGCGGGCAGCCTGGAGGGCATGGCGAAGGACCCGGTCGCCACCGCCGCGTCCAACAACCCCGAACTCTCCACCCTTGTCGGCGCGGTGAAGAAGGCAGGTCTGGTCGACACGCTCAACAACGCGAAGAACATCACTGTGTTCGCGCCGACCAACGCCGCCTTCGAGAAGATCCCGCAGGCTGATCTGGAGGCGCTCCTCAACGACAAGGCCGAGCTCACCAAGGTGTTGACGTACCACGTGGTGGGCGAGGAGGTCACGACCCAGCAGATGGAGGACGGCGCCTTCAAGACGCTGGAGGGCAGCGACCTCACGACGAAGGGCTCGGGCACCGAGTTCACGGTGAACGACTCCTCGAAGATCGTCTGTGGCGATGTGCCGACGGCCAACGCAACGGTGAATCTGGTCGACAGCGTGCTCATGCCGCCGTCGTCGTGACGGTTGCGCCGCCGCCTCCGCGCACAGCGGATCCTGTGCCCGGACCTCACGACGGTCCGGGCACAGCGCGACGGTCCGGGCACAGCGCGACGGTCCGGGCACAGCGCGACGGTCCGGGCACGGGCTCCGCGCGTCCGTTCTATACGCTGAGGGCGTGACCAGCGCCGACGACCGACCGACCCGGAGCGGCGCCTCGGAACCCGAGGCGCCGCTCGCGGACCTCCAGGCGTTCGCGGTCGAGCTCCGCCGGATGAACGGCGAGATCAACCGGATGACCCACGGTTTCGCGGCGAACCAGCAGCTGCACCCCACGGACGTGAGCGCGCTCGCGGCCATTCTCGACGCCCCGTCGCCCCTCACCCCGGGGGCGCTGCGCGAGCATCTGGGCCTCACCTCCGGCGCGGTGACCGCCTGCCTGGACCGACTGGAGCGGGCGGGCCATGTCCGCCGGGCCCGGGAGAGCACCGACCGCCGGGTGGTACACGTGTACTACGAGGCGAGCGCCCGGACGGCCGCCCGCGACTACTTCATGCCGCTCGCCGAGGCCACGGCACGGGCCAGGGCGCGCTTCAGCGAGACGGAGCTGGCGACCGTCCTGCGCTTCCTCGCCGCGATGAACGAGGAGCTGGGAGAGGTCCCCCCGGCGCGCCGCTGAGCTTTTCCCCGGCCGGGTGCGTCCATGGAAGGACGACGGCCACCGAACCCACCCCCTGCGGCTGCCCGCGCGAGCGGTCCCGTAATCTATTTCAACGATTGAGATTGTTCATCACTGAGATATCTCCACCCCCGGGAGAGACATGTCCACCCCTGCACGATCGATCCGCCGGCTGATCCCCGTCCTGCTGCTGATCGCGTGGCTCGGCATCGGCGGCGGGCTCGGCCCGTACGCCGGGAAGCTCGGCGAGGTCGCCACCAACGACCAGGCCGCCTTCCTGCCCCAGAACGCCGAGTCCACCCAAGTCATCGACGCGCAGAAGGCGTTCCAGCAGAACGAGACCCTGCCGGCCATCGTCGTCTGGACGTCGGCGGAGAAGGACGCGCCGGTGAGCGACGAGCAGCGGGAGGCCGCCACCGGTGCCCTCGCCTCGCTCGCCGGGAGCGACGGCGTGGTCGGATCCCCCTCCCCCGCACTGCCCTCGGAAGACGGCCTCGCGCTCCAGGGAATCGTGCAGTTGAGCCCCGGTCTCGGGGACGAGTTGCCGACGGTACTGGAGAGGATCCAGGGGGCGGGCGCGTCCGTGCCCGGCACGACGGTCCAGCTGGCGGGGCCGGCCGCGAGCCAGGCCGACCTGTCCGACGCCTTCGCGGGCATCGACGGGCTGCTGCTCGGGGTCGCCCTGATCACGGTGCTCGTCATCCTGCTGCTGGTGTACCGCAGTGTGCTGCTGCCCTTCGTCATCATCCTCGGCGCCGTGTTCGCCCTCTCCCTGTCCTGTGCGATCGTCTACGTCCTCGCCGACCACGACATCGTGCGTGTCGACGGGCAGGTACAGGGCATTCTGTCGATCCTGGTGATCGGCGCGGCGACGGACTACGCACTGCTGCTCACCGCCCGGTTCCGGGAGGAACTCGCCGTCCACGGTGACCGGTTCGCCGCGATGCGCATCGCGCTGCGCGAGTCCTTCGGCCCGATCACGGCCAGCGCCGCGACGGTGGCGGCGGGACTGCTCGCCCTGCTACTCAGCGACCTCACCAACAACCGGGCGCTCGGGCCGGTGGGTGCGATCGGCATCGTCTGCTCGGTCCTGAGCGCCCTCACCTTCCTGCCCGCCGCTCTGGTGCTGCTGGGCCGGAAGGCCTACTGGCCGGCGAAGCCCAAGCCCGCCGACGACAGGCTGTCCGGCGGCCACGGCATCTGGCACCGGGTGGCCGCCCTCGTCGACCGCGCGCCCCGCAAGGTGTGGGCGATCACCCTGGCGGCCCTGATCGCCTGTGCCGCGTTCGCCCCCACGCTCACCTCCAAGGGTGTTCCGCTCGACGAGATCTTCGTCAACGACGCCCCGTCCGTGGCCGCCCAGGAGACGTTGAGCGAGCACTTCCCCGGCGGTTCGGGGAATCCGGTGGTGATCATCTCGGCGGCCGACCGGCTGACCGAGGTCAGCGAGGCGGCCGGCCGTACCGACGGGGTGGCCTCCGTCGCGCCGGTGGGCGCGAGCGGGCGGCCGGGCGGCGAACCGCTCGTCGTCGACGGCAAGGTCCGCGTCGACGCGACCCTCAAGGACGCGGCCGACAGCGACGGCGCCAAGGAGACGGTGGCCGCCCTGCGCACCGCGGTCCACGCGGTACCCGGATCGGACGCGCTGGTCGGCGGCTACACCGCGCAGCAGTACGACACCCAGCGGACGGCGGAGGACGACCGCATGCTGATCGTGCCGGTGGTGCTGGCGATCATCCTGGTGATCCTGGTCTTCCTGCTGCGGTCGCTGCTGATGCCGGTGCTGCTCGTGGCGACCGTGGCGCTGAACTTCCTCGCCACGCTGGGCATCTCCTCGCTGGTCTTCACCCATGTGTTCGGCTTCAGCGGCACCGATTCATCGGTGCCGCTGTACGGATTCGTCTTCCTGGTCGCCCTGGGCGTCGACTACAACATCTTCCTGATGTCCCGGGTCCGCGAGGAGTCGCTGCGGCACGGCACCAGGGAGGGCATCCTGCGCGGGCTCACCACGACCGGCGGGGTCATCACGTCGGCGGGCGTCGTCCTGGCGGCCACCTTCGCCGCGCTGGGCGTGATCCCGCTGGCGTTCCTGCTCCAGATCGCGTTCATCGTGGCCTTCGGCGTCCTGCTGGACACGCTGGTCGTCCGGTCGCTCCTCGTCCCGGCGCTGGTGCGGGACATCGGGCCGAAGGCGTGGTGGCCGGGTGCCCTGAGCCGGGAAGGGGAGGAAGGGGAGGACGGTCAGCGCGGCACGGCCGCGGAGGCCGGGTCCGGTTCGCGGTAGGCGGCGAGGGCCGCGATGTCTGCCAGGGCCGTCACGACGCCTTGGCAGAGCATGAGGGTCCCGGCGAGGAGCACCCCGCCGGTCACCCAGGGGCTGTCCGGACCCGGTGCCGGCTCGGGGCCGGCCGGTGGCGGCGGGCCGTCGGGGCCGGTCGAACCGGCTCAGCCGACGGGACCGGAAGGGCCGGCGGCCCGAAAGGGGTCCTCGCTCATCAGGACGGTTCCCGCGCCTGGTCGGCCTGCCCCTTCGCGCGCCTGCCGACCACCGCGGCGGCGGCGACCGCACTGCCCGCGAAGGCCAGCGCGACCATCCAGGGACGGTCGAAGACATGGCAGGTGGCGTGGTCCACGGAGTAGCGCCCGGGGCCGGTCAGCCCGATGGCCGCGGCGGTGAAGCCGAGGAACGCCGGGTACTCGTAGCCGCCGCCCTGGGCGAAGAAGCCCGCCGGGG
>NZ_NTGZ01000356.1 GCF_002551245.1 Streptomyces sp. rh34
CCAGCCCGCTCAGAGATGTGTATAAGAGACAGCGGCGACCCTGGCGGAGCGGTCGGCGGCGGCGCGGTGGCGCAGGACGGCCTCGGCGGCCTGCCAGGCGGCGTGCAGGGTGCGGGCCTCGACCAGCTCCTTGCGGCCGGCGGCGGCGCTCTTCTCTGCGGCGGTCAGGGCCAGCGAGGCGTGCCGGTAGGCGAGTTCGGCGGCGATCAGGGAACGGCGGCCCCGAGTGGACTCGGTTTCGGTGACGGTGTGGGCGGCATCGGTGACCCGTTCGGCCAGCTCGGCGGTGCGGCCGCGCTCCTCGGCGGCGCGGGCGGTCAGGCGGCGGGCCAGGGTGCGGGTGCGGCGTTCGGCGCCGGCGTGGATGTCGCGGGTGCGGGCCCGGGTGCCGGTGGCCTCGACGATTCGGCCGAGCAGGTCGACGGAGCCCGCGGTGAAGTCGCGTTCGGCGGTCAGCTCGGCGCGGCGGCCCAGCTTGTTGCCGAAGCCGCTGACCAGGTCGGCGAGTCCGTCGGTGTCGCGGGTGTCGGTGACGGCGCGGAGCAGGAGGTCGGTGAAGTCGGAGTCCTTCTTCACCGCGAAGAGCCCGGCGGCCTCGCCCTCGTCGGAGTTCATCTCGCGCTGGTAGCGGAAGAGTTCGGGGTCGAGGCCGAGGTCGCCGAGGTGTTCGTTCCAGCGGTCGTGGATCTCTTCCCAGTGCACGTCGAGATGCTGGTAGAACTTGCCCGCGTCCATCAGCGCGTCGCGGAAGCCCTTCATCGTGCGCCGCCTGCCGCGTGCGCCGGAGACGCCTTCGGCGGGGCGGCCCACGACGGAGGACTCGGCGACGGGCAGGCTGTCCAGGCTGAGTCCGGGGCCGGGGCGGAACGAATACCAGGCCTCGGCGAACTTGCGGGGGTCGTTGGAGACCTGCCGGCCGCGCCACTCGCTGACCTTGCCGACGACGACGCACTCACCGGTGAGGGTGTGCTGCCATTCCAGGGCGACGTGCCCGCAGTCGTCGGCGAGGAGGAACTTGCGCAGGACGCCGGAGCTGGCGCCACCGAGCGTGTTGCGGTGGCCGGGGAGCATCACCGAGAAGATCAGCTTGAGCAGGACGGACTTGCCGCCGCCGTTCTCCAGGAAGAGCACGCCGGCGGGGGCCGGGCGGCGGGGCGGGCCGACCGGCTCGTCCTCGAAGAACTCCGCCTGGGCGGGGGCGGGGCTGGGAACGGGTGCGCCGACGCCGCGCAGGTCGAGGACGGTGTCGGCGTAGCGCGCACCGGCAGGCCCGATGGAGTAGAGGCGGACCCGGGACAACTCGTACATGGCGGCGGACTCTCGTCGTTCGGTGAGCGGCAGGTGCGGGGCGGGCGGGCTGGTCGGGAACGGCCGGTCGGGCCGGACCAGGTCAGGAGTGGAGTGGAGTCGGGTCAGGAGTGGAAGGGCAGGCCCGCGTCGGCGGCCAGCTCCATGCTGTCGGGGTCGGGCGGCGGCAGCAGGGTGGCGGAGCCGTCGGTGACGGGGACGACGCCGAGCTCCAGCAGTTCGGCCATGGCGGCGCTGCCCGCCAGGTCCCGGACCTGGAGCTGATAGCGGGCGGTGGTGCGGTAGGCGCCGCCCGCGTCGTCGCCGGTGCGCTGGAGGAAGCCGGAGTCGGTGAGGAAGGCGACGGCCTTGCCGATGATGCCGGTGGTGGAGCCGGCGAGTCGGCGGGCGTCCTTGGTCGCGCCGGTGGCGCTGCGGCGGGCGTAGATCCGCCAGCCGGCCTCGAGCCCGGGGGCGTCGCTGGCCGGGTCGGTGTTGTCGCCCTGTTCCTCGGCGCGCTCCTCCAGTCGCCGGCAGGCCTGGCGGACGAAGGCGTCGACGCCGTTGACCGTGATGCGGCCGATGTACGCGTCGTCGGCGAGGTCCTCGGGGCGGGGGAAGGCCATGGCGGCGACGGCGAGGTGGGCGAGGCCGTGCAGGAAGCGGTCGGCGGCGTCGGAGGATGCGCGGCGGGCGTAGTCGCCCATGCGGACGGCGAAGACGGAGTCCTCGCCCGCGGTCACGGCCATCCCGGCACGCGGGGAGACCTCCAGGACGATGAGGCCGAGGCCGGTGGCGACGGCGTCGGCGAGCCGGGCGAAGGCGCTCTCCTCGCGGTAGCGCCGCAGCAGGTCGGCGTATTCGGCGTCGCGGGCCGGCAGCAGCTTGGGCTGGAGCCCGAAGGAGACCAGGCGGGCGGCGTCGGCGGCGTCGGCCGGAGTGACGGGCGTCTGTCCGGCGGGCTCGGCGGCGCCTCCCGGATGCGCGGAGTCGCCCGCGTACGGGGTGGAGGACCCGGCGTACGCGGAGGGCTCGGCCCACGCGTCGGGGTGCTCGGCGTCGTGGTCGCTCACGGCTGGGACTCCTCGGTACGGAAAACGTGCGGGTGCGGAAGAAGGGCGGGCCCGGGTGCGACGGACGGCGCGGGACGGTTCACGACGGAGGCGGCGAGGCTGTTCACAACGGAGGTCGCCGGGCCGGTCACGACGGAGGCCGCGGGGCCGGTCACGAGGCCTCCTTGCGGTCGGCGGCCATGCCGACGGCGTCCAGCAGGGCGGTGCCCACGATCAGGTCGGCGCCGCCGAACTCCGGGTCGTCCAGCTCCGCCCCGTCGTCCACGGCGAACAGCAGGCGTCGTTCTCCCTGGCGATAGGCGGTGCCGACCGGCGGGCTGGCGGCGTGGACGGCGAGCAGGGCGACCAGGTACGGCAGATCGGTGTCTCCGGTACGGCGGGCCTCGGCGAGCAGTCCGGAGAGCCGGCGCGGGGCGTCGTGCTCCAGGTCGAGCAGGGTCATGGCGCGGGCGAGCTGCTCCTCGCTGAACCGGCTGTCGTCGGGAGTGGCGATGAGGTCGGGCTCGGGCATCTCCGCGCCCAGGTGCTCGCGCTCCAGCGGCGGGGTGAGCAGCAGGTCGACCAGGTCCCCCACCCGTACGGAGGTGGGGGTGCGCAGTCCGGTGCCGTGGGCGAAGAAGGCGTCGGTGGCCCGGGTGGACTGTTCGACGGGGAGGGGCAGGAGCGGGGCGAGGAGCTGCCCGTACAGGTCGAGGCCCGCGTGGCCGGCGGGCGGGGCGAACGCCTGCCGGTCCTGCTCCGCGCGGAAGAGGGGGCCGGCTTCCAGGAGCCGGGACTGGAGCTGGGTGTGGCGGCGGATGCAGTCCTTGACGATGTCGACGAGCTCGGCGGCCCGGCGCCGGTGCTCGGGGTCCTCGGCCTCGTCGCGTGCCTTGCGGATGTTGGTGAGGATGGCGTTCTCGTGGCGGTAGCGGTCGGCCACGTGGTCCAGGGCCTCGGCGATCATGTCCGGGACGGTGTGGAGCCAGTCGACGGCGCGGACGTTGCGCCGGGTGGCCTCCAGGGTCCGGCGCAGGGTCTCGGCGTACTGCACGGTGCGGTAGCGGGCCTGTTCGGCGGCGAGCTGGGCGTCGGCGAGGCGGCCCCGGCTGATGAGGACCTCCAGCTTGACCTCGGCGGCGATCTGGGCGCTGGTGACATCGGTGTCCAGCGCGCCGACCAGGACGTTGACCGCTTCGTCGGTGGCGCGGAGGTAGACCGTGCCACCGTAGCCCGGGACCTCCTCGATGAGCTTGAAGTCGTAGTCCCGGCGGACGTAGACCCCGTCGGGGCCGAACGTGCCGTAGACCGCGCGGAAGCCGCGGTCGACACTGCCGACGTTGATCAGGTTCTCCAGGACCCAGCGGGCGACCCGTTCGTGCTCGGCGACGGGGCGGCCGGGGGCCTGGGCGGCGACCCGGGGCAGCAGTCTGGCCACTATCTGGTCGTGGTCGGCTCCGGTGTCGAAGTCCATGTTGAGCGTGACGTGGTCGATGGCGGCGAGGGCGACCTCCGCCATGGCGTACACCGTGTACTCGCCGGCCAGATTCGCCTTGCGGACGTCGAGGTCGTGCAGCGGCGCCGTGCACGCGAGCGCGCGCAGCCGCCGCGAGAGCCCCTCGTCGGCGGCGGGGCCCGGGGCAGGCCGCGGCCCCGCGCTGAGCTGCGGCGAGGCGTTGTCCGGGTAGGCAGGCGAAGTCACGTGGGACAGATTAGGTCCTCGCACCGACAACGGTCGAAACGGCGTTTATGCGACCGGTCCCGTGCCAGGGTCAGGTCTCTGCGGGTCCGTAGCCTCCGCCGCCCGGCGTGCGCACCACCAGGACGTCACCGGCGTCCAGTTCGGCGGTGTCGCGGCCCTCCAGCGGGACCACTTCGCCCCCGGCCCGCTCGATGTACTGCTCCCCGAGCGCCCCCGGCTCCCCGCCGCCCGCTCCGTACGGCGGGACGCGGCGGTGCCCGGAGAGCAGCGCGATCGTGACGGGCTCCAGGAAGCGGATGCGCCGCTCGACGCCGTCGCCGCCGTGCCACCGCCCCGCTCCCCCGCTGCCGTCCCGGACGGCGAAGCCCTCCAGCAGGGCGGGCAGCCGCCACTCCAGGATCTCGGGGTCGGTGAGCCGCGAGTTGGTCATATGGGTCTGGACGGCGTCGGCTCCGTCGAAGCCGTTCCCCGCTCCGGATCCGCTGGCGATCGTCTCGTAATACTGGACGTGGTCGTTGCCGAAGGTGAGGTTGTTCATGGTGCCGGAGCCCTCGGCCTGGCCGCCGATCGCTCCGTACAGGGCTCCGGTGACCGCCTGGGAGGTCTCCACATTGCCCGCGACGGTCGCCGCCGGGTAGCCGGGGTCGAGCATGGACCCGGGCGGAATCGTCACCTCCAGGGGCTTGAGGCAACCGCTGTTGAGCGGGATGTCCTCCCCGACGAGGGTGCGGAAGACGTAGAGGACGGCGGCCATGACGACGGACCGGGGTGCGTTGGCGTTGCCGGGCTGCTGGGGCGAGGTTCCGGTGAAGTCGAGGTGGGCGCCGCGGGCCTCGCGGTCCACGGTCAGCCGCACCTGGATCAGGGCCCCGCTGTCGGTCTCGTAGCGGCAGTGGCCGTCGTGCAGTCCGGCGACGATGCGGCGTACGGACTCCTCGGCGTTGTCCTGGACGTGGCCCATGTAGGCGTCCACGACGTCGGCGCCGAACTGGTCGGTCACACGCCGCAGTTCGGCGATGCCCTTCTCGTTGGCGGCGATCTGGGCGCGCAGGTCGGCGAGGTTGGTGTCCGGGTCGCGGGAGGGGTACGGGGCGGAGGTGAGCAGGTCGCGGGTCTCGTCCTCGCGCAGCCGGCCGTCGCGGACGAGCGGCCAGTTGTCGAAGAGCACGCCCTCCTCGTGGATCGTCCGGCTGAAGGCGGGCATGGAGCCGGGGGTGATGCCGCCGATCTCGGCGTGGTGCCCGCGCGAGGCCACCAGGAAGCGCAGGCGGCCCGGCTCTCCTGCCTCGCCCGCGTCGAACACGGGGGTCACCACGGTGACATCGGGCAGGTGGGTGCCGCCGTGGTAGGGGTCGTTGACGGCGTACACGTCGCCGGGGCGCAGCCTCCCCTCGTTGCGCCGCAGGACCTCCTTGATCGACTCGCCCATCGAGCCGAGGTGCACCGGGATGTGCGGGGCGTTGGCGATCAGGTTGCCCCCGGCGTCGAACAGGGCGCAGGAGAAGTCGAGACGCTCCTTGATGTTGACCGAGTGGGCGGTGTTCTCCAGGCGGACGCCCATCTGCTCGGCGATCGACATGAAGAGGTTGTTGAAGACCTCCAGCATCACCGGGTCCACCCGGGTGCCGACGGCGGTGCGTTCGGGCCGGGGGCGGCTGCGGGTGAGGACGAGGTGCCCGGCCGGACCGGCTTCGGCCGCCCAGCCGGGGTCGACGACGGTGGTGGCGTCGTCCTCGGCGACGACGGCGGGCCCGGTGACGGTGTCGGCGGGGCGCAGGTCCGTCCGTCGGTACAGCGGGGCGCGCTGCCACCGTCCCTCGGCGTGCAGGTGCACGGTGTCGGCCCTGTCTCTTATACACATCT
>NZ_NTGZ01000357.1 GCF_002551245.1 Streptomyces sp. rh34
GGCCGGCGCCGACCCCGGGGCCGCGCCCGCGACACGGAACCGGGCGCGCCGGACGCTCACCGCGAGCCTCGTCGAACTGCGCGAGGCCGGTGACACCGCGGCGGGCGAATGGTGGCAGAGCGCCCTGCCCGAGCAGCGCCTTCTCGCGGCCGAGCGGGCCGGACACCGTACGCTCGCCGCGACAGCACAACGGCGGGGGCCCGGGGGCACTGCACCTCCTGCGGTCCACGCCCCTTCGATCGGAGCGGAGTGACCGACGACATCGTTGCCTCGGTGGTCCGGCAGTGGCAGGCCGTCAACCCGGGGCTCGACACCGGGCCGATGGAGATCATCGGCCGGATCAACCGCTGCGCCGCACTGTTCCAGCAGGCGGAGGACGCCCCCTTGCGTTCCGCCGGGCTGACCCGCGCCGAGTTCGACCTCCTCGGCGCCGTACGCAGGACGGACCGGGAGATGACCCCCGGCGAGCTGGCCCGCGAGACCTTCTCCTCCGGAGCCGCCGTCACCAAGCGGCTGCGCGCGCTCCAGGACCGCGCCCTGGTCGAGCGCCGGGGCGACGCCCGCGACCGGAGGGTCGCCCATGTCCGGCTCACCGAGGAGGGGCGGGCCCTGGTCGACCGGCTCCTGCCCGAGCAGCTCGCCTACGAACGCGCGGTGCTCGCCGGTCTGGACGGCGGTGCGCGCGACGAACTCGGCTCCAGGCTGGGTGAGTTGCTCGTGCATCTTGAGGGACGGCTCGGCGGAGTCAGGCGCTGATCCAGCGGTCCGGCGGTGGGTCTCCGCAGGCGCGTCAGCGCGGCGATTTTGCGCGTCACTCGCGCGTAGCTCAGGAATCTGCACCTTTCGATCCGGTTCGATCACCTGTTTCGTTGTCCTGTTATGCAGGGTGAAACCCGCTCACGCGAGGGCGATTTGCCCTGGAAACAGCCACTAACCGATGTTGGTTGTTCCGGCCTTCCGCTGCGGAGAGGTCTCAAGCGGGGCGATTTCCCGCCATGCTCACTCGCTGCGCATGCTCCACAGCGCAGCGTGCAAAAACTGGTGAGTGTATTCCTCTCGGCGAGCTTCCGCAGAGGGTTGGGTGAATATGCCGAAGCACTGTTCTGATCTGGCTAAGCTCACGCGCAGTGAAGTCGAGTTGAGATGAATTCGAGCACTTGTTCACAAGTCTCCGCTCACGCGCGCATACATCCCGGAATCAACCGCCAGAGGGTTTTAGATGGTCCGTGTTGAATCACCGCCGACCGACAGAGAAATTCCCGTCGTCCGCGTAGTCCTGCTGCCCGTGGCCCTGCTCCTCGGCGCCACCGCCGCCGGCTCGGCCCTGGTCGTACCGGCCGCGCGGATACCAGTCGCCGTGTGCGGCGCGATCGCCACGCTCGTGGTCGCCGTACTCACCGTGGCGCTGCACCGCCGTCGGCGCGCCATGCGCGTCCAGCGCGCGGAGTACGAACAGCGCATCGCCTACCTGGAACACCGCATCCTCTCGCACGACGCCGAGACGGTCCGGCTCACCAAGGACGTCATGCCCGCCGCCATCCGGCGGCTGCGCGTGGGCAATTCGCCCGAAGAAGTGATGCGCGACATCGTCGACGCGGACGTGGCCAACCGCCATCTGCCCAAGGCGCTGCGTGAGCAGATCTACCAGGTCCTCGAAGTCATCGACAACGAGGAGGCGCGGCGTGACTCCGCTCAGCGCGCCTTCGTCAGCGTCGCCCGACGCGTCCAGGCGATCGTGCACCGCCAGGCCAGTGAACTGCGGGAGATGGAGGACCACTACGGGCGCAACCCCGAGGTCTTCGACGACCTGCTGCGCATCGACCACGGCACCGCGCTGATCGGCCGCCTCGCCGACTCCATCGCCGTGCTCGGCGGCGCCCGCCCGAGCCGCCAGTGGCCCAAACCCGTACCGCTGTTCAGCGTGCTGCGCGGCGCGATGTCCCGGATCCTGGAGTACCAGCGCGTCGATCTGCACTCGATCGCCAAGGTCGCCATCGTCGGCACCTCGGTCGAACCGCTCATCCACGCCTGCGCCGAACTCCTCGACAACGCGACCCGCTACTCGCCGCCCCAGACCCGGGTGCACGTCACCGCGGTCGAGGTGCAGACCGGCATCGCCATCGAGATCGAGGACGGCGGCGTCAGCCTCAGCGAGGAGGCCCGCGCCCGCGCCGAGAACATGCTCGCCCAGGCCCAGGCCGGCATCAACATGAACGACCTCGGGGAGTCCCCGCGCCTCGGCATGGCCGTCGTCGGCCGGCTCTCCCGGATGTACCAGCTCCAGGTGTCGCTGCGTCAGTCGGCGTACGGCGGCGTCCGCGCCGTCCTCATCGTGCCGCGCGACATGATCACCACCGGGCCCGCCCCGGGCATCGCCCACGGCATCGGCGCCACCTCGCGGCCCACCAGTTCCCTGGACATGTCGCAGCTCCAGCACGTGGTGCCGCCGCCCGGCAAGCGCAAGCCCAAGCCCGCCGCCACCGGCCCCGTGCCGTCCGTGGCCGCACCGGTCTCCACCGGTGCCCCCGCGGCCACGTCGCACCCGGCCCCTCCCGCGGCAGCCGTGGAGGACGACCTTCCCGTGGTCACCGAGTGGACCGAGAACGGGCTGCCGCAGCGCCGCAGCCGGGGCCGCGCCCCGCTCGGCTCGCACAACCTCCCGCAGCAGCCCCCACCGCCCCCCGCACCCGCCAACGGGTTCCGGCCCGGCGCGGACGAGGGCGCGGCCGACGGACGCGGCGAGGAGAAGCCCCCCGGCCTGTGGCTGGAGGCATTCACCAAGGCCGTCAACGGCGTACCGCAGGAACGAAAGCACGGCGAAGACTCCGATGACGCGTGGGACAAGGGAGACCTGAAGTGATCCAGCAGCGGGGAAACATGGACTGGATGCTCAAGGAACTGGCCGACGACGTTCCGAGCATCCACCAGATCGTGGTGCTCTCGTCGGACGGCCTGCGCATCGCGATGCACGGCGGCGACCCCGACGTCGCCGACCGGCTCGCGGCGGCCTGCGCCGGACTGCAGAGCCTGGCCGCCGCGGTGGCCACCGAGATCCCGTACAGCGACGGCCTCATGAAGCTCGTGGTCATCGAGGTGACGGGCGGGTTCTTCTACCTGATGGCGGCCGGGACCGGGGCCTACCTCGCGGTCCTGGCCGGCGAGACCGTCGACGCCGGACTCGTCGGGGCCCGGATGCGGGACATGGTCGTGCGGATCGGAGCCCACCTGACCAGCCCGCCCCGCCACGGCGGGCAGTCCGGATGAGTGGTCCTCGACGAGAGCGCCGCAAGGCCGATCCGGACCTGCACGACCCGGAACGGCTGTACGTGATCACCGGTGATCTCGACGACAGTGAGCGGTCCGCGCTCGACCTGGTCACGATGGTCGTCGCGCGGGCGGAGCCCTCGCCGACCTTCCAGCCCGAACAGGCGGCCATCCTGCGGCTCTGCCAGGCGCCGCTCTCCGTCGCCGAGATCTCGGCCTACCTCAGCCTGCCGTTCAGCGTGGTCACCTCGCTCCTGAGCGATCTCCTCGCGACCGAACTCATCCAGTCGCGGGCGCCGATCGTCCGCGCCACGCTCCCCGACAGGTCCCTTCTCGAAGCGGTGATGCATGGACTTCAGAAGCTCTGACACGATCACCGGACCCCGCAGCGAGGACGTCCTTCCCACCACGGCCACCGCCGCGGTGAAGGTCGTGATCGTCGGCGGGTTCGGCGTCGGCAAGACGACCATGGTCGGCTCGGTGAGCGAGATCCGGCCGCTGACGACCGAAGAGACCATGACCCAGGCCGGCGTCGGCGTGGACGACAACGCCGGGGTGGAGGCGAAGACCGCCACCACGGTCGCCATGGACTTCGGACGGATCAGTCTCAGTGAGGAGCTGATCCTCTATCTGTTCGGCACCCCCGGCCAGGAACGCTTCTGGTTCCTGTGGAACGGCCTCTTCGAGGGCGCCCTCGGCGCGGTCGTCCTCATCGACACCAGACGGCTGGAGGTCAGCTTCGACGTCATCGGCCGGCTGGAGGAACGCGGAGTGCCCTTCGTGGTCGCCGTGAACACCTTCCCCGACGCGCCGCACCACCCGGTCGAGGCCCTGCGCACAGCCCTCGACCTGCCGGACGAGGTCCCGATGATCGACTGCGACGCCCGGCTGCGGGCCTCCAGCCGCGATGTGCTGATGACCCTGATGCGCTATCTGCACAGCCTGGCCGTCCCCCTCGCCTGAGCCGAACCCTCTTCGGGACACCCCGGTCCACCGGGTCCACGACCGGGTCCACGACCGGGGGCGCGCGCCATCCCGCGGCGCCTGCCCCCGGCCCGGTCCGCGACCCGCGGGCCCGTCCCGCCCGCTTGTGCACCAGCCCTGGAATCCTGATCCCTGGAGACCCTGTGACAACCCCCTTCCACCACGAACCCGGCGCCGTGCCCCCGCCCCAGTGCCCGGCCCACAACCTCGACATCGGCCCCGGCGGACTGCGCCGGCTCTACGGCCCCGAGGCGGAGAACAACCCGGCGGGTCTCTACGACAAACTCCGCGCCGAACACGGCACGGTCGCCCCGATCCTGCTCCACGGCGACGTGCCCGCCTGGCTCGTGCTCGGCCACAGCGAGAACCTGCACGTCACCCGTACGCCCTCCCAGTTCTCCCGGGACTCGCGGCGCTGGCGGGCCCTCCAGGACGGCAGCGTCGCCCCGGACCACCCGCTCGCCCCGATCTTCACCTGGCAGCCCGTCTGCGTGTTCGCCGACGGCGCCAAGCACGAGCGGCAGCGCGGCGCGGTCACCGACAGCATGGAGCGCATCGACACCCGCGGGGTGCGCCGCCACATCAACCGCTTCAGTAACCGTCTCGTCAACGACTTCTGCGAGAAGGGCACCGCCGACCTGGTCGGACAGTTCGCGGAGCACCTGCCGATGATGGTGGTGTGCGCGATCTTCGGCATGCCGGAGGAGTACGACGAGCGTCTCGTCCAGGCGGCCCGGGACATGACACGCGGCACCGAGACCGCCGTGGCCAGCAACGCCCACGTCGTGTCCGTGCTGACGCGCCTGGTCGAGCGCCGCCGCGCCGAATCCGCGCCGGACCTGGCCTCCTGGCTCGTCGAGCACCCCGCGAAGATGACCGACACCGAGGTCATCGAGCATCTGCGCCTCGTCATGATCGCCGCCTACGAGTCCACCGCCAACCTGATCGCCAACGTGCTGCGCATGGTCCTGATCGACCCGCGCTTCCGCGCCCGGCTCAGCGGCGGGCACATGACCGTTCCCGAGGCCGTCGAGCAGACCCTCTGGGACGAGCCGCCGTTCACCGCCGTCTTCGGCCGCTGGGCGGTCGGCGACACGGAGCTGGGCGGCCAGCAGATCAAGGCGGGCGACGCCCTGCTCGTCGGGATCGCCCCGGCCAACACCGACCCCACCGTCCGCCCGGACCTGGGCGCCGACATGAGCGGCAACCGCGCCCACCTCGCCTTCAGCGGCGGCCCCCACGAGTGCCCGGGACAGGACATCGGCCGGGCCATCGCCGACGTCGGGGTCGACGCGCTCCTGATGCGCCTGCCGGACCTGGAGCTCGGTGTCGGGGAGAGCGAGTTGCGCTGGGTCGGCAACATCATGTCCCGCCATCTGGTCGAGCTGCCGGTGAAGTTCGCCCCCAGCCCCCAGCAGAAACTGGACGCGGATCCGCTCTCGGTGATGGCCCGCGCCGCCCGCCCTGCCGACGCCTGGGAGATCTCCTCCCCGGCCACGCCCGTCCCCGAGCCCCGGCACGAGGCCGTGGCGCAGCCCGCGCACGCCCCGGGCGCCACACCCGCTCCCGCCCCGGCCGCACCCCCCAATCCCTGTCTCTTATACACATCT
>NZ_NTGZ01000358.1 GCF_002551245.1 Streptomyces sp. rh34
GACAGCCCGGCGCGCGGCGGCGGCGACCGGGCGGCGGGCCAACAGCCCGTCCCGGTCGGCGACGTGGTCGCGGACCTTGGCCGAGGCGAGGACGAGTGAGACGGCCGCGGCGAGCCGCGCCCCTTCTCCCTTGGCGACGGGCGCGGTGCGCATGGCGCGCAGCGGGCAGGGACCGGCGGTGCGCCGGCCCTCGGGCGTACGGCCCGCCTGAGCCTCCGTCAGGACGGAGACGATCAGGCCGTCATAGTTCGTGACGATACGGGCGAACTGTCCGTGATCCGCCCTCAGGGCCAGGCACAGGCCGCAGAGATGGGCCATCCACTCGGCCTTGAGGCCTTCGGTGAGCCGGTGGGTACAGGGCCTGACGATTCCGAACACGACGATCCCCCGGGAGCCTTTCAGCCGGTGCGCGACGCTCGCGCACCGGAGCGTCGTGCATCGTATCGAGTGACCCGTTCACCCGTACGTCCCCCGGATCACCCGTACGGCCGGAGCATCATATTTTCCTTCTACAAGCCCTCTTGCACAGGAGGAACCCTGACGAATCGCCACATCTTCTGCACCAGTAACGTCACGAATCGCCTGCGAGCCGACTATCCACTTGGCGCGGTATCCACATCATGGACGACCATAGGGATACGAAAGAGATGCGGAACACCAAGGAACCGCGGTGAGAGGAGGCGTCCATGGGATCGGTGCGCAAGGCGAGCGCCTGGCTGGGCCTCGTCGAGGACAACGACGAGCGGTACTACGACGACGAGTACGCCGAGGGTGCGGAGACCGGTACGGGCAACCAGGCCTGGGTCACCGACCCGCGGGTGCAGGTGGCCGCGGAGGCGGCCGAGGAGCAGGACCGCCGGATCGCGACGGTGACCCCGGACAGCTTCCGGGACGCACGGGCCATCGGCGAGCTCTTCCGGGACGGCGTCCCGGTGATCGTCAACCTCACGGCCATGGACCCCGCCGACGCCAAGCGCGTGGTGGACTTCGCCGCCGGACTGATCTTCGGCCTGCGCGGCTCGATCGACCGGGTGGCCACCCGGGTCTTCCTGCTGTCCCCCGCCGACACCCAGGTGGTGGCGGGCGAAGCCGCCGGCCGCAGGACCGGCGGCTTCTTCAACCAGAGCTGAGCAGGGCGCTCGCCGGAAAGATCCGGTCAACGCATCCGGCCGGCACGCGCGTACCGGCGCGTCCCGCTCACCGGAAGGCGTCGAGACCGGTGAGCGCCTTGCCCAGTACCAGCTGGTGCATCTCCACCGTCCCCTCGTAGGTGAGCACCGACTCCAGGTTCGTGGCGTGCCGCATCACCGGATACTCCAGCGAGATCCCGTTGGCCCCGAGGATCGTGCGCGAGGTGCGGCAGATCTCGATCGCCTCCCGCACGTTGTTCAGCTTGCCGAAGCTGACCTGCTCCGGCCGGAGCCGGCCCGCGTCCATGCGGCGGCCCAGGTGATGGGCGAGCAGGATGCCCTTGTGCAGCTCCAGGGCCATGTCCGCCAGCTTGGCCTGGGTGAGCTGGAAGCCGCCGATCGGCCGGCCGAACTGTTCCCGGCTCCTCGCGTAGCCGAGGGCCGACTCGAAGCTGGCCCGCGCCGCGCCCATGGCACCCCAGACGATGCCGTACCGCGCGTGACTCAGACAGCTCAGCGGGCCACGCAGCCCGCTCGCGTCCGGAAGCACCGCGTCGGCGGGCAGCCGTACCTCGTCCATGACCAGCTCGCTGGTGACCGAGGCGCGCAGCGACCACTTGTGGTGGATCTCCGGGGCCGAGAAGCCGGGGGCGTCGGTCGGCACGACGAATCCCCGGATGCCCCGCCCGTCCTCGCCCTCGTCGGTCTGCGCCCAGACGACGGCGACTCCGGCGACCGAGCCGTTGGTGATCCACATCTTGCGGCCGGTGAGGATCCAGTCCCCGCCGTCGCGTTTGGCGTACGTCCGCATGCCGGCCGGGTCGGAGCCGTGGTCGGGCTCCGTCAGGCCGAAGCAGCCGATGATGTCGCCGGACGCCATGCCGGGCAGCCACCGCTGCTTCTGCTCCTCGGATCCGAAGCGGTGGATCGCGTACATGGCGAGCGACCCCTGTACGGAGACGAGTGAGCGGATCCCGGAGTCGGCGGCCTCCAGCTCCAGGCAGGCGAGCCCGTACTGGACGGCGCTCGCTCCGGCGCAGCCGTACCCGTCCAGCGACATGCCGAGCGCGCCCAGCGCGCCGAGCTCGCGGGCCAGTTCCCGGATTCCGGGCAGCTCGCCCTTCTCGTACCACTCGGCGATGTGCGGCAGGACGCGGTCGGTGGCCCAGGTGCGGACGGTGTCGCGGATCGCGAGGTCGTCGGGGCCGAGCAGGTCGTCGATGCCGAGGGGATCCGACGCGTCGAACGGCGGGAGCTTCGACGGCTTCGCGGACTCGGTGCTGGACATGAGGGTGCCTCCGGCGGCTCGCACGGTGCTCGGAGGGACCGGGGGACGCCCGCCCTCCGAAAACTAGCAGTGGTAGTCAGGGCGTCGTTCTGACGTTACGGCTCAGTGTGCCGCTCGTCCAGAGCCGGTCGCCTCGGCCGGCTCGCGTCGCGCGGGCACCATCGGGCGCGGGGCCGGACGGTCCCGTCCGGCCGGACGGACGGCGCCGGGGGCGCGGCCTTCGTCCGCCCCGTACGCGGGGGCCGCGGACACGGAGGCCGTGGATCCAGCGGCCGTGGGCGCGCCGCCGCCGGCCTCGCCCCGGTGGCACGCTTCCTTCGGCGGACACTCCATGACCTTCGGCAGGCGCAGGGCGGCCAGCGCCCCGAGCAGCAGCAGGCCCGCGCTGACGAACAGCGTGATGTGGAGTCCGCCGATGAAGGCGTGCCGGGCCGTGGAGCGCAACAGGTCGCCCATCGGGCCGCCCAGCTCCGCGGCCACCTGATAGGCCTCGCCCAGCGAGTGGGAGGCCTCCGCCCCGGCGCGGGCGGGGACGCCCTTCTCGTGCAGACCGGCGAGGCCGGGGGCGTAGGCGGCGTTCATGACACTGCCGAGCAGGGCGATGCCGAGGCCCGCGCCCAGCTGGTACGAGGTCTCGCCGATGGCCGCCGCGCCGCCCGCGCGCTCCGGCGGGGCGTCGCTGAGCATCGACTCGTACGCCCCGAAGAGCGTGGTCTGCAGTCCGAAGCCGAGCAGGACGAACGCGCAGCTCAGCAGGGCCGGACGGTCGTGCTGCCCCATCGAGGTGAGCAGCAGCACCGAGGACGCGGTGAGGACGAAACCCCAGCCGACCATGCGCCGGGGACCGATGCGGCGCAGGGTGTGCGAGCCGGTGGCGCCGGCGGCCATCGCCGCGAAGGTCAGCGGCAGCAGCCGCAGCCCGGTCTCCAGCGGGCTGAGCCCCAGCACCAGCTGGAGGTACTGGACGGCGATCAGCTGGAGGCCGACCAGCGCCAGCATGGCGAGCACGATGCAGCCGACGGCGGTGGAGAAGGCCGGGCGGGCGAACATCGAGACGTCGATCAGCGGATGCCTGCGGCGCTTCTGGCGGCGCACGAAGAGGATCAGGAGCGCGAGCCCGAGGGCCAGCGGCCCCAGCGAGACCGGATCCAGAAGCCCCGCGCCGCCGCCCAGACGCTTCACGCCGAGGACGACGCCGAGCACTCCCGCCGCGGCGGTCAGCGCGCCCAGCACGTCCCACGGGCCGTCGTGGCCGCCGCGCGACTCGGGCAGCAGCCAGCGGCCCAGCGGCAGGATCACGGCCATCAGCGGGATGTTGATCAGGAAGACCGAGCCCCACCAGAAGTGCTCGACCAGGAAGCCGCCGACGACCGGTCCGGTGGCGGCGCCGACCGCGGCGACCGCGGTCCACACGCCGATGGCGAGCGCCCGCTCCCGGCGGTCGGGGAAGACCTGGCGCAGGATCGACAGCGTGGCGGGCATGATCATCGCGCCGCCGACGCCGAGGAGGGCGCGGGCCGCTATCAGGACGGCCGGGGTGTCGGCCGTCGCGGCGAGCGCGGAGGCGACGCCGAACAGCGCGTAGCCGAAGAGCAGCACGCGGCGTCTGCCGATCCGGTCACCCAGCGTGCCGAAGAGGATGAGCAGCGAGGCACAGACGAGGGGGTAGGCGTCGACGATCCACAGGAGGGCCGTGCCACTCGGGCGCAGGTCCTCGGTGACGGCCGGAACGGCGACGTGGAGCACGGTCGCGTCGAGTGCGACGACCAGCAGACTGAGGCAGAGGACCACGAGGACGACCCAGCGGTTGGCGTCGTCGGCGGCCTCGCGCAGCCGGGCCCCGGCCGTGGTCGTCCCGGACATCTACGTACCTCCCGATGAGTCCCTCGCACTCGGCGGACCGATGGTGATGTGGGGTGCGCGTCCCAGGGCTTGTCGTCCGACTGCCGTCGTCGCCCGAAGGGCGGCCGGGCGGCGTCCGGTGCGTGCGATCGCAGGGCGCCGGAATGGTCTCGTAGCGGAGCTACCAGGGCATTTCGGCAACGCCGCGAGCGTGCGTGCCAGACGCCGCCCGGCAGACGACAGTCCGACGACAGGCCCTGGGGCCCGGCATCGACGGGCGAGTGAGCCGTCAGCGTACGCGAGTCCGGCGAGGTCACACGTGGCGCATGTCATACCCCGGTCCGCCGCACAGTGTGGCGTACGCCATTCCCCCTCCGTCCGGGGGTTCCCGCCCGGGGAGGCCCGGACGCCCGCCGTGACGGGGGTCCGGCCGGACGTCGCGGGGCGCGGCGCGACGGCACGCGCCTCCCCCGAATGGCGGGATCATTTGCCGCGGATTCCGGTACGCCTCTATTTCCGAGAGATCAAACACGCTTACGAACGGAACCGGCGGGCAATTGGCCGCATGATCACGGAGGTACTTCTCCGCGGCCGGAAAAGACACCGTTCCGAGACAAAGTCCACATCACATCGTCATCACAAAGAGCCCGGATTGGCCTGCTCACACACTCACTCGCTGTAACGTCGATTGGGTGCGTACCGACATCTTTGCCCGGCTGGACCGGGAGCCGGAACCGCCGAAGATAGAGGCGCCGCGGATGAGCCGTCACCGCATCGCCCTCTTCGGCGGGACGTTGGCGTTCTATCTCGCCATCGTCTTCGCGGTGCTGATCACGTCCTGGCTGGTGGCCCTGGACTGGAAGGTCATGCTGTTCCGGCCCTACCAGCAGTGGCCCGAACTGCACGCCTTCCTGGACTACTACGTCGTGCTCGGCCAGCGCGGCCCCACCGCGGTGATGGTCGCCTGCTGGCTGGGCTGGCGCTCCTGGCGTCAGCACACGCTCCGGCCGCTGCTGGTCCTCGGCACGTCCCTGCTGCTGCTCAACGTGACGGTGGGCGCGGTCAAGCTGGGGCTCGGGCGGCTCGGCCCGCACTACGCGACACAGATCGGCTCGGCCGAGATGTTCGCCGGCGGCGATATATTTCCCTCCGGGCACACCGCGAACGCCGTCGTGACCTGGGGAATCCTCGCCTATCTGGCCACCACCCCGCGCGCCAGGCGCTATCTGTCGGCGGTGTCCGCGACGGTCTCGCTGGGCGTCGGCCTCACCACCGTGTACATCGGTACGCACTGGCTCAGCGACGTCGTGCTGGGCTGGGCGGCCGGGCTGCTCATCCTGCTGGCGCTGCCCTGGTTCGAGCCGCTGATCGCCCGGACCGAGGCCTGGATCTTCGCGATGCGCGAGCGGTGGCGCGAGCGTCGCGGCGGCGCCCGTCCGGCGGCGCCGGTGGCGGGGGCGGGGCCGCAGCCGGTGCTGCTGCCGCAGTCGATGGCCACCGAGGGCCTCGCCGCCGAGACCGTGCCCGCCGCGGGCGAGCCGGTGCTCCCCGCCGGACATCCGGCGGGGACCAGGGCGCGGGCTGTCTCTTATA
>NZ_NTGZ01000359.1 GCF_002551245.1 Streptomyces sp. rh34
CGATGGTACTGCAGGGGGGACCCTGTGGGAGAGTAGGACGCCGCCGAACAATTTTTCCGGGAAAGCCCCGCACCTATGGTGCGGGGCTTTTCTGCGTTCCGGGTCCCTTTTTCCGCATCGCCTGCGCGCCTACATCGGGGCTACCAGGCGGGTGTCGTACGCCAGGATGACCGCCTGGACGCGGTCCCTCGCGCCTGTTTTGGCGAGGATACGGGTCACGTGCGTCTTCACCGTGGACTCGGCGAGGTGGAGGCGGGCGGCGATCTCCGTGTTCGACCAGCCCTGGCCGATCACGGTGAGGATCTCCCGTTCCCGTTCCGTCAGCGTGGTGATGCGCGGGTCCGACGCGGCGGGTGTGCCCGGTACGGCCGGGAGGTGGTGCACGTAGGCGTCGAGGAGACGGCGGGTCAGGGTCGGGGCCACCACCGCGTCGCCGGCGGCCACCGCACGGATGCCGGCGAGGAGTTCTTCGGGCAGGGCGTCCTTGACCAGGAAGCCACTGGCGCCGGCGCGCAGGCCGTCGTAGGCGTACGCGTCGAGGTCGAACGTCGTGACGATCAGGATGCGGGTGCGGGCACCCGAGGCGATGATGCGCCGGGTCGCCTCGATGCCGTCCAGGCCCGGCATACGGATGTCCATCAGCACGACGTCCGGGTGGTGGCGGGCGACCAGCCGGACGGCCTCGTCGCCGTTGCCGGCCTCACCGACGACCGTCATGTCGTCCTGGCTCTCCAGCAGCATGCGGAAGCCGAAGCGCTGCATCGGCTGGTCGTCGGCGATGAGTACGGTCGTCACTGGTGCGTGTCCTCCAGGGGAAGGCGGAGCCGTATCTGCCATCCGCCGTGGTCCGGCAGCGGGCCCGCTTCGAGGGTGCCGTCGTACAGTGCGGCGCGTTCCCGCATGCCCATGATGCCCTGGGCCGGCGGTGGTGTTTCCTCGGTGTCCGGGGTCGGGCCGCCTCCGTTGCCCGTGTCGGTGATGCGGGCGTCCAGGTGTGTGTGCGTGTACGTGAGGGTGACCGTCGCGGACAGGGGCTCCTGGTGGGGCTCTTCCGGGGGGCGCCGGTCCGTAGCGGGTGGGGTGGCGTGCTTGAGGGTGTTGGTCAGGGCTTCCTGGACCACTCGGTACACGGTGAGTTGGCGGCCCGGGGTGAGTGACTGCGGGCGGGGTTCGCCGTGGAGCTCCAGGTGGACGGGCAGGCCTGCCCGGCGTACGCGCTCGATGAGGGGGGCCAGTTCGTCGAGCGTGGGCTGCGGGGTGCGTTCGGCCTCGGGGTGGTCGTCGCGCAGGACGCCCAGGAGACGGCGCAGCTCGGACAGGGCCTGTCTGCTGGTGGCGCCGATGGTTTCCAGCGCCTGGCCCGCCCGTTCCGGGTTCTTCCGGGCCGCGTACGCCCCGCCGTCCGCCAGGCCCGTGATGACGGACAGGTTGTGGCCGATGATGTCGTGCATCTCCCGTGCGATGCGGGTGCGTTCGGCAGCCGCGGCGAGCCGGGCCTGCTGGTCGCGTTCGTGTTCCAGCCGGTGGGCGCGCTCGACCAGGGCTTCGGTGTACTCGCGACGCGTGCGGACCGCGATCCCCAGCAGGACGACGAAGACCAGGCCCCAGACATACGAGACCACTTGCTGGCCCCAGGTGGAGGGGATGCGGACGCCGATGGCCAGGACCGGGGCGACGAACAGCGCGGCCGCGGCCCCGACCGTACGGAAGGAGGAGCGCAGGACGATCTGGAACACCGGGATCAGCTGGAGGAGTGCGGCCTGCACCACGGCGCCCGTCCAGATGTTCACCAGGGACGCCGGTGCCATCAGCAGCAGGACGGCCATGGGGTGCGTGCGGCGCCACAGGAGCGGCAGCGAGAAGCAGAGGCTCATCAGGAGCACCAGCGCTTCGGGCGCCGTCACGTCGTCGTGTGCGACGGTCCGCCAGCCGCCTGAGGTGTAGTCGAGCACCGCTGCCACGGCCCAGAACGCGGTCACCGCCGCGTCCCAGACCCGTGGCCGACGGCGGTCGAAGGCGCGGAGGCGGTCCAGGGCGCCGCGGATGATCCTGGTGAGGGGGGCCGTGTCGGCGGGGCTGACGACGCCCCCGGTGCCGGCGGGCGGGGGAGGCGCTGTGGCGGCGTCGGGCGCCGGGAACGTGCCCGCGGCCTGGGGGTGGTCCGTCACCTGGTCGCTCTCCTCGTGGGTCAGACGTCGCGGCGGCCGAGCGCCAGCGCTGCCGCGGCCAGTGTCGTGCCCGCCCACAGGCACAGGGCGAGCAGTGCGGGTCCGGGGGAGACGGTGCCCGGGATGGGGGTGGCGGAGCCCAGGGCGCCGGCGGCCTGGGTGGGAAAGTACATGATGGAGCGCTCGACGGCTTCGTACGGGAGCATCCCGAGGATCTCCGGCAGGATCATGACGCCGCCGATGAACGCGCCGATGGCGCCGGGCACCGAGCGCAGCAGCGCGCCGAGGCCGAGAGCGATCAGGCCCAGCAGGGTGAGAGCCCCGGCGTTCCCCGCCAAGGCGCGCAGGATGCCCGGGTCGGTGAGCGAGGCGGCCTGGTCGGTGTCGTGGAGGAAGGCCTGGGCCGCCACGAACGTGACCAGGGCCGTGGCGAACATGACCGTGAAGACGGTGGCGGCGAACACCGCGGCCTTGGCCCACAGGACGGGGAGCCGGGCGGGTACGGCGGTGAGCGAGGAGCGGATCATGCCGGTCGCGTACTCACCGGCGGTCATCAGGATGCCCAGGACGATCAGGCACAACTGGCCGAGCATGCTGCCGTACAGGGTCAGGACGACCGTGTCGACGTCGGAGTCCCCGCCGCCGGAGGTGTAGGTCCCGGCCATGATCAGGCCGACGCCCAGGACCATGACGACCGCGGAGATGGCGGTGATCCAGGTGGACCGCAGGGACCGGAGCTTGTGCCACTCGGAGCGGAGGATCCGGGCCGGGGTGACGCGGTACTGGGATGACGGTGATGGTGGCAGCGATGGCGATGGCGATGGCGATGGTGATGGCGGTGTGAGCGGGCCGGGGGATTGAGGGGCGGGGTGGGGCGTGGTCATGCTGCTGCTCCGGTGAGAGGGGAGGGAGAGAGGGAGGCGGCGGGAGTGGCCGGTGTCCGCTGCTGCGGCCGGTGGTCCACCGATTCCTGGGTGAGGTCCATGAACGCCTGCTCCAGTGACACGGTCTGCGGCGTGAGTTCGTGCAGCGTGATCGCGTGCGCGGCGGCCACGCCTCCGATGTGAGCCGCTTCCACTCCTCGGATCCGGAGTTCGTGGGCGGGGGAGGCGGTGGTGGGGACGTGGGTGGCGGTGATGGTCACGCCCGGGTCCGCCAGGTGTGCGCTCAGTTCGTCCGGCTGGGGGGTGACGACCTTGACGGACGCCCCGCCCGCCGAGCGGATCAGCTCGGCCACCGTGGTGTCGGCGAGGAGCCTGCCTCGGCCGATGACGATCAGGTGGTCGGCGGTGAGGGCCATCTCGCTCATCAGGTGGGAGGAGACGAGGACCGTACGGCCTTCGGCGGCGAGAGAGGTGAGGAGGGTGCGGATCCACAGGACGCCCTCGGGGTCCAGACCGTTGACCGGTTCGTCCAGGATGACGGTGGCGGGGTCGCCGAGGAGTGCGGCGGCGATGCCGAGTCGCTGGCCCATGCCGAGGGAGAAGCCCTTGACCCTCCGGTGGGCGGCGTCGGTGAGCCCGGCGAGGTCGATGACCTCCTCGACGCGGCGGCGCGGGATGCCGTGGGTGTGGGCGAGGGCCATCAGGTGGTTGAGGGCGGACCGGCCCGGGTGGACGGACCGGGCCTCCAGCAGGGCGCCGACCTGGGTGAGGGGCGCGGGGTGGGTGGCGTAGGAGCGGCCGTTGACGGTGGAGCGGCCGTGCGTCGGGGCGTCGAGGCCAAGGAGCATGCGCATCGTCGTGGACTTCCCGGCGCCGTTGGGGCCGAGGAAGCCGGTCACTGTGCCGGGGCGGACGGTGAAGTCGAGGTCCTGGACGACGGTTCTGTCGCCGTACCGCTTGGTGAGTCCGTGTGCCTTGATCATGCGGTCGACGCTACGGAGACGGCGCGGCACGGTCGTCCGACCGGGGGCTGGACGTGGGTCTGGGGCGTAGTACCGGGGTACGACGGGGCGCGGGTGCGGGTGGGGTGCGGTCGCTTTGTGGGTGGTGGCGGCGGCGGTCGCGTTGGTGATGGTGGCGTTGGTGGTGGTCGCGGTGGCGTTAGTCGGTTGAACGTGGGGCGGGTGGGGGTGAGGATCGGGGCATGGATTACGTGATGCGTGCGGTGCGGGCTGACGAATGGCCGCAGGTCAGGCAGTTGCGGCTGGACGCTCTGCGGGACCCGGCGGCCCCGGTGGCGTTTCTGGAGTCGTACGAGGAAGCGGTGGCGAAACCGGACGCCTTCTGGCAGGAGCGCGCGGCTGACGCCGCCGAGGGCGGGGGCGGTCGTGTCCGGCAGTTTGTCGCGGAGGCGCCCGAAGGGGTGTGGGTGGGTTCGGTCACCGTGCTCGTCGAGAGCCCGGAGGACGATGTGCGCTTCGGGGAGGCGGCCGCGGTGGAACAGGCGCACCTCGTCGGTGTGTTCGTCCGTCCCGAGGTGCGGGGGACCGGGGTGACGGACGCGCTGTTCCGGGAGGCCGTCGCGTGGGCGTGGTCGCTGTCCTCGCCCCGGCTGGAGCGGGTGCGCCTCTATGTGCACGAGAAGAACCCGCGCGCCGCCGCGTTCTACCGGCGGTTCGGATTCGTCCCCTCCGGGCAGCGGATTCCGGCCCCGGGCGGCCGGGGCGAGTTGGAGTTGGAGTACGTCCTCGGGCGGGACGAAGGGTAGCGGCGGCGCTCCGGGGGCCTCTCGCCCTAAGGGCCTTCCGGCTGACCGGCTCCCGGGGCCGGAGCGTGCAGGCGTTCCTGCCAGCGGGCCCGTCCCTGTTCCCGGGAGCGGAGCAGCACCAGTGCGGGCATGCCCCGGTTCTGGCCGGTCGCCAGCAGCTCAGGGAGTTGGGGGAGGGGTGCCACAGCCGCGACGTCGTCGAGGACGAGTGTCATTGGTGGGTCGAGCCGACCGTCGGATGACCGTGCGGCCATGCGGCGGCCGTGCTCGACCACGTCTGCGGCGAGCGCGGTGAGGAGGGGCATCGCGCCGGGGCGGGAGCGGGGATCCTCGATGGGTTCGCCCACCAGATAGAGCGTTCCCCCTTCGTCCGCAAAAGATTCCAGCGCGAGGGAATCCGCTCGGTTAGCCGTGCAGGCCTCGCGGATGTGCACCGTGGACAGGGCGGCGAACGCCCGTACCGTCAGTTCCTGGGCCACTTCGCGCCGTTCGGGATAGGCGGTGAGGGCGGACTCCAGCAGCCCGGCGAGTCCGGACGCGGCCTTGGGGTGCGTACGGAGAAGGCGTACCGGTTCGTGGGCGCCGGATCCGGAGGCCCAGCGGAGGACCTGGCGGAAGGGGCGGCCGTCCGCCGCCGCGGCGTGCAGCCAGCACTGGAGGAGCGTCTGCGCCGTGTCGGCGACCGCCGCGTCGATCCTGGCCTGCGGGCGTACCGGGGCGAGCAGGGCGGCGGCGCGTGCGGCGGCGATGTCGGGGAGCTCGCAGCCCGTGGTGGGCGACCAGTGGAGGCGGGCCGGGGTGTCGCAGAGGTGGCCCGGGTCGTAGACGAGGACCGGGCCGAGCTTGGCGCGGGCGTCCTTCGTCTCGGCCCAGACGGTGGGGTCCGAGGTGACGACGAGGGCGGGGCCCTCGGCGTCGAGGACGGCCCGGACGACGGTGGGGCGCCGGGCGGGGGCGGGGGCGTAGACGAGGAGGGGGGTGCGGGG
>NZ_NTGZ01000036.1 GCF_002551245.1 Streptomyces sp. rh34
GCCCCGCCCCCAGCGGGTCGTCCACCAGCCGCTGGGCGGCCTCCGCCCGGACCAGCACCTGGGCCGGATCGGTGTCCGGCAGGGCGCGCAGGGCGGCAGCCGCCTTCGCGGCGTCGCCCGGGGCGGCGCTCAGCCACCATTCGGTCGCCTCGATCGTGGCGGTGGGCCGGTGGGCCAAAACCTCGGTGACGGCCTTCAGGTCCAGCAGCAGCGCGCCGCCGCTCGCCACCGGGTCCGGGGCGCCGGACGAATCGGCGGCCCCGGTGGTCGGCAGCCGTCGCACCGCCTCCGCCAGGGTCACCCGGACGGTGTTCCCGGCCAGGGTGAGGTCGATCTCGTCGCCCAGCTTCGAGCTCGTGCTCTTCAGATAGGCGTCCGTCGCGACCGCCTTGACAGCGGCGGCCTTCGGCCGGGCGGCGGTGATCCGCAGAGTGCCGGAGGCCTGCTCCCAGGTGTCCTGGCTGCCCACCCCGGTGTCGTACGTGAAGTCCGGCACGCCCGACGTCCCGTTGCGCACCGGCGGTGCGCCCGGCCGGTCCTCACCGAACTCGGTGAGCGTCATGGACGCGTCCCAGCGCACCGATTCCGGTGCCGCCACCGGGCGTTCGGAGCCGGCCCCGGTGACCACCCGTACGTCGCTCACCGAGATCCTCCGCTTCTGCGCGTAGTCGGACGGCGGCACGGCGTCCACCTCCAGGCCCGTCACGGCCAGACCGCCCGCCGCCGACACCGGTACGGACACGGGGACCGGGCGGCCGTCCACGGGCACCGGACCGGCCAGGGCCCGGTAGGGGAGCCCGTAGCGGTCCTCCAGGAGCACGGTGACCACCGGCGGTTCCTCGTCCGTGGGCGCAGAGGATCCGGAGCGCTTCGGCGACACCGTGGTGATCCGCAGGTCCAGCTTCAGCCGGGTGCTGTCCTTCGGGAGTACGAGCCCGGGGCGCGACGCCCGCTCCGGGGCGATGGCCGCGAACAGCTCGCGCGGGCTTCCGTCGGCGAGGTCGGAGCGCATCAGCATCCGCTCGTCCGCGTGGGCCGTGTCCAGGGCGAGGACCTCGGCGGTGCGCCCGCCGGAGGCCTCCACCGTCGCACGGTAGGCGGGTGCCGCCTGCCGCACCCCCTCCAGGGCGCTGTAGGCGCCGGCCGTCGCCGGACCGCTCCCGTGCCCGCCCACGAGCCGGACCGAGGCGCCGGAGCCGAAGTCGGCCTGGTCGGACTGCGAGCGGTTCCAGGAGGCGCTCTGCCCGATCGCCAGCATGCCCATCGCGACCGACAGGACCAGCAGCAGCACCGGCCCCGCGCCGCGCAACGGGCGCCGGCTGAACTGCCAGCCCGCCAGGGCCGCGGGAAGCCCCCGGCCCTTGGCCGCACGCCGTTCGGCGAGCTTCGCCGCGGGCGGCAGCAGACGCAGCGTGAGGACCGTCCCGGCGAGCAGCGCCAGGGCCGGAGCGGTGACCAGCAGGGGGTCGATCCCGAGGTTGCCCGCCTGGTCGCCGCTGAGCGCCCCGCTGCCGGACTGCCGGTCCAACTGCCAGTACGCCACCGCCGCGATGAGGAGCAGCCCGAGGTCCGCGCCCGCCCGCACCGGACCGGGCAGCGACGCGGCCCGGGTCCTGAGCCCGCCGGCCCCGGCCGCCAGCGACGGAGCGACCACGGCCAGGGCGCAGGCAAGAGCGACGGCCGCGGAGACCAGCCACACGGTGCCGGTCGAGGCCTCCTGGACCTTCAGCCCGATCCGGGACAGGGCGCTGCGCTCGGCCAGCAGCCCGGTCAGCGGCCCCGCGAGCAGGGGGGCGATGACCGCGGCGGGCACGGCGAGCAACAGTGCCTCGATCGCGGCGAACGAGGTGATCCGGCCCCGCGAACCGCCCCGGGCCCGCAGCAGTTCGCGCTCCCCGTCGCGCTCGCTGTTCAGCAGCCGGGCCACGAGCAGCAGGGCGTACGCGGCGAGCAGCACCAGCTGCACCGCGACGATCATCAGCGTGGAACGGGAGACCAGCAGCGCCCGGTCGAGCTGGTCGAGCACGGTGGGCAGCGACGTCCGCACGGTGAGCCCGGACGCGAACACCGGTGCGGCCGCGAGGGCCTTCGGGGCGGCGGCCGACGTCTCGCGCAGCCCCTCCATGGAGCCGGTGGTCAGCTCGGTGAAGTCGGCGGACGCCAGCCAGGACGTCTCGCCCTCACTGAGCACGCCGGCGGAGAGGACCGAGGGATCGGTGAGCAGGGGGCCGTACGTCGTGAAGGCGAGCTTGCGCACCCCGCGCCCGCCGAGCGGATCCAGCTGCCAGTACGGGTCGGACCGGTCGGCGGCCTCGTAGACGCCGGTGACCAGGACCCGCTGCTGCTTCTTGTCGTGCAGCCGGTCGGTGACGGTGAGCCGCGCGCCCGGCTTCAGCTTCAGAGCCTCGGCGGCGACGACGGGCAGCGCGACCTGGACGGGGCCGGAGCCGTCGGGGGCTTCGGGCGCCTTGCCCCCGGTGATCCGCACCCGGCTCGGGTCGAGGGCGGCGAAGTGGGTGAGGTCCGGCTCGCCGCGCCGGGCGGCCGGGTCCTGCAGGTCCCGCGGCAGCGCGTAGGACCCCGAACTCTCCAGCTTCCCCACGGTCACGGGCAGGCCGTCGAACGCGTCGCGGGAAGCCTCGCGGACGGCTTCGTCGGCTTCCGTGCGCTGTTCGTGGTCCACGGACGCGGAGACGACGAGGGCGGCGGAGGCGGCCGACCCGTGGGTGAGCGTGTGGCGCAGGGCCGCGTCGCCCACGGAACCTACGAGCGCAGTGAGCGCCGCCAGGACGGAGGTGGTCAGCAGGACGGCCAGAACGGCCGCGGACAGCAGGAGGCGATGAGCCCTCACCCGCAGAAGGACGAAACCCGTCACCTGATCCCCCAGCCCCGGAAACACCGCGTGCGCACGCCCCCCGACGTACGGGTGATGCTTTCAGAGGCGACAGGTTCTGGTAACCGCTTGCAGGCGCACCTTGATGCGATCGTGATCGTTATGCGGAGGTGCGGTGGCGAATTTCGGAGTTGCCCGGTTACAGATCGTGCATATGTGATCAGTGGGCGCTGGTGGCGGTGATCAGTCGACGTGATCTGTCGACGGTGATCAGTCGACGGTGTTGACCATTGAGGCGGCGGCGTACGTCAGGTAGTCCCACAACTGCCGCTCGTGCTCGGGCGCGAGCCCCAGTTCGTCCAGCGCGACCCGCATATGGGCGAGCCAGGCGTCATGGGCCGCCCGGTCCACCCGGAACGGCGCGTGCCGCATCCGCAGCCGCGGGTGGCCCCGGTGATCGCTGTAGGTGCGCGGGCCGCCCCAGTACTGCATCAGGAACAGCGCGAACCGCTCCTCGGCCGGCCCCAGGTCCTCCTCCGGATACATCGGCCGCAGCAGCTCGTCGCCCGCCACGCCCTCGTAGAAGCGATGCACCAGGCGCCGGAAGGTCGCCTCGCCGCCGACCTGCTCGTAGAAGGTCTGCTCCTGAAGCGTGTCGCGCGGAATCTCAGTCACCCGTCCATGGTCGCAGACGCACCGACCGGGAACGGGGGTCCTAGGACCAAGGACCGGGAGCCCGGCCGAATACCGTCGGACGGGGAGCCCGCCGCCGGATACCACCCGACGGAGACCACCGGCCGCATACCGCCCCGCCGTATCCGCGTCCCCCCGCCCCGGCCCGTCGCCGCTCGCCCGCGCGGCTCCGGCGCAGGACAGTGGAGACATGGGTGCACACCGGCAAGGCCCCTCCCCGACCGACGCCGAGGCCGACGCGGCGCGGGAAGCCCTCGTGCGGGAGATCGCCGCGCGGGGCGCGTTCACCGACCCCGCCTGGCGCACCGCGTTCGCCGAGGTGCCCCGCCATCTGTTCGTGCCGTTCTACTACGTGCACGGCATCCGGGGCTACGAGCGCCTCTGGGGCGAGGACCCCGACCCCGAACGGCGCTCCCGCTGGCTGCGCGGCGTGTACGCGGACGGTGCGCTGGCCACCCGGCTCAAGGACGGTGAACTCGTCTCGTCCTCCAGCCAGCCGTCCCTGATGGCCCTGATGCTCGACGCCCTCGACGTACGGGACGGACACACGGTCCTGGAGATCGGCACCGGCCCCGGCTACAACGCGGCGCTGCTCGCCCACCGGCTCGGCGACTCCGCGGTGACCAGCGTCGACCTGGACCCGGAGATCACGGAGTCGGCCCGGAGCCACCTCGCCGCGGCCGGGTACCACCCGACGGTGGTCACCGGCGACGGGGCCCGGGGCTGCCCGCGACGCGCCCCCTACGACCGGATCATCGCGACCTGCACCCTGCCGTCCGTGCCGGAGGCCTGGCCGGAACAGTGCCGTCCGGGGGCGCGCATCCTCGCGCCGCTCGCCACCGGCCTGGTCCTGCTCCAGGTCCGCACGACGGCGCACGGTCCGCGCGCCGAAGGGCACTTCCTGCACACCCCGGCGTACTTCGTGCCCCTGCGCGGAGCGCTCCCGGGCCCCGGCGAGCTGCCGCACCTCGGCGGGCTGCCGCGCCGGGTCGCCGGGGACGATCTCTTCCGGTTCCTCCTGACGCTGACGGCGGGCACCCTCGATCCGCACGAGGCCCTCTCCCTCTGGGAGCGCGAGGAGCGCCCGCAGCGGGAGAGGTACGGCATCACGGTCGGCCAGGGCCGCCAGTGGGCCTGGCTCGACGACCCGCAGGGCCCGTACACCTGGCCGCTCGCCGCCGGGTGAGGCGGCGCGTGCTGCCTCAGTCCCGGCGCACCGTGATCGTCGTCCACGCCCCGACGTGCACCTGGTCGCCGTCCTGGAGCGCTACGGGGACGTAGGGCTGGATCGGGTCCTCGGCGCCGTTCAGCGTGGTGCCGTTGGTCGAGTTCTGGTCCACGACCGCCCAGCTGCCGTCGGGCTGCTGCACCAGTACCGCGTGCTGGTGCGAGACGCCCGGGTCCTCCGGGGGCACCGACAGATCGACGTCGGGGGACTCGCCGGTGCTGTGCCGGCGACGCCCGATGGTGATCTGGCTCCCGGTGAGCGGAAGGCGCTGCTCCGGGGAGTACGCGGGCAGGTTCAGCCCGGTCGCCTCGGGGCCGCTGCGCTGCATCATCGCGAGGAAGTACGCACGGTCGGGAGCGATCACGGCGGTCCATGAGGTGGACTGCTGTGGCCGACCCTGGCCCGGCACCCCACCGTGCTGCTGGCCCTGGTCGTATCCCTGGTCCTGACCCTGGTGGGGGCCCGGCTGCTGGAACGCCTGCGGCGGCTGCGGCGGCTGTTGGGCCTGCTGGGCCTGCTGGGCCTGGGAGGGCGGCGGCAGCATCCAGTCGTCCCCGCCGCCGGTGTGCCCCGACGGCTGCGGCGGCCCGGGCGGTGCCGACTGCTGCTGCGGCGGCGCGAAGGGAGAGGCCTGCTGGGGCTCGAACGGCGAGGGAGCCGATGGCTGCGGTTCGAACGGCGAGGGCGTCGAGGGAGCCGGCTGCCGGGGTTCGAACGGCGAGGGTCCGGACTGCTGCTGCGGCGGGGGACCCTGCTGGAACGCCTGCGGCGGAGGCCCGCCCTGGATGCCGTTCCCGTGCGGACCGCCGTTGCCTTGCGGGCCGTTCTGCTCGGGGGCGAGCGGTTCGGCGGGACGGTTCATCTGCGAGGGACGCGAGCCCTGGTAGTCGAACAAGTCGCGCGGCTGGGGCGCGCCGGGCGGACCGCCCTGGCCACCGGGGCCACCGGGACCAGCTTGTCCGCCGGGGTTGCCGGGGCCGCCGGGGTTGCCGGGACCAGGCTGTCCACCGGGGCCACCGGGGCCACCGGGGCCACCGGGGCCACCGGGCCCGCCGGGGCTCTGTGCCTGGAATCCGGGCGGCAGGTTGAGGCCGGGCGGGGATCCGCCGGGCGTGCCGTGCTGCGGGGCCAGCGGGGTGTAGGAGGTCGCCGTGTTGGTGAGGAAGTTCCAGCGGCACTCCTCGCAGTACGGCGCCATCGCCTCACGCGGCGTGCGGCACTGCGGGCACAGCTCCGCCTGCATGGTGGGCTGGCCACCGCCGGAACCCTGCTGCGGGTAGCCGTAACCGGGCGCGGGCGGCGGCGGGGGAGGCGGGGGCACCGCGCCCGCGGGCGCACCGCCGTTGGCCATGCGGTGTCCGCAGACCTCGCACCAGTCCTCGGAACCCGACTGGTGTCCGTTCGGGCAGGTCGGCATGTCGGCGCTTCCCCCTCTCCTCTTCCGGCCCGGAGGCCGTCATGCTGTCGATCGCGGGCGTCCTCGCCCGACGCGTACGCAGGGTTGTTCTGTGCTCACGGCCCGGTGGTCGTCCGATGACCGTGCCGTGCTACTTCTTGACGCGAACGGTCTTGGTGGAGCGCGTTTCGAGGGTCATCTCGTCCGCTTCCGCAACCTTCGCCTTCAGTCGCACAGTACCTGTCGCGGCATCGACGACGTCGACCACCTTCGAAAGCAGCCTCGCGGTGTCCTGGTTCCCGGACGCCGACGCCAGCTGCACCGCACGGCCCAGTTTCGCCGTCGCGCCGTCGAAGTCACCCGACTTGCGTGCGTCCAGGCCCTGCTGGATGACCTGTGCCAGCTCCGCCTGACCCGTGTAGTGCGCGACCTGCGGATTGATCGAGGTCGACGCCACCATGTCGTCCGTCCACACCGCCCGTACGAGCCCCTGCGACAGCGGCTGCGGAGCGCCCGCGCCCGAGGGGCCGGGCAGGATCAGCGAGACCCGGGCGGCCAGCATCTCCTGGCCGATCCCGGCCTCCGGCACCAGGACGCACACGTGGTAGTCGCGGGACTCGTCGCCCCAGGAGCCGGTCGGGTAGTCACCGGCGCGCGGGCCCGCCTCGGCCCGCCGCCCGGTCAGATCCGCGACCGTGGGTGCGACCTGCTTCACGAACCGGATCTCCACCCCCACCGGCGTCCAGAGCCGCAGCGCCACGTCCGCGACCTCCTTGCCCATGACGTTCTCCATCATCCGCGTGAAGTCCGCCGCCAGGCCCGCCGGGTCGGCGACGATGTCGGCCGTGCCGAGGAGGGCGGCGGCGATGCCGGTGACCTCCTTCACCTCCCAGTCGGTGCCCACCCCGCGGGCGTCGCAGGTGAACCGGCCGGCGCAGGAGTCCAGGGCCGCCCGCAGGTCCTCGGGCGCCTCGTGCTCGTTGCGGCCGTCGGTCAGCAGGATGCCGTGCCGGATGCCCACCTCGGCCGCGCCCAGCAGCCGGTCGGCCAGCCGCAGCCAGGTGCCGATCGCGGTGCCCCCGCCCGCGCTCAGCTTCCGCAGGGCGTCCTTGGCCTGGCCCTTCGTCTGCCGGTCGGCGACCGCGAGCCGCCCGTTGCCCGGATAGACGTCCTTGGCCACATGTGTTCCGGCGACCACCGCGAAGCGGGTGCCCTCGCGCAGGGCGTCGATGGCCGCCGCCGTCGCGTCGCGCGCGTTGCGCATCTTCGTCGGCGGGTAGTCCATCGAGCCCGAGCAGTCGACCATCAGCACCACGGCCGCGTCGGGACCCTGCCCCGGCCCGTACGTGGGCGCGGGCGCCGAACCCGCCAGCGGTACGCCGCCGGTGGTGCCGCCGCCGGTCGAGGTCACGGTGACGATCGCGTTGACCTCACGGCCGCCCTCGGGCAGGAACGCGTTCTGGTACACCTCGACGGAGAACTGCGGCACGTTCGACTTGGAGAAGTTGGCCATCTGGTCGGCTCCTTGAGGCTCCACGGGGGATCAAGTGATGAGAGGACGCGGGCGGCTGACACGGGGTCGGGGCAAGGGCGGAAAACCGGCTCAAACGGTTTCGCAGGCCGATCCTGCCCCGTCCGGCCGTACGGCGAACGGCAGTAGCGCCACTGTTACGTTGTCGTGGCCCCCGCCGTCGAGGGCGTGCCCGACGAGTACCTGGGCCGCGTGCAGCGGCTGTTCCTGGGCGTCGGGCGGGACGGCGGCGGCCATCTCCCCGGCGGATTCCGCGTAGTTCCACAGGCCGTCCGTGCACACGACCACCAGGCCCGGCCGGTCCGGCTTGAACGCGGCGGTGTGCGGCTCCAGTTCGTACGCGTCGGCGCCGAGCCAGCCGGTGATGGCGTGCGCGCGCTCGTCGGCGTACGCCTCCGCCTCGTTCATCAGGCCGGCCGCCACCATCTGCGCGGCCCAGGAGTCGTCCTCGGTGAGCCGGGCGGTCGGCTGGGTCCGGTCCTCCGGCACCCAGTAGACCCGGCTGTCGCCGACCCAGCCGACGACCAGCAGGCCGCCCGCCGTGATCGCGCCGACCAGGGTGCAGGCCGGGGCGTTCTGGTGGCGGTGCGCGTCGTGCTCCCTCGCCCCGGCGGGTTCCCGCGCCAGGGCGTTGACCGCCTCGGACGCGGCGACGATCGCCTCGTGCATCGCCTGCTGCGGGTGCGTACCGCGCGGCAGGGACTCCAGCAGCGCCTCGTTGGCGGCGCTCGCGGCGGCCGCCGACGCCTCGTCGGGCCGGCTCGCCGAGGAGACGCCGTCGCAGACGATCGCGACGACGGCGGGCGAGCCGTCGGGCAGCGCGGTCGAGGACACCGCGAAGGAGTCCTCGTTGCGGTGGTGGCGCAGGCCCCGGTCGCTGACGGCGGCCACCGCGTCGAGCTCCTGCTCCATGTGGTCGCGCTCACGGGGCTGGGCGTGCCCGCAGTTCTCGCAGTAGCCGTCGGGGTCCACCCGGCCGGAGCGGCAGGCCACACAGACCTTCGCCCCGGGAGCGGCGGCGGGCGCGACGGTGTGTTCCGCCGTACGGGGGTCGGGCGCGGCCGGCGCGAAGTCACCGGAGGCCTCCGAACCACCCGGGGCCGCCCGGTCGTCGTGCCGTACCTGGGCGGCCGGGGACTCCGGCCCGCCCGCCCGCTCCGGCCCGGGCGGCGGGGCGCCCAGCCCGGACACCGCGTCCGGCGTGTCCGGCTCCGTCAGCGGCCTGCCGGCCGAGTCCGTCCCCGGCACGTCCGCCGGACGGACCACGGGCGCGGGCATGTCCGAGCTGTCGGTCTCCTCGGCGGCGGGCCACCGGGTGCCTCCCGCCGGGGCGTCAGGAGGCACGGTGATGGCCAGCGTGGGCCGGTCGGCGGGGCGCGCCGGTACGGCCGAGAAGTCGTAGCCGCACGCCCCGCAGAACAGGTCGCCCGCAGCCGGCGGCTCCTCGCAGCCCGGGCACTTCGGCAGGGCGGGCTGCTGGTGGCTCTGTGACATCTTCACACCCACGTTCGGGGGCGGAAACGGTTGGCCCGCTCCACCAGTTCGATCCTTTCGTCGCCCCGCTGCGCGAGCCGGGCGAGCAACCGGTACGAGCGTTCCAGCCCGAACCGCAGGCCCCGCTCGTTCAGTTCGGCGCCGAGCAGCTTGCGTGCCCCCGGCGGACCGGCGGCCGGTCCGGCCAGCCCCGGAACACCGGGACTACCGGAGAGTACCCAGTCCAGCGCCTTGCCCAGTACCTCGGTCGACAACTGCTCGTGACGCACCGGGTCCAGGCCGAAGGCGGCCAGCGTCGCCACCTGGATACCGGCGGCCGTCAGGTCGGCCAGCAGCGGCTCCCGGTGCGAGCGCTCGCGCAGCCGCGCCCGGACGGCGGCCACCCGCGCCGCCGTGTAGTGGATCGAGGCCTCCGGTACCGACTCCAGGGTGCGTACCGCCCCGGCCCGCTCACCGGCGGCGATCTGTACCCGGGCCAGGCCGAACGCGGCGCTGACGAACCCCGGATCGGTCGCCCACACCAGGCCGTAGTACTCGGCGGCGTTGTCCAGCTGGCCCAGCACCTCCGCACAGATCCCGAGCGCCAGCTTGGGCGCCATCTCCCCGGGGAAGGCGTCGTAGACCGCGTCGAAGGAGAGCGCCGCCGTCTCGTGGTCACCGGTCACCAGCGAGGTCACGCCGCGATACCAGACGACCCGCCAGTCGTCCGGGTGTTCACCCTCCAGGCTGGTCAGCGCACGGGCGGCCGACTCCAGCTCCCGCATCTCCAGCCGGGCCCGCAGCTCCCGCAGCCGGGTCTCCAGCGAGGGGGCCGGCACCGTGTGCAGGGCCGTGATCAGCTCGGCCGGGGCGGAGGCCATGAGACCGGCGAGGAAACCGGCGTTCGGGTCCATCGCGTCGACCCGGGGGACCGGCAGCGCCAACGACGTGGCCCGCGTGTCGAACAGGGCGAGCAGGACGCCCCCGGAGGTCGCCCCGAAGGGGCCGTACGGTCCGGTCGCGACGTACGGCCCGACGGACGTGCCCGGGGCCGGCTCGGCGGCCCGGGGCGCCGGGAGCGGAGCCTGCGCCGGGGGAGCACAGGCGAGCGGGGCGCCGCCCTGGGCCGAGCCCCGGACATGGGTCGGCGGCGCCGCCAGCGGAGAGGCCCCCGCCGGAGACGACGGGCGTGCCCCCGCAGGACCGGGCGGCTGGGCGCCCACCGGCAGCGCCCCGGCCACCGCGGACGTCACGGCCCCCGGCGCGACCGATGGCGTGCCGCCGTGGCTCTGCCACGTACCGCCCTGCGCCGGAACGCCGGACGGCGAACGGCCGCGGCCCGTGCGGCGGGCCCGGAGCCCGCCACGCCCCGAGCCGGTTTCCCGGCCGCCCAGCTGCGAGACGTCGTCCGTCTGGCGGGCGAACAACTCGGTGTCGATCACGCGTAGTTCCGCGCCGAACAGCGTCGACAGAGCGGGACGCGGACGACCCGTCCGGAGTGCCACGACCTCCCGCAGCACCCCCGTCAGCTGCTCGGCCATCTCCGCGGCGGAGGCGAACCGGCGGTCCGGGTCCGGGTCCGTGGCCCGCACCAACAGCCGGTAGAACGACTCGTAGGTCCGGAACACGTCGATGGTGTCCGGGTCCGGCAGCGAGTCCACGAAGACGTTCGTGTACCCCTGGAAGTCGAAGGTGAGGACCGCCAGCGTCCGGGCCACCGTGTAGAGGTCGGAGGCGACGGACGGACCCAGCTCAGCGACCTCGGGGGCCTGGTAGCCGACCGTCCCGTAGATGGCCGACTCGTCGTCGTCCATGCGGCGCACCGCGCCCATGTCGATCAGCTTGAGCTGGTCCTCGGTCTGGATCGCGTTGTCGACCTTGAAGTCGCAGTAGAGGAGGTTGCGGCTGTGCAGGTGGCCGAGCGCCTCCAGCGCCTCGATCCCGTACGCGCAGGCCTGCTCGACCGGCAGCGGGTCGCGCTCCCCGGTGGGGGTGCGCCGCTCGTTGGCGATCTCCTTGAGCGACTTGCCGCCGACGTACTCCATCACGATGTAGCCGTCGAGCGAGCCGGTCCGCTGGTCGAGGTGCTCGACGAAGTTGTAGATCCGCACGATGTTGGAGTGTTCGATCTCGGCGAGGAAGCGGCGCTCGGAGATCGCGGCGGCCATCGCGTCCTGGTCGCCGGTGTCCAGCAGGCCCTTGAGGACCACCCAGCGATCCGACACGGCCCGGTCCACCGCCAGATACACCCAGCCGAGCCCGCCGTGCGCCAGGCATCCCACGACCTCGTACTGGCCGTGCACGATGTCGCCGCCGCCCAGCTTCGGCACGAAGGAGTACGGGTGGCCGCACTTGGTGCAGAACCCCTCGGTGCGGCCCTGCCGTTCACCGCGCGAACGGCCCACCGGAGCACCGCAGTCCGAACGGGAGCAGAACCGCTTGCGCTCGGGCACCTCCGGGTTCTTCATCACCGCCGTGCGCGGATCGGGCCGCGGCACGTCCGGGACCTCCACCAGACCGACCCCGAGCCGCCCCCGGGCCGAGGCCGCCGACGTCGAGCCCGAGGAACGCACCGAGACCGAACGGGACGTGGACGCCCCGGACAGCGAGCGCGACAGCCGGCCGGAGACCGAGCGGCGCGAGGTCGACGAACGCGACGAGGAGCGCGCGGAGGCACGGGAGCCGGAGCGCGCCGATGAGCTGTCCCGGCTGCTCGCCCGGCCGCCCCCGGCGATCCCGGTCGGCGGCGAGGAGACCATGCCCGTCGGCGAGACGACCGGAGCCAGACCGCAGGTGTCGCAGTACAGCTCACCGCCGCCCATGTCCTCGTAATTCCCCTCGCACGCGGGGCGCTGGCACTGCGTACTCATCGTGTCTCCCCCTCATCGCCGGTGCCGGTGCCGGTGCCCCACCGGTCCTGCGGTCCGTCGGGCCGGTGAGGCGTCAGCGTGTCCGCGACCGCGTGCTGGTACCGCAGGACGGCCTGCTCGGCGACCCGCAGATCGCACGGCGCGCTCCACAGCATGCGGCGCGCCGCGTCGTACCGTTCGATCAGCACCGGGTCCTCCGCCAGACCGTGCCGGGCCACCTTCGCCTTGTACGCGTCGAGCCGGCCGCGCAGCTCCGCACGGATCGCCAGCGGGGCCGTCACCGAGGTCAACGACTCCCGGGCGCGCAGCAGTTCGTCCTCGGCCTCCTGCTCCAGCGACTCCAGGAGCGGCGACAGCCGGTGCCACTGGGCGTACCTGCGGTGGTCCGACGCGGCCGCCAGCCGCTCCTGGAGGGCGGTCGGAGGCCCACTGACCGCGGGCACCTCGGAGGCGGCGATCTTGGCCAGCACCTCGCCGCGCGCCGCCCGTGCCTCCGTCAGGGTGCGGTCGGCCCGCGAGAGCACGTCCCGCAGCCGCACCAGCCGCGCCTCGGCGTCCTGCCGGACCGCGAGCACCGCCTCGATCTCCCGCCGTACGTCCTCCAGGGCGCGGGCCGCCCGGTCGTAGCGCGAGGTGTCGGGCCGGCCGCCGCCCGGCGCGGCGCTGCCGGGCCCCGGCAGCCAGAACGCCAGCGGGTCGGAGATCACCTGCACCCGCAGCGTGGCCAGCTCCTCGGTGATCTCCGCCAGGTCGTCCCCGGCCGGATGCTCACCGGGCCGGACCCCCACGGAGTGCGCCAGCGAACGCGTCCGGTGCAACTCGGCGGCGAGCAGGTCGATCCGGGCGGGCAGCGCCGACCACACGGAGTCGGAGGAGACGACCATGTCCAGGGACCTGGCGTACAGCTCGTTCATCCGGGCGACCAGCTCCTGGAGGGAGAACCGCTCGGAGAGCCTTGCCGGGCCCGTGACCGAAGGCGGCGGCACCGCGCCCGGGTTGGCGACGGTGACGGACTCGCCGCGCAGCAGTTCGGTCAGCGCGGCGAGGTCCTCCCGGTTCGGGTGGCGCCGCCGCGCACGGATCTCCCGGGCCTCGGACAGGGCGCCGGCGTACGCGTCGAAATAACCCCACAGCAGGGTGATCGACTGCTCGGTCGTGGCCCAGCGCTCCCGGGTGACGCCGGTCAGCTCGGCGCCCTCCAGGAGCCGGCGGCCGGCATGGTCCTGGAGCGCGAGGAGCGAGGTCTCGATGGCCTCGTGCTCCGCCCCGAGCCGGGCCAGCGCACGGTCCGCCTCCTCCCGGTCCATGACCGGGCCGGGGGGCCTCCCCGCGAAGCCGGGGAAGGATCCCGCGACGCCCATCGATCACCTCTCCGCTCTCCCCGCCGGGCCGGTGGCCCGGCGGGATCGGTCTGTCTCGGTCTGCTCCGGCCCGCTCGCCCCGCCCGTGCGCGTGGGGGCGCTCCGGGTCAGTCGCCGCGGTACTTGGGGGCGGGCGGGCCCGCTATGCCGGGCAGTCCGGCCGCCAGCCACTTGCGGTACGACTTCATCCAGGGGCTGTTCTCCTCGCCCGCCCGGTAGTCGACGAGGACCTTGTTCACCCGGGCCACCAGGTCGTCGGCGCCCTTCTTCGTCGCGACGCCGTAGAACTCCGTGGTGAACGGGGCCTTCCCCTTGAGCTCCACCGCAGGGTCCTGCGCCGCCTGACCGGCGGCCAGGGCGTTGTCCGTGACGATCGCGTCGACCTCGCCGAGCTGGAGCCGCACCAGACAGTCCAGCTGGTTGGGGACGGTCAGCAGGTCCCGGTCGCGCTCGGTGCCGTCGAAGTCGTCCCGGTAGAGCGCCCCGAAGGACTTCTTCTCCAGCGCCTCGTACGCCGTGGAGCCCTCGGCCGAGCAGACCCGCTTGCCCTTCAGCGACGCGTCGTAGCCGGTGATCGTCGACCCCTTCGGGGCGAGCACCTGCTGTCCGGCCTGGAAGTAGGCGGTGGAGAAGGAGACCTGCTCCAGCCGCTTGCAGTTGATCGTCATCGTCCGCACGACGACGTCGACCCGGTCGTTCTGCAGGGCGGCGATGCGCTGGTTGGTGGGGATCGCGCGGAAGATCACCGCGTCCGGGTCGCCCAGGACGTCCCTGGCGATGGCCCGCACCAGATCGATGTCGAACCCTTCCAGCTCCCGGGCCGCCGGATTGCGGTAACCCCAGCGGAAGCTGTTCTGGTCGACGCCCGCGATCAGCTTGCCGCGCTCCTTGATCCTGTCGATGCTGGGCCCGTCGGCGCTCGACGCGGGCAGGCTCGCCTCCGGCTCGGTGCACTCCTCGGCCCGCGCCCGGTCGGCCGTCGCCGCTCCGCCGCCCGAGAGGCTCGCTCCGGCCGCCCCGTCGCCGTGGTGGGCCAGCGGCAGCAGGGTGACCGCCGCGGTGACCGCGCACGCCGCCGCCATCCCCGCCACGCCGCCCCAGCCGCGCAGGCCGCCGCGTGCCGGCCGCTCCTTCGACCTGCTCATCGCTGCCCCTCTCACCGGTACTCCGCGAGCCTGCGGTTGACCCCGACGATCACGGCGGCGGCCCCCAGGACCGCCAGCGCCGCAGCGCCGATCGGCAGGCCCCGCAGGGCACCCCGCCCGTCCTTCGCCGCCGAGGAGAACTCGCCCTGCTCATGGGCGAGCGCCTTCTCCAGCGCGGCGTCCACCCGCTGGAACGACTGCCCGGTGGACTTCTCGGTCCCGATGATCTGCTTCAGGGCGCCGTCGTAGTCGCCGCGGTCGTCCGTGGCACGGGCCTCGCGGTGGCGGGCCTGCCACTCGGCCACGCGCTTGGTCGCGTCGAGGACCGGCGCGTTCCCGCGCTCGTCGTCCGCGAGCCGATCGGCCGTCTCCAACCGGGCTTTCAACGCCTTCATCCCCGTGCCGTAGTCCGTCTCGTACTGGTCGGCGGAGCCGTCGGGGGTCAGCACCGCGCCCCGCGCCACCAGGGTGAGGTTCTCGTTGGCGCGCGCCTTCAGGGAGTTGATCCGCGCGTCGTTGAGCACATCCAGGGACGCCTGGCCGTGCACCATCGCCGACCGCAGCTCCGCACGGGCCACCGCGTGCCCCACGGCCAGCCAGAGCACCACCACCGAGACGGCGGCCGTCGCCGCCAGCAGCCCGTGGTTCAGCACCCGGTTCGTCCGGCGGTAGGTGCGCCACTGCATCCACGCCAGCGCGCCGAGCACCAGGATCCCGGCGCCGAGCGACAGGAGGGGCCACTGCCGGGCGTCTGCGGAGTCCGTCTCCAGCCGGCCGGTCTCCGCCGCGTACAGCCGCTCGGCGGCCGGCAGCATCTCGCCGGTCATCTTCTGGTTCGCGTACCGGAGATAGGCGCCGCCCAGCGGCAGGCCCTGGCGGTTGTTGGCGCGGGCGCGCTCGATCAGCCCCGTGTAGACCGGGAGCAGCTTGTTGAGGGTGGCTGTCTCACGGCTGGACGCGCTGTCGGAGCCGGTGCTCCCCGACGCCTTGACCAGCAGCCGGGCCGCCTCCTCGATATCCTTCCGATACTGCTCGTGCACGGCCTCGGGCTCCTGCGCGCCCGCGAGGAACCCACTGGCCGCCGTCGTGTCCGCGTCCGCCAGGAAGCGGTAGATGTCCGCCGCGTCTGCGCTGAGCGGCTGACTGCGACTGACCACGTCGTCGGCGGAGGAGGCCCGTGACGAGATCTCCAGGGTGGTCACCGCGCCGAACGCCACGACCAGCAGGGCCAGGACGGCACCGATGATCTGGAGCCGGCCGGGCTCGGTCGTCGCCACGGCGCGCAGGCGCTCCGTCCGCGCGGCCCACGTGGTGCGGTCCTGTGCGTCCACGCCGGCGTGCGCGGACACCGGGTCCGGCGGGCGCAGCGTTTGCGTGCCGCCGCTCGGCGGGTGTGTCACTCGACCTCCCCCTCGGTCACTGACGGCGGGCCCCGTCCCCGGCCCAGGGACGCGCGCCCGGCCAGAAGTATGGCCGCGGGGACGGGCATCCACACCAGGAACGCCTGTTTCCCGCATCGGCCGCCGCATCGGCCCCACATCAGTCCCCGCATTCGATCAGGGCGGACGCGGCCGATCAAGGCAAGTGGCGCAACGTGCCCTGATACATCCCCATAAGCGAACGGACTCCCCATCAGGTACACGTTCCGGGAGCCCGATCGGTTCCCTCCGGCCCCTCGCGTGCCCGGCGTTCACCCGTACGAGGAACGTCCCCCCACGCGAACCGCGTGGGGGGACGCCCCGTGACGTACGACGGGCTCCGGTCCTCAGACGTACTGCGCGCGCAGTCTCCGGCGGACCTCCGGCGCCGCGCCGGTACGGTCCAGGCCCAGCAGCGCCGCGCCCAGCACCGGCGGCTCGGACACGACGCGCACCTCGGCCTTCGGGGCGCGCGCCGCGAGGAGTTCGGCGATCCGGTCGTCGAGCTGCGGATGGCGTGCGGCCAGCACACTGCCGCCCAGCAGCACCGGAGCCTCCTCCTCCAGCAGACCGAGCCGCCTCAGCGCGACGGTGGCCATCGCCACCACCTCCTCGGCCAGCCGCTCCACCAGCGCGAGGGCCACCGGGTCCCCGCCCGCGGCCGACGCGAACAGCACCGGCGTCAGCTCGTGCCGCCGCGCCGACGGGATCGCGCCCCGGTGCAGTGCCTCGATGAGCGCGTACATCGAGTCGAGCCCGAAGTGGCCGGGCAGCACACGGGCCAGCTCGGAGGGTTCGCCGCGACCGTCCTCGGCGCGCGCGGCGAACCACAGTGCCTCCTCCGCGAGCCCCGAACCGCCGCCCCAGTCACCGGACAGCCGCCCGATCGCGGGGAAGCGGGCGGTCCGCCCGTCCGGGGTCATGCCCACGCAGTTGATCCCGGCCCCGCACACCACCGCGACGCCCCGGGGCTCGTCCACCCCGGCGCGCAGGATCGCGAAGGTGTCGTTGCGCACCTCCACCGAGGCGCCCCACCCGCGGGCCTCCAGGGCCCCGGCCAACTCGGCCTCCTCGACCGGCAGATCGGCGTTGGCCAGGCACGCGGAGACATGGGCGGACGCGCCGGGCGGGCCACCGCCGTCCGGCAGCTCCGCGACGGCCCGCTCCAGCACGGCGGCCAGCACGTCGATCGCGGCCTCCACCCCGACCACGGGCGGCTGGAAGCCGCCGCCGCGCGCCGTGGACAGCACTGTGCCGTCCTCGCCGATCAGCGCCACGTCGGTCTTGCTGTTGCCCGCGTCGATGGCGACGACCGACACGTTCACGCCCACGGGAGGTGCTCCCGGTTGTGCGCGATCAGCCGGTCGGTGAGGCCCTCGGCGTACGCGTACTGGCCGATCAGCGGGTGCGCGAGGAGGGCCTTGAAGACCCGGTCCCGGCCGCCGCGCAGCGCGGCTTCCAGGGCGAGGTCCTCGTACGCCGTCACGTTGGCGATCAGACCGGCGTACAGCGGGTCCAGCGCCGGGACGGCCAGCGGTGTCGCGCCGTCGTGCCCGACCCGGGCCTGGACCTCGATCACCGCGTCGTCCGGGAGGAACGGCAGGGTCCCGTTGTTGTACGTGTTGACCACCTGGACCGGGGAGCCGCCGTTGCCCAGCAGCGAGGCCGCCAGGTCCACGGCCGCCTCCGAGTAGAACGCGCCGCCGCGCTTGGCGAGCAGCTCGGGCTTCTCGTCCAGCGTCGGGTCGCCGTACATCGCGAGCAGTTCCTTCTCCATCGCCGCGACCTCGGCGGCCCGGGACGGCTTGGTGCCGAGCTCCCTGACCACCTCGTCGTGGGAGTAGAAGTAGCGCAGGTAGTAGGAGGGGACGACGCCGAGCCGGTCGACGACCTGCCGGTCCATGCGGAGGTCGTCGGCGATGGCGTCACCGTGCTCGGCGAGCAGCTTCGGCAGGACGTTCTCGCCGTCCGGGCCGCCCAGGCGCACGCCCAGCTCCCAGGTCAGGTGGTTGAGCCCGACGTGGTCCAGGTGCACCTCGGAGGGGTTCACATCCAGCAGCCGGGCGAACTTCCGCTGGAAGCCGATCGCCACGTTGCACAGGCCGACGGCCTTGTGCCCGGCCTGGAGCAGGGCGCGGGTGACGATGCCGACCGGGTTGGTGAAGTCGATGATCCAGGCGTCCGGGTTGGCGCGGCGGACCCGCTCGGCGATGTCCAGGACGACCGGCACGGTGCGCAGCGCCTTGGCGAGGCCGCCGGCGCCGGTGGTCTCCTGGCCGACGCAGCCGCACTCCAGAGGCCAGGTCTCGTCCTGGTTGCGCGCGGCCTGTCCGCCGACGCGCAACTGGAGCAGGACCGCGTCGGCGTCGGCGACGCCCGCGTCGATGTCGGTGGTGGTCGTGATCCTCCCGGCGTGGTCCTGCTTGGCGAAGATCCGCCGGGCGAGACCTCCCACCAGGTCCAGGCGGTCGGCCGCCGGATCGACGAGCACCAGCTCCTCGATCGGCAGCGTGTCCCGCAGCCGGGCGAATCCGTCGATCAGTTCAGGGGTGTAGGTGGACCCGCCACCCACTACTGCGAGCTTCATGTCAGCCCTTTACTCCGGTCAGTGTGACGCCCTCGACGAATGCCTTCTGGGCAAAGAAGAAGACGGCGATCACGGGGGCCATGACCAGAACGGTCGCGGCCATGGTCAGGTTCCAGTCGGTGTGGTGTGCACCCTTGAAGGATTCGAGGCCGTAACTGAGCGTCCAGGCGGCCGGGTTCTCGGAGGCGTAGATCTGCGGTCCGAAGTAGTCGTTCCAGGCGGCGAAGAACTGGAAGAGGGCGATGGCCGCGATGCCGGGCTTGGCCATCGGCAGGACGACCTTCATCAGCGTGCGGAACTCACCGCAGCCGTCGACCTTGGCGGCGTCCAGGTACTCGTTCGGGATGGTCAGCAGGAACTGCCGCAGCAGGAAGATGGAGAACGCGTCGCCGAAGGCCAGCGGGATGATCAGCGGCCACAGCGTGCCGGACAGGTCCAGCTGCTTCGCCCAGAACAGGTACATCGGGATGATGATGACCTGTGGCGGCAGCATCATCATCGAGATGACGAGCATCAGCGACAGCTTGCGGCCCCGGAAGCGGAACTTCGCCAGCGCGTACGCCACCGGGACGGACGAGACGACGGTGAGGACGGTGCCGAGGCCCGCGTACAGCAGGGTGTTGCGCCACCAGGTCAGAAAGCCCGGGGTGTTGAAGACCCGCTCGTAGTTGCCCCACTCCCAGGTGTTCGGGGTGAGGTCGCGGGTCAGCGCCTGCTGGTCGCTCATCAGCGAGGTGAGCACCACGAAGACGAACGGCAGCACGAAGAAGAGCGCGGCGGCGATCCCGAGCGAGTGCACGGCGATCCAGTGCAGCAGCGCCTTGCGGCGGGCGGTGCGCGCGGCGGGCGTCCGCGGGGAGTTCTCCGGGGCGGCGGCGGTCTTGTCGACGGTGTCGAGGAGTTGGGTCATGGCTCAGTCACCGGCCTGGATCAGGTTGTTGCGGCCCCGCATCAGCAGCGCGGTGAAGGCCATGGCCAGGGCGAACAGGACGAGCGCGACGACACAGGCGGCGCCGTAGTCGAAGCGCTGGAAGCCCAGGTTGTAGACGAGCTGCGGGAGCGTCAGCGTCGACTTGTCGGGATAGCCGGGTTCGAAGGACTGGCCGGAGCCGCCGATGACCCCCGAGGCGACCTTCCCGGCGACGAGTGGCTGCGTGTAGTACTGCATCGCCTGGATGACGCCCGTCACCACGGCGAACAGCACGATCGGCGAGATGTTCGGCAGGGTCACGAAGCGGAACTTCTGCCAGGCGGACGCGCCGTCCAGCTCGGCCGCCTCGTACTGCTCGGTCGGCACGTCCAGCAGTGAGGCCATGAAGATGACCATCAGGTCACCGATGCCCCACACCGCGAGCATGGTGAGCGCCGGCTTGGACCAGGTGGCGTCGTTGAACCAGCCCGGCGTCGGCAGCCCCAGGTCCCCGAGGATCGCGTTGACGGGCCCGGTGCCGGGGTTGAGCAGGAACACGAACGCCAGGGTCGCGGCGACCGGCGGGGCCAGGTAGGGCAGGTAGAACAGCGTCCGGAAGACCCCGGTGCCCGTCTTGATCCTGGTGATCAGCATCCCGACGCCGAGGCCGAAGACGACCCGGCAGGTGACCATGACGAGCACCAGCCACAGCGTGTTGCGCAGCGAGGGCCAGAACATCGGGTAGTCGCTGAAGACGTAGCTCCAGTTGGTCAGCCCGTTGAAGACCGGCGCTCCGAAACCGTCGTACTGGGTGAAGGAGAAGTAGACGGTCGAGATCATCGGGTAGACGAAGAAGACCGAGAACCCGATCAGCCACGGCGACATGAAGGCCGCCGTGCGCAGCGCCGACCTGCGGCGCTTCGAGCGGAGTGTGTGCGTCGTCATCAGGGCTACTTGGCCTTGGCGATGTCGGTGTCGATCTGCCGCGCCGTCTTCTCCAGACCGGCCTTCAGGTCCTTCACCGCGCCCTTCTCGTACTGGTAGCCGAAGTCCTGGATCGTCAGCTGGTACGTCGCCCCGTTGACGGCCCCGTCCGACGTGCTGGACTCGGGGTGCCGGGCGATGTCCAGGAAGGTCTTGAAGCGCGGGTCGAACTTCAGGTCGGGCGACTTCAGCGCCTCAAGGGTGGAAGGCACGTTGCGGATGCCGTTGGCGAAGGCGACGACTGCCTCCGTGTCGCTGGTCATGTACTTGACCAGCTCCCACGCGGCGTTCTGCTTCTTGCTGGCCGGGGCGATGCCCACGATGGTGCCGGAGAGGAAGCCCTTGCCGTAGCTGTCGGCCTCGTCGTCGGCGACGGGCATCGGCGCGACGCCGATCTCGAAGCCCGCCTTGGCGGCCTCGGCCATCCCGAGCCGCCACTCGCCGTCCAGCTGCATGGCGACCTGGCCGGTGTGGAACGGGTGCTTGGCGCCCCACTCGTCACCGAAGGTGCCCCGGTACTTCTCCAGCTTGTCGTAACCGCCGAGGTCCTCGACGAGCTTCTTCTGGTACGTGAACATCTCCGCGAACGCCGGGTCCTTGGCGATGTTGGACTTGCCGTTCTCGTCGAAGTACGTGTGCTTCCACGAGGACATGTAGTGGCTGGCGACGGTCTCGTAGCCGTGGAAGGTCGGCATGAAGCCGAGCTGCTCGTAGCTGTCGCCCTTCTCGACCGTCAGCTTCTTGGCGACGCTCGCCAGTTCGGACATCGTCCTGGGTGGCGCGGTGATCCCGGCCTTCTCGAAGGCGTCCTTGTTGTAGTAGAGGCCGTAGGCGTCCGTGAGCAACGGCAGGGCGCAGCGCTTGCCCTCGAACCGGGTGTAGTCGAGGAGCACCTTCGGGAAGGTCTTCTCCAGGTCGAGCTTCGACTTCTCGATGAACGGCTTCAGGTCCGCGAACGCACCGGAGGAGCAGAACTTGCCGACGTTGGCGGTGGTGAAGGAGGAGACCACGTCGGGCCCGTCCGAACCGCCGGCGCGCAGCGCCTGGTTGAGCTTGTCGTCGTTGATGTTGCCGGAGACCTTCACCGTGATGTTCGGGTGGGCCTTCTCGAACCGGTCGATGTTGTCCTCGACCGCCTTCACCTCGGCGGGCGCGCTCCAGCCGTGCCAGAAGTTGATCGTGGTCTTCGCGTTCGGGTCGTCGGAGGCGCCGGCCTCGGACTGGCCCGTACACGCGGTGGCGAGCACCGATATCGCGGCGACGGCGACAGCGGTGGTGGTGAGACGGCTTGTGCGCATGACAAAACTCCCAGGGACGGGGAAGAGGCAGACGACGGAGTACGGGGGACGGGCGTGGTTCAGCGCGAGGTGTCGAACACTTCGTCTCGGGTGTCGGCGAGCGCCCTCTCCAGGGCGCCGCGCAGTACGGGGGTGCGGTCGATCTCGCCGACCACCAGCCGGGGCCGGGAGGCGGCGAGCTCGGCCAGCTCCGACTGGATCAGGGAGCGCAGGATCTCGCCGCCCGCGGCGACCGCTCCGCCGGAGAGCACGATCAGCCCGGGGTCCAGCACGGCGGTGACGGAGGCGAGCCCGGTGGCGAGCCGCTGGGCGTACTGGCGCAGCAGCTCGGTGAGCGCCTCGTCCCGCTCGTACGCGTCGGCCGCCCGCGCCAGCAGGTCCGCGGCGACCTTCGCGTACGGCTGCTGCGGGGTGTCGACGCCCAGGGCCTTCGCGAGCCGGGGGACCGCCTGGGCGCCCGCCAGCTCCTGGAAGCCGCCGCTGTTGGCCTTGACGACCTGGCGCACGAGCGGGGTGCCCGGCACCGGCAGGAAGCCGACCTCGCCCGCGCCGCCGGTGAAGCCGCGGTGCAGCCGGCCGTTGATGACGAGGGCGGCGCCGAGGCCCTCCTCGTTCCACAGCAGGACGAAGTCCTCGTGGCCGCGGGCCGCGCCGAGGCGCTGCTCGGCGACGGCGACCAGATTGACGTCGTTCTCGTACTCCACCGGCATCGGCAGGAACGCGGCCAGCTCGTCCAGCAGGGTGGGGGAGTGCCAGCCGGGCAGGTGCGAGGCGTACCGCAGCCGCCCGGTGCCCGGGTCGAAGGCGCCCGGCGTGCCGATGACGACCCGGTGGACGTCGGCGCGGGTGAGCCCGGCGTCCTTCACCGCCCCGTCCAGCGCGTCGGCGACCTGGCGCACCACGCTGTCGGCGCGCCGGCCCGGGGTCGCCAGTTCGAACTCCCCGACGGTCCGGCCGGTCACGTCCGCGACGGCGGCGACGATGCGCCGGCCGTTCACGTCGAGCCCGGCCACATGGGCGGCCCGCGCGTTCACCGTGTAGAGCTGGGCGTTGGGCCCGGGGCGCCCCTCGCTGGTCCCGGTGGCGACGACCAGCCCGGCCGCCTCCAGCCGGGCCAGCAGCTGGGACGCGGTGGGCTTGGAGAGGCCGGTCAGCTTCCCGATCCGGGTCCGGGAGAGCGGCCCGTGCTCCAGCAGCAGATCGAGGGCGGCCCGGTCGTTCATGGCCCGCAGCACCCGTGGTGTGCCCGGGGTGCCGGGTGCGCCGGGAGTGGGTCCCGCCATCGTGGATGCACCGCCCTCTGTTCTCAGGACCTCCGGAGCTGATCCGGAGAGACTCTGTTAGGAAAGTTTCCTATTTGGTTGAGAGGACGGTAGAGCGCAGGTCACCGGGGCGTCAATGGGTGACCCCCGTCCGGCAATCAAAGTGTTACCTGACATGGCGACGCCCCCGGTCGCCGTCCTGGGGCCCAGGGGCGGCCGGGGGCGCTGCGGAGGGGCTACTTGTTCAGGTTCGCCGGCGGTATCGGCGTCGCCGCCAGCGACTGCGGGGAGACGGCCGAGGCGTAGGCGGAAGGGGCGGCCATCCCGGCCGTCGGGTCGGGTCCCTCGCTGTCCGTCTGGAGCGGCATCGTGCCGACCATCCGGATGCCCGCCTCGTCCAGCGCCTGCTTGATGCGCCAGCGCAGCTCGCGCTCCACGCCGAGCGCCTTGCCCGGCATCGTCTTCGCGGTCACCCGGAGCGTCATCGAGTCCAGCAGCACCTCGTCCAGGCCGAGCACCTCGACCGGGCCCCACAACCGCTCCGACCAGGGCTCTTCCTTCGTCATCGTGGCGGCGGCGGTGGCGATCGCCTCGCGGACGTGCTCCAGGTTCTCCGTCGGGCGCACCGTGACGTCGATCCCGGCGGTGGACCAGCCCTGGCTGAGGTTGCCTATCCGCTTCACCTCACCGTTGCGGACGTACCAGATCGCGCCGTTCTCGCCGCGCAGCTTGGTGACGCGCAGCCCCACCTCGATGACCTCGCCGGAGGCCACCCCCGCGTCGATGCTGTCCCCGACCCCGTACTGGTCCTCAAGGATCATGAAGACACCGGAGAGGAAGTCCGTGACCAGGTTGCGGGCGCCGAACCCCAGTGCCACACCCGCGACACCGGCGGAGGCGAGGAGCGGCGCCAGGTTGATCTTGAAGGCGCCCAGGACCATCAGGGCGGCCGTCCCCATGATCACGAACGAGGCCACCGATCGCAGCACCGAGCCGATCGCCTCCGAGCGCTGCCGTCTGCGCTCGGCGTTCACCAGCAGCCCGCCCAGTGCCGTGCCCTCCACCGCCTGGGCGCTGCGGTTCATCCGCTCGATCAGATTGGTCAGGGCGCGCCGGATCAGATAGCGCAGCGTGACCGCGACCGCCACGATCAGCAGGATGCGCAACCCGGTGCTCAGCCAGGTGGACCAGTTCTCCTCGACCCACCCCGCGGCGTTCCCGGCCTGTTCGGCGGCTTCGCCCAGCGAGCCGCCCGGCTCGGGAGACGGGGCTGCGGCCAAAAGGACGGACAGCGACACGACAGGGACCTCCAGGAGGACGACGGCTGGTCGATAACACTAACGAAGCCGGGGGAGTGGATCGTTGCCGTCGCGGGAGGAGAGACAGGTCTCACCGGGAACACCTCCGCTGTGGCCGATCGCACAGCGCGGACGGCCGCCCAGGTGAAACACCCGTTCGGCACCGCCGGACGGCTCGTGGAACCCGGAGTGAGAAAAATCCTCCCGGCCCGTTACCCGTACGTGGTGGCGCTTCGACCAGGCATGAGGAGAGACTGAGATCGGATCGTCCCGGCGCGAGCCACGCGCCGCCGGCGTACAAGGAGGCATCCACCGTGCCGCACGTCCTGGTTCTCAACGCGTCGTACGAGCCGCTCGGCGTCGTACCGCTCCGCCGCGCGCTCGTCCTCGTCCTGGAGAACAAGGCCATCTGCCTTGAAGAGTCCGGCTCCTTTCTGCACAGTGCCACCCGTGCCGTGCCCGCACCCAGTGTGGTCCGGCTCAAGCGCTTCGTCCGGGTCCCCTACCGGGGCCCCGTCCCGCTGACGCGGCGGGCGCTGTTCGCCCGGGACGGCGGGCGCTGCATGTACTGCGGGGCCGCCGCGACCAGCGTCGACCACGTCATCCCGCGCAGCCGCGGCGGACAGCACGCCTGGGACAACGTGGTGGCGGCCTGTCGCCGCTGCAACCACGTCAAGGCCGATCGCCATCTGCCCGAGCTGGGCTGGCGGCTGCGCCACCAGCCCGCCCCGCCGACCGGCCTGGCCTGGCGGATCATCGGGACCGGACACCGCGACCCGCGCTGGCTGCCGTATCTGCAACCGTTCGGCGCGGACGACGTGATGGCCCGGATCGACGGCGTGTCCGCCTGAAGCCGGGCCTTCGTCGTCCTCCGCTAGTCGTCGGCGACCGCGTACGCCTCCACCGACCAGAGCGAGTAGCCGTACTCCGTCGCCCGGCGCTCGCCCTGGACCCGGATGAACCGGGTGTCCTTCGCGTCCATCCGGACCGACTCGCGCCCGCCCCGGCCCTCCGTCACGGTCGCGGCGGTGCGCCAGACGCGGCCGTCGGCGGAGACCTGGACGCGGTAGCGGGAGGCGTAGGCGTCCTGCCAGTTCAGCACCACCTGTCCCAGGCGCACCGGCGTCGGCAGCTCGGCCCCCCACCAGGCCCCGTCCTCCACCGGCGATGACCACCGGGTCTCCGGATCGCCGTCGGAGGCGGCCGACGCGGGGAAGTCCGGGGTCTCGTCGCCGGACGACGAGGCCTTCGCCGCACGCGCCAGGTCGGGGCCGGCCGTACGCGGGAAGGCCCGCACGGTCAGCGTGGACTCCTGGCCGCCGAAGGTCAGCGGAACCTCGTACTCGCCCGCCGGGGTGTCCGCCGGGACGGTGATGTCCACGGGCACCTCCGTACGCGACCCGCGCGGCACGGTCGTCTGCTTCGGGACCCGCACCTCGATGCCCTCGGGGGCCTTCGCGGTGAGCTTGCCCTTCACCTCGACCGGACGCCGCCCGGCCAGCCGCGCCGCGACCCGCTGGGGCTCGCCGCCGATCTCCGCGTCCGTCTCGCCGTGCTTCAGGTCGAGCGTGGCGGCGGGCTCGTCGCCGAACCACGGCACCAGGGCGCGCACCTGCGGGGACCCCGCCACGACGGCGGGGGCGGGGGGCAGGGTGGGACTCAGGTAGGAGGGCGGGGAGGTCCGGGCGGCCTCCGGCACGGTGACCCGTACGGCGTCCGCGCGCAGCCCCTTCGCGGCGGTCTGGGTCCAGCCGCTCGGCGAGAGCTTCCCGAGGGCCCGCCACCCCTCACCGGGCACGTGCGCCTCCACGACCGCGTCGGTGAGGGCGGCTCCGGGTTCGGCGAGCGCCGTGACGGCCTCCACCGGGCGGGGTCCGGCCAGCCGGACCGTATAGCTGTGCGCGTCCTTCGTGACCCGGCCCGAGGCGCGGTCGGTTCCGTTCCACCCGGCGGACACCTTCGCCGCCTTGTCCAGGAACGGGTCCAGCACGCCCTCGCCGACCGTGGCCCGGCTCGCCTCGATCTCCTTGCGCAGCGGCTCCAGGGCCAGTTGGACGCGCCAGGCGGCGGCACCGTCGCCGGCGGCCTGGGCCTGGAGCAGGTCCACCGCGAGCTCACCGGCCCGGCCGTAGCGGGCCAGCTGCTCCGTCCAGGGGCGCACCTCGTCGGTCAGCCGGCCCTCCGCGGGGGTCTTCAGCCGCTCGGGGGCCCCGCGCATCACGGAGAAGGCCGCGCGCAGCTCCGCCGCCGCCCGGTCGCGGCGGGAGGCGTCCGCGCGGGAGTTCCAGAACGCGTCGAACAGGGGCTGGAGGTAGGCGGACTCCTCCGCGCCGAGCACCGAGCCCGCGCTGTTCCCGGCCAGCGCCAGCAGCGCCTCCCGGGCGCCCGCGTCCCCGCCCGCCAGATCCTCGACGGCCGCCCGCCACGACTCGTCCGGGCGGTATCCCTTCGGGTTCCAGGCGAAGTCGGCGGCGGTGAACAGCGGGATCCGCGAGGCGGACGCCTGCTCCATCGCGTTGGCCAGCAGCGCCGCCGACCCGCTCGCCACCGCCGGGTCCCGGCCGGTGTACGGACCGAGGAAGATGCGGTCCTGGGCGTAGTCGTTGACCGGGTAGTTGTCCATCGTCACCAGGGGATGGCGGAACGCGGTGCGGGCCCCGGCCAGTTCACCGCCGGTGATCTTCTTCGGCACCACCCCGACACCGGTCCAGGCCACCTGCACCCGGTCGTCCAGTTCGGCCGCCAGCGCGGTGCGGTAGTCGGTGGCCCCGTCCTGGTAGAACTCCGTCGGCAGCACCGACAGCGGGGCGGCGTCCGGGTGCCGTTCCTCCAGATGCCGGGCGAGGGCGCCCGCGACCCGGGCCTGGGCGCGGGCCGCCGCCTTCGGGCCGCTGCCGAAGGTCTCCGCGTCCAGGTCGCAGTGCCACTCGCTGTAGCTGACGTCCTGGAACTGGAGCTGGAAGACCCGGATGCCCAGCGCCCACATGGCGTCGACCTTCTTCGTCAGCGCCCGGACGTCCTGGTCCGAGGCCATGCACATCGCCTGACCGGGAGAGACCGCCCAGCCGAGCGTCACGTGCTCGGCGCGCCCCCGCTCGGCCAGCGCCCGGAAGTCGGCCCGCTTGTCGGCCGGGTACGGCTCGCGCCAACGCGCCAGCCGGTAGGGGTCGTCGCCCGCCGCGTAGAGATAGCGGTTCTGCTTGGTGCGGCCCATGAAGGAGATCTGGGCGAGCCGCTCCTCGCGGGTCCACGGCTCTCCGTAGAACCCCTCGGCCATGCCGCGTACGGCGGTTCCCGGCCAGTCCCGTACCGTCACGCCGGCCACCGAGCCGTCGACGATCAGCTGGCGCAGGGTCTGGACGGCGTGGAAGAGGCCGTCCGCGCCGAGCCCGTCCACCGCGACGGTGGCGCGTCCGGAGACCTGGCCGACCGCGATCCGGTAGCCGCCCGGGGGCAGATCGGCCCGGTCGGGAGCGCGCAGCGCCCGCAGCGCCTCGCCGGCTCCGCTGCCGCCGACACGGACCACGGGCCCCTTGCCCGGCAGGCTCTCGTGCAGGGTCCGCACGCCCGCCCCGCGCAGCAGTGAGCGCGCCTGCTCGACGGCGTACGGATCGGCGTCCGGCGTGGCGACGAGCGTGGCCTCGGAGCCCAGCGGCACGGCGGGCCCGGTGGCCTTCAGGCTCTGCGGGCGGGGCCATACGGACGGTGTCCGCGCACGGTCGGCGCGGTCGGTGGCACCGGCGACGGGCCTGCCCGGATCGGCGGGAGCGGCCGTCGCGGCCGGAGCGACGGAGACGGACCCGAGGAGTCCGCCGATCACGGCGGCGGCCACGGCCGTCGCCTGCCTTCTGCGCCCGATCCGCACGTCGCGCTCCCCTTCGTAACGACCAACTGCCGGCGATGGACCGCCGCGCCGACCGCCTCGTACCGCAGGCGGTGGACCCCGGCGGGGTCCGAGCCCACCACCCGGGCGCGAGGGTGTCAATGCGCATGGCCGTTCCGCCGCATTTGCCGGGAATAGCGACGCCTTCGAGCCCTGTGGGGCTCGTGTGGCGGCCGGGAGTGGCTGAAATCGGCCTATTCCTGCCGTCCAGGGGAACGGGATGTGACCCAGAGCACGTTGGGCTCGTTGTCATAACGCCTGCATCACGTCCACGTCTGCCGCGGCGAGGCTTGGGTAGGTCTGCTGTGTCCTGTTCTCCATGGCCAGGAGGCCACCATGCCCGCTGCCGCGCAGCTTCTGCTCTCCGCCCTCTCCAAACAGGTACCCACGCAGTCCGAATCCGGACCGCTGACCAGCGAACTTCCCCTTGCCGAGGTCGCCCACCTGATCAGCGGGCCGCCGCTCGCCGATGTCTCCCTCCTGCTCGGCGAATCCTCGTTCGCCGATTCCGCGCCGCTGACCAGCGAGCCGCCGCTCGCCGATGCCACCCCTCTCACGAGCGAGCCACCGCTCGCCGCCGTCGCCCCTCTGACCAGCGAGCCGACCGCACCCGGCACCGCAGGGGGCATGGAGTTCCCAGGAGTCTGAATGGGCTTGTCCCGGCTCGCCGCACTGCACGGTGTCGCCACCTCCTACTCCCCGTCGCCGGATGTCACGGTGTCCGTCCCCGACGACACGGTCATCGCCGTGCTCGCCGCGCTGGGCGTCGACGCCGGCACTCCGGCGGACGTACGGAAGTGCCTCGTCGCCGCGGAGTCCCGCTCACGCCTGCTGCCGCCGACCGTGGTGGTCTGGGCCGGCGAGCCCCTGCCGCCCGCCCTGTCCGGGCTGCCACCCGGCTCGACCGTCACGGTCGAGCCGGAACCGGCCGAGGCCCCGGGACACCCCTCGGGCCGCCCGCCCGCGCCGCTGAGCATGCGGACCCGGGCGGCGGCTCCCGCCTCGTCCATGACGCCTCCGGGCGCCTCTGCCGCACCGGTGACGTCCGAGATGGCCCCGGGGGGCGCCGCCACCGCATCCGCGCCGCCCGTGACGCCTCGGGGCAGCGCCGCCACCGCGTCCGCCCCGCACCCGCAGCGCGCCGACGGGGAGCCCCACGCTCCGGCGGCCGTCCCCGCCTGGTGGATCGCGCCGGCCCCCGGCGTCCACCGCATCCACGTCCGTACGCCGGACCACCGCCGCGCCACGGCCACCCTCCTCGTCGCCCCGGCCCGCGTCCCGCAGCCGCCCGAGCGGTCCCACGGCTTCCTGGTCCAGCTCTACTCCCTGCTCTCCGCCCGCTCCTGGGGCATGGGCGACCTCGGCGACCTCGCGGACCTCGCCGCCTGGTCCGGGCGGACCGTCGGCTCCGGGTTCGTCCAGGTCAACCCGTTGCACGCGGCCGTTCCCGGACACCCCACCGACCCGTCCCCGTACCGCCCCTCCTCGCGCCGCTTCCCCGACCCGGTGCACCTGCGCGTCGAGTCGATCCCCGAATACGGCCACGTCCGCGACCGGGCCGCCCTGGACGACCTCCGGCAGGACGCCGCGGCCCTCAGTGAGGCCGTGCTGAACAAGGGCGCGCTGATCGACCGGGACGCCGTCTGGGAGCTGAAGCGGCAGGCCCTGGAGCTGGTCGTCGCGGTGCCGCTCACCCCCGGCCGCCGCGCCGCCTACTGCGACTTCCTGGCCGAGCAGGGGCGGGCGCTGGAGGACCACGCCCTGTGGTGCGCGCTCGCCGAGGTGCACGGCCCCGACTGGCACGCCTGGCCCGAGGCCCTGCGCGACCCCCGCTCCCCGGGAACCGCCCGCGCCCGGACCGAGCTGCTGGACCGGGTCGACTTCCACTGCCGCCTCGCCTGGCTGACCGCCACCCAGCTCGCCGCCGCCCAGCGGGCCGCCGAGGACGCCGGGATGAGCGTCGGGATCGTCCACGACCTCGCCGTCGGCGTACACCCGGCCGGCGCCGACACCTGGGCCCAGCAGGAGGCCTTCGCCCACGGCATGTCCGTCGGCGCGCCCCCCGACGCCTTCAACGCGCGCGGCCAGGACTGGGGCCTGCCGCCCTGGCGCCCCGACGTCCTCGCCGCCACCGGATACGCCGCCTACCGGGGCCTGCTGCGCGGGCTGCTGGCCCACGCCGGGGCCCTGCGCATCGACCACGTCATGGGCCTGTTCCGGCTCTGGTGGGTGCCCGAGGGGCGCCCACCCACCGACGGCACGTACGTCGCCCAGGACGCCGAGGCGATGCTCGCCGTCCTCGTGCTGGAGGCCCACCGGGCCGGGGCCGTCGTCGTCGGCGAGGACCTCGGCACCGTCGAGCCCGGCGTCCGCGAGGCGCTCGCCCGGCGCGGCGTGCTCGGCACCTCGGTGCTCTGGTTCGAGCGCGACTGGGACGGCGACGGACGGCCGCTCGCCCCGGAGAAGTGGCGCCGGGACTGCCTGGCCACCGCCACCACCCACGATCTGCCCTCCACCGCCGCCCGGCTGACCGGCGACCATGTGACGCTGCGCCACCGCCTCGGCCTGCTCACCCGCTCCCTGGAGGAGGAGCTGACCGAGGACGCCACCGACACCGCCGAGTGGCTCGCCCTCCTGGCCCGGCTGCGGATGCTCCCCGAGGGCGACGGCGACGAGGAGGCCGCCGTCCGCGCCGTCCACCGCTTCCTGCTGCACACCCCCGCCCGGATGACCGGTGTCTGGCTCCCCGACACCGTGGGCGACCGCCGCCCGCAGAATCTCCCCGGCACCTGGGACCAGTACCCCAACTGGCGCCTCCCGATCGCCGACGCCGAGGGCCGTCCGGTCACCCTGGAGGAGATCACCGCCTCACCCCGGCTGCACGCGCTGATGGACGTCCTGCGGACCTGAAAAGCCCCGTACGGCACCCCCGGGCGAGCGCCGTCCCCAGGCGTTCGCTACGTTGGCACCGTGGAAAAGATGAACGCTATGCGCGCCGGCGTCGTTGCGGCCGGGACGACGCTGATGATGCTGCTCATGTCGAGCCCGGCGCTCGCGCTCACGCCCGACGACGGCGACGACCCGGCTCCGCGCCTGAGCGCGATCGAGACCATCGGTCTCTACGTCGTCGCGCCCATCGCCCTGTTCGTGGTGATCACGGGCCTGGTCATGGTCCTGGACAAGTCCAAGAAGCAGGTCTGACCCGCACACGTACGCCCTGCGTGAAGGATGCGCCGCCGGTGGGAACCACCGCGCGGCGCATCTGTGCGTCCGGCCCCGCACGTCGACGGGTGCACGGCCCGGGGCAGGAGCACGGCCCGCGCCGGGCCGGTAGGTTGCGCCCATGACCGAGTGGGACGTCAAGAAGCTCCGCATCCTGCGCACCCTGCGCGACCGGGACACGGTGACGGCGACCGCCGAAGCGCTCCTGATGACCCCCTCGGCGGTCTCCCAGCAGCTCACCAACCTGGCCAAGCAGCTCGGCGTGGACCTCCTGGAGGCCCAGGGCCGCCGGGTCCGTCTCACCGACGCCGCCCACCTCGTCCTGCGCCACGCGGAGGCCGTCTTCGCCCAGTTGGAACGGGCGGAGGCCGAACTGACCGGCTACCTGCGCGGCGAGGCGGGCGAGGTCAGGGTCGCCGCGTTCTCCACCGCCGTGCCCGCCCTCGTCGTCCCCGCCGTCCGGCTGCTGCGCGCCGAGGACCGCCCGGGGCCCGACGTACGCGTACGGGAGGCCGAGGCCGCCCAGGCCTACGAGCTGCTCACCGCGGGCGAGGTGGACCTGGCCCTGTCGCTGGCCGCCCACGCGCCCACCGCCCGCGACCCCCGCTTCAGCCTCTTCCCGCTGCTCGCCGACCCCCTGGACGTGGCGCTCCCCGCCGACCACCCGCTGGCCGCCGCCCCCGCCCCGCGCCTCGCTGACCTGGCCGCCGACCGCTGGATCTTCGGCGGCTCGGGACCCTGGTCCGAGATCACCACCGCCGCCTGCGAGGCGGCGGGCTTCGTCCCCGAGCAGGCCCACAGCGCCGCCGGGTGGACCGCGATCCTCGCCCTGGTCGAGGCGGGCATGGGCGTCGCGCTGGTCCCCCGGATGGCCACCCGGGAGCGTCGCGAGGGCGTGGTGATGCGGGTGCTGGAGGCGGACCGGCCGCGCCGCCACGTGGTGGCGGCGGTCCGGCACGGGGCGGAGAGCGGACCGGCGGTGGCCCGGGTCCTCGCGGCACTCACCGAAGCGGCCAGTTCGTTCAGCTGAGCTGAACAATATCTGCGAAAACTTTCGATGGACCTGATGGGTGCGATGGCGCGAAGGTGAGAAGCATGACCTTCGACGCGAGCGAGACCACATTCCAGGACACCGACACCGACCCCCACGCCAATGACGCCGCGCCCTACGGCGGCGGCGACCCCTACGCCGACTACCGCGAAGCCGGAGACCTCCCCTTCACCGAGCTCGTCGACCTCGCCGACCGCCGCCTCGGCGCGGGCGTGATCGCCGCCAACGACGAGTTCTTCGCCGAGCGCGAGAACCTCCTGATCCGTGAGCGCGCCGTCTTCGACCCCGAGCACTTCGGGCACAAGGGCAAGATCATGGACGGCTGGGAGACCCGCCGCCGCCGCGGCGCGGACGCCGACCACCCCTTCCCGGCCCCCGAGGACCACGACTGGGCCATCGTCCGCCTCGGCGCCGCCGGTATCGTCCGCGGCCTGATCGTGGACACCGCCCACTTCCGCGGCAACTACCCGCAGCGCGTATCGGTGCAGGCCACCTCCGTCGAGGGCGCCCCGAGCCCCGAGCAGTTGCTCGCCGACGACGTGAAGTGGGAGGAGATCCTCCCGCCCACCCCCGTGCGCGGCCACGCCGCCAACGCCTTCGAGATCACCGGCGGCCGCCGCTACACCCACCTGCGCCTCTGCCAGCACCCCGACGGCGGCATCGCCCGCCTCCGCGTGCACGGCGAGGTCGTCCCGGACCCGGCCTGGCTCGCCGCGCTCGGCACCGTCGACCTGATCTCGGTCCTCAACGGCGGTACGTACGAGGACGCCTCCGACCGCTTCTACTCCTCGCCCACCCAGATCATCCTGCCGGGCACCTCCCGCAAGATGGACGACGGCTGGGAGAACCGCCGCCGCCGGGTCCGCGACACCAACGACTGGGTACGCTTCCGCCTCCCCGCCCAGGGCGCGGTCCGCGCGATCGAGATCGACACCGCCTACCTCAAGGGCAACTCCGCCGGCTGGATCGCCCTCCAGGGCCGCAACGGCGACACCGGCGAGTGGTTCGAGATCGTCCCGCGCACCCGCCTCCAGCCCGACACCCTCCACCGCTTCGTGCTGCGCGCCCAGGCCGTCGTCACCCACGTCCGGCTCGACGCCTTCCCCGACGGCGGCGTGGCCCGCATGCGGCTGCACGGCACGCTCACGGAGTCCGGCGCGGCGGAGCTCACCCGCCGCTACGAGGAGTCGGGCGCGTAACCCCGTAACCCTCAGGCCGGCACCCCCAGTTCCCGCCCGGCGGACGGTTGCGCTCCTGCGCCCGCCCGCCGGGCGGTTTCCACCCGGGGCGGAACCCGAAGGGCGCCCACTCCGCCGCGACGAAGAGGGCGCCCCCAGGGCCGTACGTGCCGCTACGCGGTGGCCGCCGCCGTGTCCGCCGCCTGCGCCTTCAGGGCGCGCTCCACACCGGACCGCGACTCCGACATCAGCCGGCGCAGAGCCGCGCTCGGCTCCGCCGAGGCCAGCCAGGCGTCCGTGGCGTCCAGGGTCTCCTGGGAGACCTGGAGGGCCGGGTAGAGGCCCACCGCGATCTGCTGGGCCATCTCGTGGCTGCGCGAGTCCCAGACGTCCTTCACCGCGGCGAAGAACTTCTCCGTGTACGGGGCCAGCAGCTCGCGCTGGTCCGTCTGGACGAAGCCGCTGATGACCGCTTCCTGGAGCGAGTTGGGCAGCTTGTCGGACTCCACGACCGAGGCCCACGCCTCGGCCTTGGCCTCCTCCGACGGCATGGCCGCCCGCGCGGAGGCCGCGTGGCGCTCGCCCGCCGCCGTCCTGTCGCGCTCGTACTCGGCGGCGATCTCCTCCTCGTCCAGCAGCCCGGTGGCCGCCAGCCGCTGCACGAACGCCCACCGCAGCTCGGTGTCGACGGCCAGGCCCTCGATGGTCTCCGTGCCGTCCAGCAGCGACTGGAGCAGGTCCAGCTGCTGCGGGTTGCGGGCCGTCGCCGCGAAGGCACGGGCCCAGGCCAGCTGGTGGTCGCTGCCCGGCTCCGCCGCGTGCAGGTGCGCCAGCGTCGCGTCGGTCCACTGGTTGAGCGCGCCCTCACGGGTCTCCGGCGCCGCGTACAGGTCCAGGGCCAGCTTCACCTGGCGGTGCAGCGACTGCACGACGCCGATGTCCGACTCCTTGCCGATGCCGGAGAGCACCAGCGCGAGGTAGTCGCGGGTCGCCAGCTCGCCGTCGCGTGTCATGTCCCAGGCCGAGGCCCAGCTCAGGGCGCGCGGCAGCGACTCGGCGAAGTCGCCCAGGTGCTCGGTGACGACCCGCAGCGACTCCTCGTCGAGGCGGACCTTGGCGTAGGAGAGGTCGTCGTCGTTGAGCAGGATGACGGCCGGGCGGGCCTTGCCCTCCGGGAACGGCACGGTGGTGCGCTCGCCGTCGACGTCCAGCTCGATCCGGTCGGTGCGCACGAGCTTGCCGTCCGCGTCGAGGTCGTAACAGCCGACGGCGATGCGGTGCGGGCGGAGCGTCGGCTCGCCCTTCGCGCCGGCGGGCAGCGCGGGGGCCTCCTGGAGCACGGTGAAGGAGGTGACGTGACCGTCTCCGTCGGTCTCGATCTCCGGGCGCAGGATGTTGATGCCCGCCGTCTCCAGCCACGCCTTCGACCAGGTCTTCAGGTCGCGGCCGGAGGTCTTCTCCAGGGCGCCCAGCAGGTCGGAGAGGCGGGTGTTGCCGAAGGCGTGCGCCTTGAAGTACGCCTGCACGCCCTGGAAGAACGCGTCCTTGCCGACGTACGCCACGAGCTGCTTGAGCACGGAGGCGCCCTTGGCGTACGTGATCCCGTCGAAGTTGACGAGGACGTCGTCCAGGTCCTGGATGTCCGCCATGATCGGGTGCGTGGAGGGCAGCTGGTCCTGCCGGTACGCCCAGGTCTTCATGGAGTTGGCGAACGTGGTCCAGGAGTGCGGCCACTTCGATCCCGCGGCGTCCGCCTGGCAGGCGATCGAGGTGTAGGTGGCGAACGACTCGTTCAGCCAGAGGTCGTTCCACCACTCCATCGTGACGAGGTCGCCGAACCACATGTGGGCCAGCTCGTGCAGGATGGTCTCGGCCCGCACCTCGTACGCCGCGTCCGTCACCTTGGAGCGGAAGACGTACTGGTCACGGATGGTGACCGCGCCCGCGTTCTCCATCGCGCCCGCGTTGAACTCCGGGACGAAGAGCTGGTCGTACTTGGCGAACGGGTACGCGTAGTCGAACTTCTCCTGGAACCACTCGAAGCCCTGCCGGGTGACGGCGAAGATGTCGTCCGCGTCCAGGTACTCCGCGAGCGAGGGACGGCAGTAGATGCCGAGCGGGACGGACTGGCCGTCCTTCTCGTAGCTGCTGTGTACCGCGTGGTACGGCCCCACGATGAGCGCCGTGATGTACGTGGAGATGCGCGGCGTCGGCTCGAAGGTCCAGACGTCGTCCTTCGGCTCCGGCGTCGGGGAGTTCGAGATGACCGTCCAGCCGGACGGGGCCTTCACGGTGAACGCGAAGGTCGCCTTCAGGTCGGGCTGCTCGAACGAGGCGAAGACGCGGCGCGCGTCCGGGACCTCGAACTGCGTGTACAGATAGGCCTGCTCGTCGACCGGGTCGACGAACCGGTGCAGGCCCTCACCGGTGTTGGTGTACGCGCAGTCGGCGACGACCTTCAGTTCGTTGGCGCCCTCACGCAGATGCGGCAGGGCGATCCGCGCGTCGCGGAACACGGCGGCCACGTCCAGGTCCTTGCCGTTCAGCACCACGTCGTGGACGGCCGGGGCGACCAGGTCGATGAACGACTCCGCACCCGCCTCCGCGCAGTCGAAGCGCACGGTGGTCACGGACCTGTAGGTGCCGCCCTCCTGCGCTCCGGAGAGGTCGAGATCGATCTCGTACGCGTCCACGGTCAGCAGGCGCGCCCGCTCCTGTGCCTCTTCGCGGGTCAGATTCGTGCCAGGCACGCGGTCATCTCCTAGGTGTGCGACTTGATAAGCGGCGTTTCCGACCATCCTTCCACGTAGCGTGCTCCCAGCGCGATGTCCGTTTCCCGCCGGACGCGGAGGGCTCCGCGGGACACGCTCGAACCATGACCGGACACCAGCCGCGCCCCATCGCCCCCGCCGCTCTCGGCGGACTCTGCACCACCGACGACGCGGGCCGGCCCTGCCGCCCGTACACCGCGACCGAGGGCGGCCACCCCCTGCGCTGCTGTCTGCGCGGCAGCGAGCCGGGGGAGCGCATCGCCCTCGTCTCCTACGCCCCGCTGCGCCGCTGGGCCCGCGCGACCGGGGCGAGCCCTGGGGCGTACGACGAGCAGGGGCCCGTCTTCATCCACGCCGAGGCGTGCGCCGGCCCGGACCCCGAGCGGGCCGGATACCCCTTCGCACGCCCCGGCGCACTGCGGGTCGTGCGCCGCTACGACGCCCGGGGGCACATCGCGGGCGGCCGGCTGCTGGAGATCCCGGCCGACACGGAGAAGGGCTTCGACGCGGCCCTCGACGAGGCGTTCGCGGACCCGGAGGTGGCGTTGGTGCACGTGCGGGCCGTGGAGTACGGGTGCTTCCACTTCGAGGTGCGGCGGGGCTGAGCGGGGCAGGACACGGGGAGGGGCGGCCACCGGTGCGCGGTGGCCGCCCCTCCCCGTACGCGTACGGCTGCGGTCAGCCCTTCAGCTCGGCTGCCACCAGTTCCGCGATCTGCACGGCGTTCAGCGCCGCGCCCTTGCGGAGGTTGTCGTTGGAGACGAACAGCGCGAGGCCGTGGTCCACCGTCTCGTCGACCCGGATGCGGCCCACGAAGGAGGCGTCCTTGCCGGCCGCCTGGAGCGGGGTCGGGATCTCCGAGAGCTCGACGCCCTCGGCGTCCTTCAGCAGCTCGTAGGCGCGCTCGACGCCGATCGGGCGGGCGAAGCGGGCGTTGATCTGGAGCGAGTGGCCGGAGAAGACCGGGACCCGGACGCAGGTGCCGGACACCTTCAGCTCCGGAATCTCCAGGATCTTGCGGGACTCGTTGCGGAGCTTCTGCTCCTCGTCGGTCTCGAACGAGCCGTCGTCGACGATGGAGCCCGCCAGCGGCAGCACGTTGAACGCGATCGGGCGCTTGTAGACGGCCGGCTCCGGGAAGTCCACGGCCTCGCCGTCGTGGGCCAGCTTCTCGGCCTCGGCGACGACCTTGGCCGCCTGGCCGTGCAGCTCGGCGACCCCGGCGACCCCGGAGCCGGAGACGGCCTGGTAGGTGGCGACGGTCAGCGCTTCGAGACCGGCCTCGTCGTGCAGGGGGCGCAGTACGGGCATGGCGGCCATCGTCGTGCAGTTCGGGTTGGCGATGATCCCCTTCGGGCGGACCCGGGCGGCGTGCGGGTTGACCTCGGAGACGACGAGGGGGACCTCGGGGTCCTTGCGCCAGGCGGAGGAGTTGTCGATCACCACGGCGCCCTGGGAGGCGACCTTCTCGGCCAGCGCCTTCGAGGTCGCGCCGCCGGCGGAGAACAGCACGATGTCCAGGCCCGTGTAGTCGGCCGCGGAGGCGTCCTCGACGGTGACGCCGGAGCCCTTGAAGTCGATCGTGGAGCCCGCGGAGCGGGCCGAGGCGAACAGCCGCAGCTCGTCGACCGGGAAGTCCCGCTCGGCCAGGATCCTGAGCATGACTGTGCCGACCTGACCGGTGGCGCCGACGATTCCGACCTTCACGAGGACTCCTCTGTTCTGCACGTCCGGAGTCTGTCCGTCCGTGCGTCTGTGCGGCCCGTTTGCCGCTCCATGATGCGTATGTCCTGGCCCGCCTTGTCCAATCCATTGTCCGACCTGCGGACTCCTCGCGCGAGGACCGCAGATTCCGCAACGTCCGTGCGTACGCGGGAAACATCCGCGGCGGGCGTCCGGGGGGTGTGACGAGGAACACGCAGGCGGGGCGGGTGCTCGTGAGAGCGCGTGTTGACCAGCTGGACCTCGCCGAAGAACTGACGGCCCTCGGGAGCCGCTCCGGCGACCACGACCTCGGCGCCGACCTGGGCCGACGCACCGTTGGCCAGGTTCACGGCCTTGGCGGAGTCGACCTTGATCGTGCCGAGCGAGGCCGAGTAGAAGACGTCGCGGTAGTCGTACGTGGTGGACCCGGACGGGACCGCGTAGCCGTCGACGACGACCGTGTACGTGCCCGCGGCGGGCTTGACCAGGCTGACCGACTCCTCGGAACCGGCGGAGGTCGAGCTGCCGACCTGCGTGGCGCCCCGGAAGACGAGCAGGTCGATGTCCGCGTTGGCGTCCGACGTGCCCCCGATGGCGATGTCGAGCTTCTCGACACCCGCGCCGATGGTGACCGTGGTCTCACGGGTCTGGCCCGTCGAGATCGACGGCTTCTCCACCTTGGCCGAGCCCAGCGAGCCGCCCTGGAGCTTGCCCTGGAGGGCGGCGGCGCCGTTGGTGACCTTCCAGTCCACCGCGGCGGGAGCGCCGATCTTCGCCTCGGCGATGGTCCGCACCGCCGGGTCGAAGGTCACGCCGAGCAGCGAGACATCCAGCTTGTACGGGTTGTCCAGCAGCGGCGACGTACGGCGCGCCTCGACCTCGATCTCCCACACGCCGGGCTGCGGGTCCTTGTAGGAACGCGCGTCCGGGCGGCAGGTGTTGGCCGGGTTCTCGTAGTTCGGGTAGCAGTTGATCGTGGAGGTCGGGTCGACCGGCGTCCCGTACGGGTGCAGGGAGACGAACCGGGTCTGGCTGCCCGAGCGCAGGGCGCTGAGGGCGACCTCAAGGGTCTTCGCGCCCTCCGGCACGTTGACGAAGTACGACGTGGTGCCGTTGCGCTGGACCGAGCCGGACGCCTTGTAGGCGTAACCGGGCTGCTGCAGCTCCTGGGCGATGACGACCGTGGTCATGATCTGGTGGTCGACGCCGGAGGTCTTCTTGTCGTCGACCCGCAGGATGGCGCTGTGGACTCCGGCGGTCTTCGCCTTCGCCCTGACCTTGAGCTTGACCGGCGTGTCGAGCGGCAGCGAGACGTACCGGGGGCTGCTCAGCTCGAAGGTGCCGTCGTTGTTCTTCCAGGACAGCTTGTGCTGGACGTCGCGGTCCGGGCCCGTGGTGCGGGTGACGACGACGTCGTAGACCTTGGACTCGCCGACCTTCAGGCCGCCCTCGCGGTCGTAGAGGCCGGTGCCGAAGCCCGGGTCCTTGAGCGCGAAGTCGATCGCGGTGTCGACCGGGGCCTTCACCGAGAACTCGTGCGCGGGCTTGCCCTGCTTGGCGATCTGCTTCCACGCCTTGACGATGTTGATCAGACCGGAGCCCTGGACGTGCGCGGGCACGTCCTTGATGTGGCTCGCGGTGCTGGTCAGCGCCGAGCGCAGGTCGGCCGGGGGAAGCTCGATGTTCTTCTGCTTCGCGGCCGACAGCAGCAGCGCTGCCGCGCCCGCCGCCTGCGGGGAGGCCATCGAGGTGCCCTGGAGCATGGAGTAGCCGGCGGGCAGGTCGTAACCCGCCTCCTTGACCGGACCGCCCGGCGCCCAGGTCTGGGTGGTGTTGATGGACGCACCCGGCGCCGAGATGATCGGCGTGAAGCCGCCGTCCTCACGCGGACCGCGCGAGGAGAAGGGCAGCATGTCGTACTTCTTGGTGACGTTGGAGCCGTAGTTGGCCGCCCACGTCTCCTTGGAGATCGACGCGCCGACCGAGATCACGTGGTCGGCGAGCGACGGGTCGCCGATGGTGTTGAGCCCCGGGCCGCTGTTGCCGGCCGAGATGACCAGCTGGACGCCGTAGATGTCGACGAGCCGCTTGTACAGCTCGGCGCGCGCGTTGTTGCCGTCGTTCAGCGGCGGCAGGCCGCCGATCGACATGTTGACGATGTCGACGCCGCGGTTGACGACGAGGTCGATCATGCCCTCGGTCAGCGCGATGTTGGTGCAGCCGCCGGACCAGGTGCAGGCACGCGAGGAGACGATCTTGGCGCCGGGGGCGGCACCGTTCATCTCGCCGCCGAACAGCCCGTTGGCCGCGGTGATGCCCGCGACGTGCGTGCCGTGCGAGCCCTCGATGACACCGATGTTGACGTAGTCGGCCTTCGCGCCCGCGGCGTTGTAGACGACGTTCTTGCGGTTCTCGACGACGAACGGGATGCGCTCGACGACCGGGGTGCGCGGGTCGTCCTCACCGAAGTAGGAGACCTGGAACTTCTCCTTGTACGGCTTGAGGACCTTGTCGTCGGAGAAGTCCGCGTTCTCGTTCAGGTCGACCCGCGTGGTGCCGGTGACCGGGTCGTACAGCACGCCCCAGACGTCGGTGGTGTCACCGTCGCGGTTCAGGTCGCCCTGCATGTCGCCGCCGGTGGTGGCCGACTCGGCGAACGTGGCGAACTTGTAGCTGCCCGCCGGCGCCGCATAGGTCTTCCCGCCGGACGTGAACGTCGGGCCCGAGACCGACTGGGACATGCGCAGCCAGGTGCCGTCGCCGTCGCTCACCGGGTCGGTCGCGGTCACCCAGTCGACGATCTTGCGCTCGCCGGTGGTGGTCTTCTTCAGGGCCGGGTGACCGACGTCGACGCCGGAGTCCAGGACGCCGATGGTGATCCCGCGGCCGTCGGCCTTCGGGTTCTTCTCGACGAACTTCACCGCGCCCGTCTCGTGGGACGGGTTGTACGGGTTCTTCGCCGGGGTCTTCTTGTCCGGCGCCGGGTAACTGCCCGTGGCCTTGAGCTGCTTGGCCTTGGCCGCGCGGTCGCCCGCGGGCGTCGGGTCGTCCAGCTTGATCTCCTGCTTGAGATCGATGCCGAGGACGGAGGAGAGCTTGGAGGCCGCCGTGATGGTGGACTCGGCGCTCTTCGTCGGAACCGTCGCCCGGACGTAGCCGAGCTTGTCGTAGGTCTGGCCGAGCACGGAGCCCTCGACGGCGTCCAGCTGCTTGCTGACCTGCTCGGTCGCCCCAGGGGTGGTGGCGACCATCATGGTGACGCTCTTCTCGCCCTTGGCCTCGGCCTTCGCCAGGACGTCGGCGTCGGCCTTGCCGAGCTTGTCGCCCCGGTCGCTCGTGGCGGCCGGCTTGACGGGCGCCGGAGCCGGGTCGTCGGTGGCGAAGGCCGGTGCGGCGCCGGAGGCGGCCAGTGCGGCCGCCAGTCCGGCCGCGGCCGCGATACGAGCGGCGCGTCTCGCCCCGGGTATGGAACTGGGGGATTCCTTGGTCATCTGTGTCCCTGTAATGGAAAGAGAGAGTCCGGAATGCGGTACCGGATGACCGCTTACCCTGTCGTAAATGACAGGGGTTTGTGGAGAGTTGACGGAGGCGAGTTGGGGACATGGCATAGATCCGCCATGGGGCGCGATGTGCCACGAGGGATGAACGGGGTCAAACGGTGCGCTCGTGGCGCCTGGTGGCGGCTAGCGGTCCAGACCTGTGGCGCGTGGTCTGGACCAGCGTGTGCCGCCGGGCCCCTCGCCGCCGGGCCCCTCGCCGCCGGGCCGCCCGCCGCCGGACCGGTCGCCGTAGGCC
>NZ_NTGZ01000360.1 GCF_002551245.1 Streptomyces sp. rh34
CGCGAGGACTGCGCCGCCCGCCGCCGCGGCGCCCGCCGCCAGCAGCCGCGCGCCCGCGACCTGTGCCGCGTCGGGGCCGGAGAGGTCTCCGCCGGGCAGCACCCAGCCGACCAGCGCGAAGCACGGGGCGACCAGCAGGGCGAGCGCGGTCGCGGAGAGTCGGTCGCCGACCGCCCGGCTGGCGGAGCCGGCGCCGGCGAGGAGCAGCACTCCGGCCACGGCCGCGAGTACCGCCCGGGTGGTGGCGGAGCCGGTCACTCCCGGCCAGAACACCAGCAGGAGGGCGGCCACCACGGTCGCCGCGGCGGTGCCGACCAGCAGGGCGCGTGCCGCGCCGGTGTGCCAGGTGTGCAGGCGGCGGCCCACCGTCTCGGCTATCCCGTCGACCAGGTCGTCGAGCCGTGCCTCGGGAAGCGCCTCGGTGTGGGGGCGCAGATGGAGCACGGTTCCGTCGGCGAGCCCGGCGCGGGCCAGGGTCGTCTCCTCGTCGAGCGGGGCGTCACCGAGCCGCTGGAGCACCCAGCCGGCGTGGTCGAGCCCGGCCTCCTCGGCCTCCTCCCCGACGTACCGCAGCAGGGTGGGCAGCAGATCGGCGACGGGTACGTCGGCGGGCACGGCCAGATCGATGGTGACGCTCGGCGCACGTACGGTCAGGCGGCACGATTCGGCCACGGCACTGTCGGTCATCAGCAGAACTCTCGTCTTCCGTGCAGGCTTTGACAGAGGACTTCCCCGGGAGAGGGAATGTGCGAACAGTACGGATAAGTCCGCGCGGCCGTGAAACCGGGGGGCTGGGCAAGGAAATTTCGCCCTCACACCGAGCGACCGCCCCTCCCGCGTGGACAGGTCGCGTTCCGTGAATGCAGACTACTGCCTGCGGCCACCGGTCGTGCTGCGGGCCGGACCCTCGAATCCGGTAGGTGGTTGGTCATCACGGAAGTTGACCGCTCCGCGCTCCCCCGCTCGAAACATTCACCCGGTGTTCATCGGGGCGCGTACCGCCCGGAGAATCAGCCTGGTGCGGTCTTTCCCCTGCCGGTGCGCCGGTATTCGGCGGGTCGGAAAGTCAGTGAACCGGAGGTTCTGTTCCTTGAGTGTCGTGCTGTTTCGCCGCCCGGCCCGCAGGCGTGGGCCGGAGATGCCCGATGGGCAATTGACCCTCCAGGAGCCGCCCGTCCTCGCCGAGACGGTGCCCGACACCTCGGCGGTGTGGACCTACCTGCCGATGGCGCTGATGTCGGTGTCGATGATGCTGATGTTCCTGCGTCCCGGCGGCGGGAACAGCGTCTTCATGTACCTGGCGATGGGCGTCATGGCGCTCTCCGCAGGTGCCATGCTGCTGGGGCAGTTGATGCGCCGCTCCAGCGAGCGCAAGCAGCGGCTGAAGGGCGAACGCCGCGACTACCTGCGCTACCTGGCCCAGACCCGCAGGCGGGTGCGGACCACCATCGCTGAGCAGCAGCGGGCGCTCGCCTGGCGTCACCCGGAGCCGGCCTCGCTCCGCTCCCTGGCCCGCACCTCCCGGCTGTGGGAGCGCCGCCCGGCCGACGAGGACTTCGGCGAGGTCCGCATCGCGGTCGGTGAACAGCAGTTGGCCCTCACCCTGAACCCCGTCTCCACCCGACCGGTGGAGGATCTCGAACCCCTCTGCGCGCACGCCCTGCGCCGTTTCATCCGCGCCTACTCCACCATCCCGGAGCAGCCGCTGGGGCTCTATCTGCGCTCCTCGGCCAGGATCCTGCTGCGCCCGGAGGAGGCGCCGGACGAGGGGGCCGCGCAGGCTCCCGGGGAGAGCGGCGAGGAGCCGGAGGGCCCCGACGCCGTACGTGCGCTGGTGCGGGCCGTGCTGGGACAGCTCGCGGTGTTCCACGCGCCCGAGGAGCTGTGGGTCGCCCTCTGCGTCAGCGACGAGCGGCGGCCCGACTGGGAGTGGCTCAAGTGGCTGCCGCACGTGCTGGACCCGCACGAGGAGGACGGCGCGGGTCAGGCCCGCCGGATCACCGCCGACGTCACCGAGCTGGACGACCTGCTCGGCCCCGAGTTCGCCGAGCGCCCCGGGTTCGACCCGGACTCCCGCCCCGGCCGTGACGAGCCGTACACGGTCGTCGTGCTGGACGGCGTCACCGTCCCGGAGGGTCACCGCTGGGAGGGGCAGGGCTACCGCAACGCCCTGATCCTCGACGTGTCCGGGGCGCTGCGCTGGCGGCCCGGTCGCAACACGCTGCGGCTGACCGTCGGGCCGGACCGGGTGAGTCTGGTGCGTACCGACCGCAGCCGCAAGGAGCGCTCGGTGCCGTTGGGCGTTCCCGACCGGCTCGGCCCGCTCGGCGCGGAGTCGCTGGCCAGGATCCTCACCCCGCGCCGGATGGGCCTCGGCACCGACATCGCGCAGCCGCTGGACACCGACGTCGAGCTGACCACCCTGCTCGGCATCCCCGACCTGCACCGACACGACCCGCAGACCCTGTTCGACCGGCACTCCGGCTCCGGCCGGCTGCGGGTGCCGGTCGCGGTCGGTGTGGACGGCCGCCCGGTCGAGCTCGACATCAAGGAGTCCGCGCAGGGCGGCATGGGCCCGCACGGCATGCTCATCGGCGCCACCGGCTCCGGCAAGAGCGAGCTCCTGCGCACCCTCGTCCTCGGCCTCGCCCTGACCAACTCCTCCGAGACGCTCAACTTCGTGCTGGTCGACTTCAAGGGCGGGGCCACCTTCCTCGGCCTGGAGGAACTCCCGCACACCTCCGCCGTCATCACCAACCTCGCGGACGAGGTCGCCCTGGTGGAACGCATGCAGGACGCCCTGCACGGTGAACTGATCCGCCGCCAGGAACTCCTCCGCTCGGCGGGCAACTACACCTCTGCCCTGGAGTACGAGCGGGCCCGGGCCGGCGGGGCGGACCTGGCGCCGCTGCCCAGCCTGTTCGTGGTGGTCGACGAGTTCAGCGAACTGCTGTCCACACACCGGGAGTTCATGGAGCTGTTCGTGATGATCGGCCGCCTCGGCCGCTCGCTGGGCGTGCACCTGCTGCTCGCCTCGCAGCGCCTGGACGAGGGGCGCATGCACCAGCTGGAGAGCCACCTCTCGTACCGCATCGGGCTGCGCACCTTCTCCGCGATGGAGAGCCGCGGTGTGCTCGGTGTCCCGGACGCCTACGAGCTCCCCGCCGCGCCCGGAAGCGGCTATCTGAAGTCGGGGGTGGAGGCCCTGACCCGGTTCCGCGCCGCGTACTCCTCGGGGACGTACCGGCGTCGGACGGGTGCGGTGGTGCAGGCCCGGGTGGCCAGTCAGGTCGTGCCGTGGACCAGCGGCTGGGTGGTGCCCCGCACCTTGGAGACCCCGCCCGAGCCGGAGCCCGAGGCGGAGGAGACAGGGGACGAGGAGGCGCTGCTGGACGTGGCGCTCGACCGGTTGCGCGGCTCCGGACCGGCCGCCCACCAGGTGTGGCTGCCGCCGTTGGACGAGCCGTCTTCGCTGGACTCACTGCTGCCCGGCATCGTGCCGGACGAGAGCCGCGGTCTGTTCGCCGCCGGCTGGCCCGGCGCCGGGCGGCTGCGGGTCCCGGTCGGACTCGTCGACAAGCCCTTCGAGCAGCGCCGCGACCCGCTGGTCGTGGACCTCTCCGGAGCGGGCGGCCATGTCGCGGTGGCGGGCGGTTCGCAGAGCGGCAAGTCCACGCTCGCCCGCACGCTCATCGCCGCCCTCGCACTGACCCACACGCCTGCCGAAGTCCAGTTCTACTGCCTGGACTTCGGCGGCGGCGGGCTCTCCCAGCTGGCCGCGCTCCCGCACGTGGGCGGAGTCGCGGCGCGGCTCAACCCGGAGCGGGTGCACCGGGCGGTGGCCGAGGTGATGACGCTCCTGGCCCACCGCGAGCAGTTCTTCGTGGACCACACCCTCGACTCCATGCAGTCCTACCGTCGTCGCCGGGCCGCCGGGGAGTTTCCCGACGAGCCGTTCGGCGATGTGTTCATGGTGGTCGACGGCTGGTCCACGGTCCGTCAGGACTACGACGACCTGATCCCGAAGTTCAACGAACTCGCCGCCCGGGGACTCAACTACGGCATCCACCTGATCATCACCACCACCCGCTGGGTGGAGCTGTCCGCCCAGGTCCGCGACCAGGCCGGGACCCGTCTGGAGCTGCGGATGGGTGATCCGATGGACTCCGAGATCGACACCCGCAAGGCCCGTTCGGTGCCGCGCACCGGCGGCCGGGGCATCACCGCCGACAGCAAGATGCACTTCCTCGCGGGCCTGCCCCGCCTGGACGGCAGCGGCTCGCTGGAGGACCTGGGCGACGGCGTCGCCCACCTGGTCGCGGAGATCGCGCGGCACTGGCAGGGCCCTCCCGCCCCCCAGGTCCGGATGCTCCCGCACCGCCTCCCGCTCACCGATCTGCCCGCGCCCGAGGCCACGGAGGGCGGCGGCATGCGCCTGGCGCTCGGCCTCGACCAGGACGCCCTGGAACCGGTCTGGCACGACTTCAGCCGCACCCCGCACCTGATCGCGGTCGGCGACACCGAGAGCGGCAAGACCAACCTGCTGCGCCTGGTCACCCGGGGCATCACCGCCCGCTACTCCCCCGAGGAGGCGAAGATCATCGCGGTGGACTACCGCCGCACCCTGGTGGACGCCATCCCCGAGGAGTACCGCATCGGGCACGTGATCTCCCTCGACAACCTCAACGAGACCATCGAGGGCGCGGCCCGCGCGATGAAGACCCGCGTCCCGGGCGCGGACATCGCCCCGGCCCGGATGCGCCGGTGCGACTGGTGGACCGGCCCGCGTCTGTTCATCCTGGTCGACGACTACGACATGGTCTCCGGAAACTCCTTCCAGAGCCCCTTCGAGCCGCTCTTCGAGAGTCTGACGCTCGGCTACGAGATGGGCCTGCACCTGGTCGTCGCCCGCAGCGCCATGGGCGCGGGCCGCGGTCTCAGCGACGGCCTCGTCCGCCGTCTCGACGAGGCCAACAACCCGGCCGTCCTGCTCTCCTGCCCGCCGACGGAGGGCCGTCTCTTCGGCAACGCGAAGCCGCTCAACCTCCCGCCGGGCCGAGCCCTGCACATCGCCCGCCGCAAGCCACGGCTGATGCAGACGGCGCTGGTGGAGGAGGGCTGAGCGTACGGATGTGGGGGGCGCTCTCCGGCAGGAGGGCGCCCCCCACGCGTTACCCCTTGCCCGGTGCGCCCGCTCCCGCCGGGCGCCAGCCCCGGGCGCGGGCCCGGGAGAAGGCGAAACCGGCCCAGAGGACGGCGAGGACACCGGCCGAGCCGAGGAGGACGAAGAGCGTGGCCCGGCCCGTGGTGCGGTCGGTGCCGGAGGTGTCGCGTACGGCCACGGGCTCGGCGGCACGCTCGGCGCCGGCGGCCGGTGCGACCGTGTCTCCGAGGACCGTGGTGACGGCGGCGTAGGCGTCCAGCTGGGGGATGTCGGCCGGGTACGCGGTGGCGGTCAGGCGGCGGGCCACCTCGTCGGCCGAGTCGTCGGGGTGAGTGGCGCGGACGGCCGCGGCGGCCCCTGCGGTGTACGCGGTGGCCACCGCCACGCCGCCGCCGAGGTAGTGGCCCTCACCGCGCGGCCCGCCGGAGACCACCCCGGCGCCGGGAGCGGCCAGGTCGACGGTGCCGGTGGGAAGGGCGCGGTCCGGACGGTTGCCGGCGGGCAGCATGTCGGCGACCGAGAGGACGCCGGGTTCGCCGGCGGGCCAGTAGGTGCGGGAGGGGATCTCGTCGGCGGAGCCCCGCGACGGCGGGTCCGGGGTGGCCGCGGCGACGACCACCGCTCCCGCT
>NZ_NTGZ01000361.1 GCF_002551245.1 Streptomyces sp. rh34
GCCCGGATCGAGGGGCTGCTCCTCGGGCTCGCGGCGGGCGACGCCGCCGGGTGGCCCGCCGCCCGGCACCGGGCCGCCCGGATGCCCGAGTGGACCCGGCGGCTCACCCGGGAGCTGGACACCTTCGCCGAGCAGAACGCCACCACCACACTCCCGGTGCCCATCGCCCTCAACCAGCCGCCCGAGCCGCTGCGGCTCGGCCCGTCCGACGACGCCGAGTGGGCCGCCTTCGCCGCCCGTACGGTGCTGGCGGCGGCGGCCGACGACGCGATGGGCCTCTCCTCCGGCCGCCGGATGCGGGACGCGGTCGACCGGGCGTGGAACGCGCTGGCCGCCACCGTCGCCGCCGCCAGCGCCCGGGCCCCCGAGGTCGAGGCGGCGGTACTCCCCCTGCGGGCCCGGATCTCGGTGCGGGCCGGGCTCGGCAATCTGGCCGCCGGGCTGCGGCCGCCCGCCACCGGGCACGACAACCCGCACTACTTCGACGACGCCGCCTGCGTGCGGGCCGCCGTGCTCGCCGTGGTCCACCCGGGCGACCCGGACGAGGCGGCGGCGCTCGCCGAGTTCGACGCCCGCTACACCCAGGACGGCGACGGGGTGCACGGGGCGCGGGCGGTGGCCGCCGCGATCGCCGTGGCGCTGGCCGGGGCGGACGTCGACACCGTGGTGAACGCGGCCCTGGACCGGCTCCCCGAGGGCACCGAGATCGCCCGCAACGCCGCGCACGCGGTCCGCCTGGCCCGGGAGTTCGCGGACGAGCCCGCCGGGGCGTTCGCCCTGGTCCCGGTGTTGGAACACCAGATCGTGGACCACGTCTACAGCTACGGGATCGCGGCGGCGGAGACCGTGCCGGTCGCGCTCGCCCTCACCACCGCGGCCCGGGGCGAGATCGCCCAGGCGATCCCGGCCGCCGCCTGCCTGTCCCGGGTCGCGGACTCCGCGCCCGCCCTGGCCGGGGCGCTGACCGGGGCGATCGGCTCGGTCACCGCCGTGCCGGCTGGCTGGCGCGAGGCGTGCCGGACGCTGGCGGGCTGTGCGCTGCCCCGGCTCGCGGGTACGGACCTGATCGAACTCGCCGGGCTGCTGGCAGCCACGGAACCGGCCACCCCGGGTGGACAATTCCGGCATGACGCCCACAACGGCCACGGAAGTCGCCCTCTCGACACCGCGCCCCTCCCCCACCACGCCCCCACTCGATGAACGCATCACCCGGGCCCTCGTCGGAGCCGCCGTCGGCGACGCCCTCGGCGGCCCGGTCGAGGGCTGGACCCCCGAGCAGATCGCCGAGCGCCACGGCGGCCGGGTGACCGGCATCGTCGGCCCCTGGTACGGCGCGGACTGGCGCACCGCACGCCCCATCGCCCCGTACCACAAGGGCGACGGGCACGTCACCGACGACACCCTGATGACCCACGCCCTGATCCGGGTCTACGACCGGGTCCGCGACCACCTCGACGCGTACGCCGTCGCGGACCACCTCGTCCCGGATCTGCTGTCGCCCCGCTGGATCCCGGAGCTGGAGGCGGACGCCCTCCCCCTCCAGCGGATCTTCCTGGCGGAGAAGTGGATCGTGGCCCGGCTGCACTACGGGCACGTGGACCCGCGCGAGGCCGGTGCGGGGAACATCGTCAACTGCGGCGCGGCGATGTACATGGCCCCGGTCGGTCTGGTCAACGCCGGCCACCCGGAGGCGGCGTACGCCGAGGCACTGGAGGTCGCGGCGCCCCACCAGTCCTCCTACGGGCGGGAGGCCGCCGGGGTCCTCGCGGCCGCCGTCGCTGCCGCCTGCCGCCCGGACGCCACCCCCGGCACCGTGGTCGACGCGGCCCTCACCCTGGCCAAGGACGGCACCCGGTCCGCGATCGAGGCGGTCGCCGAAGTGGCGGTGCGCCACGAGGACTTCGAGTCCGCGCTCGTCCCGCTGCGGGCGGCCGTGGAGCCCTTCGACACGGTCGGCCCCGACTACCGGAGCCCCTCGCTCGGCGCGCGCCGCCCCTCCCGGCTGCACTCCATCGAGGAACTGCCCATCGCGCTCGGGATGTTGCTGGTCGGGGGCGGCGACTACCGGCGTACGGTGCTCGGTTCGGTGAACTACGGGCGGGACTGCGACTCCATCGCGACGATGAGCGGGGCGATCGTGGGCGCGCTGGGCGGCGAGGTCCCCGCGGGCTGGGCCGCCACGGTCGCGGAGGCGAGCCGGCTGGACCTGGACGCCCCGGCAGAGGTGCTGGCACAGGTGGCCCGGGAGGTGTTCGCCCGGGACCTGGAGCGCCGCCGGGCCCATGAGCAGGCGTTCGGCGCGCTGGCCGGTGAGCGGTGAACGTCCGCCTCACCTGGGTGCAGCCCGAGGACCTGGTCGGCCACGAGCTGCGGCAGGCCGCGCAGGACGGCCGGGACGCCCGGGAGATCGAGGAGCGGTGGTACGCGGCCGGGGGCGCCCCCGCCCCGGACCGGGCGGGCGCCTCCGAGCCGCCCGCACCGCGGCGCCTGCGCGCACTGGCCGAACGGATTCTGGAGGACCTCGCGCGACTGGAGTCGCCGTTGGCCGCCGACGAGCCGACCGGGCTCGACGAGATCGTGGCCGCCTGCCCGCACTGGCCGGGCCCCGTGGACGCCGCGCCCCTGGCCGGCCGGGACCGGCTGCACGCGGCGTGGCTCGGCCGGGCGGCGGGCTGCCTGCTCGGCAAGCCGGTCGAGAAGCTGCCGCTGGACGGAATCCGAGCCCTGGCCCGCGCCACCGGCAACTGGCCCCTGACCACCTGGTTCACCGCACGCGGCGTACCGGCCGACCTGCTGGCCGCCCACCCCTGGAACCGCCGCTCGGCCCCCACGTCCCTCGCCGAGAACATCGACGGCATGCCGGAGGACGACGACCTCAACCACCCGCTGCTCACCCTGCTGTTGCTCCAGCGGCACGGCCGCTCCTTCACCACGGCCGACCTGGCCCGCCTCTGGCTCGACGAACTTCCCGCCGGGCGGACCTTCACCGCCGAACGCGTCGCGTACGGCAACCTCCTGGCGGGCGTCGAGCCACCGGAGACCGCCCGCCGCCGCAACCCGTTCCGGGAGTGGATCGGCGCGCAGATCCGGGCCGATGCACACGGCTGGACCCACCCCGGCGACCCGGCCGGGGCTGCCGCCCAGGCCCACCGCGACGCGGTCCTCACCCACACCGGCAACGGGGTGTACGGCGCGATGTTCACCGCCGCCGCGCTCGCCGTCGCGGCCGGCGGCGAGAGCGATGTGCACGGCTGTCTGGCCGCCGGGCTGCGGGTGGTGCCGCCGCACTCGCGGTACGCCCGCGCGATCCGCCTCGGCATCGGGACAGCCGGTACGGAAGGAGACTTCGACGCCGTCGTGGACCGGTTGCACGCCGTCTACGCGGACACCCACCACTGGGTGCACGTCCTGCCCAACGCCGCGCTGCTGGCCGCCGCCCTCACCCACGCCGACGGCGACTTCACCCGGTCGATCGGCCTCGCGGTCTCCGGCGGCTGGGACACCGACTCCAACGGGGCGACGGCCGGATCGCTGGCCGGACTCCTGGCGGGCGGGCCGGACGCCCTGCCCGAGCACTGGACGGCTCCGCTGAAGAACCGGCTCGCCACCTCCGTACCCGGCTTCGACCGCACCGGGTTCGACACCCTCGCCGCACTGACCCACCAGGAGGCTCTGCGCCCATGACCCGCATCGCGGTGCTCGGCAGCACCAACATGGATCTCGTCGCCTACACCGCACGCGCCCCCGGACGCGGCGAGACCGTCACGGGACGGGAGTTCCGGACGGTCCCCGGCGGCAAGGGCGCCAACCAAGCCGTCGCCGCCGCCCGCGCGGGCGGGGAGGTGACGATGATCGGCGCGGTCGGCGACGACGCCTACGGGGCGCAGTTGCGCGACGGCCTCGAACACGCGGGGGTGGACACCGACCTCCTGCACACCGCCGAGGGCCCCAGCGGCACCGCGCACATCGTGGTGGACGACACCGGGTCCAACGCGATCGTGGTGGTCCCCGGCGCGAACGGCGTCGTCACCGCGCTCGGGCCCGGGGAGATCGCGGCGATCGCCGCGGCCGATCTGCTGCTCATGCAGCTCGAACTCCCCCTGTCCGCCGTCGTCGAGGGCGCCCGAGCGGCCCGGGCCCAGGGCGTACGGACCATCCTCACCCCCTCCCCGGTGCAGCCCCTGCCCGATGAACTTCTCGACCACATCGACCTGTTGGTGCCCAACGAGCACGAGGCCGCCGAGCTGTCCGGGCAGGCCGAACCGCACGCCGCGGCCCAGATCCTGCTGCGCCGGGTGCCCGAGGTCATCGTCACGCTCGGCGCGAAGGGCTGCCTGTACGCGGCCCGGGGCGGCGAACCGGTGCTCTTCGAGGCCCCCTCGGTGATCGCCGTCGACACGACCGGCGCCGGGGACACCTTCGTCGGGACGCTGGCCGTGGCGCTCGGCGAGGGGCGTCCGGTGGCCGAAGCCGTGGCGTTCGCGTCCTCGGCCGCCGCGCTCTGCGTCCGGAAACCCGGCGCGTCCACGTCCATGCCCTACCGCAGTGAGATCGAGGCCTCATGAGCGCCACCGCAGCAGGACCCCTGACCGGGCTGAGCGTCATCGACCTGGCCACCCTCTTCGCCGGACCGCTCGCGGCCACCATGCTCGGGGACTTCGGCGCCGATGTGATCAAGGTCGAGCACCCCCGCAAGCCGGACCCCTCGCGCGGGCACGGGCCCGCCAAGGACGGGGTCGGCCTGTGGTGGAAGCTGCTCGGCCGCAACAAGCGCACCCTGGCCCTCGACCTGTCCGCGCCCGGGGGCCGGGACGTACTGCTCCAGTTGGCCGCCGGGACGGACGTGATCATCGAGAACTTCCGGCCCGGCACCCTGGAGCGCTGGGGCCTGGGCCCCGAGGAGCTGCACGCCGTCAACCCGCGTCTGGTGCTGGCCCGGGTCACCGGCTTCGGCCAGTTCGGACCGTACGCCCACCGCCCCGGCTTCGGGACGCTCGCCGAGGCGATGAGCGGCTTCGCGGCGATCACCGGGGAGCCGGACGGGCCGCCGACCCTGCCGCCGTTCGGGCTCGCCGACTCCATCGCGGCGCTGGCCACGGCGTACGCGGTGATGGCCGCCCTCGCGGGACGGGAGAAGACCGGCGAGGGCCAGGTGGTGGACCTGGCGATCATCGAGCCGATCCTCACCGTGCTGGGCCCGCAGCCGCTCTGGTACGACCAGCTCGGCTACGTCCAGCCGCGCACCGGCAACCGCTCCCGCAACAACGCCCCGCGCAACACCTACCGCACCGCCGACGGGCACTGGGTCGCGGTCTCCACCTCCGCCCAGTCCGTCGCGGAGCGGGTGATGCGCCTGGTCGGCCGCCCGGACCTGATCGAGGAGCCCTGGTTCGGCGCGGGCACCACCCGGGCCGAGCACACCGAGGAGCTGGACGGGGCGGTCGGGCACTGGATCTCCCGCCACAGCCGCGCGGAAGTCCTCGACCGCTTCGAGAAGGCGGAGGCGGCCGTCGCCCCGATCCATGACGTACGGGAGGTGATGGAGGACCCGCAGTACCGGGCGCTGGGGACCATCGCCGAGGTCGACGACCCGGAGCTGGGGCCGCTGCGGATGCAGAACGTCCTCTTCCGGCTCTCTCGGACGCCGGGCGGGATCCGGTGGGCGGGCCGCCCGCACGGCGCGGACACCGAGGAGATCCTGGCCGGGCTCGGCCTCCCGGAGTCGCGGATCGCGGCGCTGCGGGACCAGGGGGCGCTGTGACCGGCCGGCCGATCCCGGCCC
>NZ_NTGZ01000362.1 GCF_002551245.1 Streptomyces sp. rh34
GCGCCGGACCGGGGCCCCGCGGGCCGCCCCGCGGCCCGCGGGACCCCGGCGGGGCCGGCGGTGCGCTCAGGAGCCCACGGGCGCCACGTCGCAGGGCGGCACGGGCCGGGTGACGCGGGAGAACGTGATGGTCTCGGTGCCCGAGGAGACCACCGTGCCGTCGGCGTCGTACACCGTGGAGGAGTGCAGCGAGTTGAACTGCGCACCCATGAGGATCGCCGAGCCGCGCATCTCCGCCCGGCCGTGCACCTGGCCCTGCTCGTCGAGGAACAGCTCCGTCAGCGCGTAGCCGAAGGCTCCCGGGCCCTTCTTCTTCCAGGTGCCCTCCGACATGCCGTGGGGCACGCCCGGAGCCTCGACCTCGTGGCACAGCAGCCCGTCCGCCTTGTACTGCTGGCGCACGTGGACGGTCTGCCCGCCGAAGTCCAGCTCGGCGGCCCACACCCCGACGGGTGTGGGCGCGCGGTGGTGTGCGGCGGCGCTCGGGGCCCAGGCGCCGAGGACCAGGGACGACACCGCCGCCACGGTCACAAGAGGCTTCTTCGGTATCCGCATGTTCGCATCCTTCTGCTCGCCGGAACGTGGGCCCGCGAGCATGGCGGCGCGTTCTCGACTCCCGGTCGAGTCGGGGCGCGTCCCCCGGCGGGCCCCGGCTGTCGAGCCGGATTCCGGGCCGCCTCGAGCCCCACCGCCGACGCTGGCGTAGCCGCCGCCCCGCCCGGCGCGTGGTCAGGACAGCGCCCACCACCCCGGGAACGCAGGAGTAGCCATGGAAAGATCCGACGCGGCCCCGGTACGGCCGGGCCCCGCGGACAGCCGACTGCCCTCACTGACAGGGCTCCGGTTCGTCGCCGCGATGACCGTGCTGTGCGCACACACGGGATACCTGTTCTTCATGGGCGCGAGCCCCACGCACGATCCGACGGACTACATCTTCGCCGTCGGCGGTGTCGGACTGACCTTCTTCTTCGTCCTGAGCGGCTTCATCCTGACCTACGTGGCCCGGGACGACGACACCAGGACGGCCTTCCTGCGCCGCCGGCTGGTGAAGATCTTCCCCAACCACCTCGTCACCCTCGCGGCGACCGTCGTGCTGATGCTGGCGGCGGGCGTCACCGTCTCCGTCACCAACACCGCCCCCTCCGTCCTGCTGCTCCAGAGCTGGCTGCCCGTCCAGGACGCGATCATGGGCCACGGCACCAACTCGCCCAGCTGGTCACTCACCTGCGAACTGCTCTTCTACGTGTGCTTCCCCTGGCTGCTGACGTTGGTGCGGCGCATCAGGCCGGAGCGGCTGTGGGGGTGGACCGGCGCGGTCACCGCGGTCATCCTCGTCGTGCCCTTCATCGCCCAACTGCTCCCCGACCGGCCCACGATGTGGTGGGGCGGAGACATGTCCTGGTGGCAGTACTGGTTCGTCTACCACTTCCCGCCGGTGCGGATGCTGGAGTTCGTCCTCGGCATCCTCGTCGCCCGCGCCGTGCTGAGCGGACGCCGGATCAGGATCGGCCTCCTTCCGGCGGGCCTGCTGTCGGTGGCCTCGTACGCCGTACTGGCCCAGCTGCCCGGGGTCTTCGCCTGGATGTCGCTGTCGGCCCTGCCGCTCGCCCTGGTCATCGGCGCGGCCGCCACCCGGGACATCGAGGGCCGGCGCACCGGGTTCGGCAACCGGGCGATGGTGTGGCTGGGCGAGATCTCCTTCGCGCTCTACATCGTGCACTACCCGGTCATCTACTACGGCCCGATGCGGGCGGTCGATCCCGAACACGCCTTCCAGATACGCAGTTTCGCCGAAGCCCTGCGCGACGTCTCGCTCACCTTCGCCATCAGCCTCGCGCTGGCCTGGTTGCTGTACGTGACGGTCGAGCGGCCCGCCATGCGCCGCTGGAGCCGCGGACGGCCGCCGCCGCCACCGGCGGGCGTGCCCGGGGAGACCCGGGACGCCGCCAGGGCCCTCTGACCCCCACCGGGTCGAGAGCGGCTCAAGTGCCCCACCAGCCTTGATCGTTACTGTCAGCCGTGCCGCGAGGCACGGCAGAAGGAGGAACCATGGAGCGGGCCGACGCGGAACTGTACGTGGAGGTACAGCAGTTCTACGCGGAACAGATGCCGCTGCTCGAAGAGCGCAGGCTGGAGGAGTTCCTGGAGACGTTCACCGAGGACTGCGTGCTGGAGCACATCCCGTTCGGCTGGCGCTTCGACGGCCGGGAGGACCTCCTCAAGGAGATGTCCGCCCGGCGCGGGGACGCGTCGGCGCCCCGCGTCGAGGAGACGTCGGCGCGGCGGGCCCGCGACGAGAACGTCCCCTACTACAACGGGCTGGTCTACCGGTACTGGTTCGACCGGCTGCGCGTCGTCCCTGACGGCGACGACACCCTGCGCACCCGCTACCAGGCGATGGTCAGCATGACCGACTCCGACGGCAAGGTCAGCTTCGAACCCACGACCGTCGTCGAGGACGAACTCGTGCGCCGCGACGGCCGCCTGCTGACGCGCTCGCGCACCGTCACCCACGACTCCGCCCGCTGGGCGGACAAGATCCACAACCCCTCCTGACCGGTCGCCGCCCCCGAGCGCACCGGTCCCCCTCCCGGGTGGGCCCCCGCCCACCCGGGAGGGCTGCGAGAAGAACAGGCTGAGGACGAACGACATGACCGAAGAGCACCCCGGACAGAACGTCCCCGCGAAGGCGGGGCGGCGTGAGTGGCTCGGACTCACCGCGCTCGCGCTGCCGTGCATGCTCATCTCGATGGACAGCACGGTGCTGTACCTGGCGGTGCCGCAACTCACCGAGGACCTGCGCCCCAGCAGCACGCAGCTGCTGTGGATCCTCGACATCTACGGCTTCCTCGTCGCCGGCTTCCTCATCACCATGGGCACGCTCGGCGACCGCATCGGCCGCCGCAGACTGCTCATGGCGGGAGCGACCGCCTTCGGTCTCGCCTCACTCGTCGCGGCCTGGGCGAGCAGCGCGGAACTGCTCATCGCGGCGCGCGCCCTGCTCGGCGTCGCCGGGGCCACGCTGATGCCCTCGACCCTGGCCCTGATCCGCAACATGTTCCACGATCCCGCGCAGCGCGCCTCGGCCATCGCCGTGTGGATGACGTCGTTCGTCGTCGGCATGGCCATCGGCCCGCTGGTCGGCGGAGTGCTGCTGGAGCACTTCTGGTGGGGATCGGTCTTCCTCATCGCCGTGCCCATCATGGTCCTGCTGCTGGTCGTCGGCCCCTTCCTGCTGCCCGAGTACCGGGCGGCGGACGCCGGACGGATCGACCCCCTCAGCGTGGTGCTGTCCGTCGCCGCCCTGCTGCTGGCGATCTACGGCATCAAGGAGCTGGCCGTGCACGGACCGAGCGGCACGGCGCTCGTCACGACGGCCGGCGGCATCGCCCTCGGCACGGCGTTCGTGCTGCGGCAGCGGCGTCTGACCGATCCGCTGCTGGACATGCGCCTGTTCGCCAACCGTCGGTTCAGCGCCTCGCTCGGCACCCTCACCCTCACGCTCTTCGCGATGTCGGGCATGTTCCTGTTCCTCGCCCAGTACCTGCAACTGGTCCTGGGGCTCTCCCCGTTGAGCGCGGGTCTGTGGACGCTTCCCGAGGCGTTCGCGATGATCGCGGCCGGATTCCTCACCCCGGTGCTGGCACGCCGCTTCCGCCCCGCGTACGTCATGGCGAGCGGACTGGTGGTCGCGGCCTGCGGCTGCGCGATGTACCTGTTCCTCGACGGGTCCGGCGGCCTCGCGATCCTCGTCACCGCCACCGTCGTCTTCGCCCTCGGCATGGGACCGATGACCATCCTGGGGACGGACATGATCCTCAGCGCCGTGCCGCCGGAGCGCGCGGGCGGGGCCTCCGCCATGTCCGAGACCAACCAGGAGTTCGGCATGGCCATCGGCGTCGCCGGCCTCGGCAGCGTCGGCACCGCCCTCTACAGTTCCCGGCTGGCCGAGACCATGCCCGCGGGCGTCCCCGCCGAGACCGCCGAGGCGGCCGGCGAGACGCTGGCGGCCGCCCTCTCCGCCGCCGCGGCGCTGCCGGGCGAGACCGGCGAACAGCTCTCCGCCGCCGCCCGTGCCGCCTTCAGCCACGGACTGCACGTGAACGCCGTGCTGAGCAGCTCTCTCGTCCTGTGCGCCGCCGTCCTCGTCGCCGTGCTGCTGCGGCACGTGCGGCCCCCCGCCGGGGACGAGGAGACGAGCACCGGTGTTCCGCTGGACGCCGGCAAGGAGGCGGCCGACCGGGCCTGAACCGTTGGGGCAGGCCCTCGTTCCCACCCACCACCACGGAGGTTCACCATGCCTGGACAGCGACCGGCCGACGTCTTCCCGCTCCCCGGCTCCTCGTACCGCGGACCCGCGCCGCGCTACCGGGAGCTGCGGGAAGGGGAACCGGTCGTCAAGGTCCGCACCGAGGGCGGAGCGGACGCCTGGCTCATCACCCGGTACGAGGACGTGCGCGCCGCCCAGGCCGACCCCCGGCTCAGCCGGGCGGCGGCCTGCGGCCCCGGCTCCGTGCGGGTGGGCGGCACCATGCACACCACCCCGGAGATGATCATTTCGCTGGACGGCGAGGAGCACGCCCGGCTGCGGCGCCTGGTCGCCGGCGCCTTCACCACCCGCAAGGTGGAGCTGATGCGCCCGCGTGTCCAGGAGGTCTCCGACCAGCTGCTGGACGCCATGGCGGCCAGGGGCGGCACCGGCGACCTGGTGGAGGACTTCGCCGTTCCGCTGCCGCTCATCGTGATCGGCGAGCTGCTCGGCGTGCCCGCACAGGACCTGCGGACCTTCGAGAAGTGGGCCCGTGCCTTCGCCACCGTCGACGAACGGGCCGGCGGGGAGGCGTCGCTGGAGGGCCTGGCCCGACTGAACGAGTACATCGTGGGCCTGATCGCGCAGAAGCGGGCCAGCCCCACCGACGACATGCTGTCGGACCTCGTCGCCGCGCGCGACAACGACGACCGGCTCAGCGAACAGGAGCTGGTGACCTTCGGGTTCACCCTGATCGGCGCGGGCTTCGACACCACCGCCAACCAGCTCGCCAACTCCGTGCTCGCCCTGCTCGTCCACCACCGCGAGATGTGGGACCGCCTGGTCCGGGAGCCACAGGGCATCCCCGCCACGGTCGAGGAGCTGCTGCGACACGTCAACCTCTTCGCCACCGACACCACCGGCTTCCCCCGTATCGCCGTCGAGGACATGGAGGTGGCCGGGGTCCGTATCGCCGCGGGCGACCCCGTACTGCTGTCGCTCGCCTCCGCCAACCGCGACGAGTCGGTCTTCCCCGACGCCGACGCCTTCGACCCGGACCGGCCGCGCAACCCCCACCTCTCCTTCGGCCACGGGATTCACTACTGCCTCGGCAAACAGCTCGGCAGGATGGAAATGGCCGTGGCGCTGGAAGGCCTCACGCGGCGCTTCCCCGATCTGCGGCTCGCCGTCCCCGAGGCCGAACTGCCCTGGCACCGCGGGGAGATCAACCACACGCTCAACAGCCTGCCGGTGACCTGGACGGCGTGACCCCGACCGCCGGGCGGGCGACCGTCCGTGCGCGCGATGCCCATCCGCGGGCCCCGGAGGTCCGCGGATGGGCATCGCGCGCACGGCGGGTCGCTCCGGTGGCGGGCCCGGCACGGGATCCGGCGGCGGGCGGCCCGGCCACGGCGTGCGGGGCCCCGCCGCTGTCTCTTATACACATCTCTGAGCGGGCTGGC
>NZ_NTGZ01000363.1 GCF_002551245.1 Streptomyces sp. rh34
CGATCACTCCGGCCCGGGCTCCGGTCGCCTCACGCACCGCCGCCGCGACGAGGCCGGGGCTCGGCCGGCCCCGCCGGTCGGTGCCGCGCAGGGCCAGGATCTTCGCGCCGGGGGCGACTCCGGCCAGCCTCGGGGTGCTCCCCCCGGTCCCGGCGATCAGCCCGGCCAGGAACGTACCGTGTCCGACGCAGTCGTCGGCGGCGGTCCCCTCGGCGGCGACCCGGCCGTCGAGCCCTGCTGCGTCGGGGTCGACCCCGGTGCCGATCAGGGCGACGGTGACGCCTGCCCCGGTGGAGTGCTGGTGCAGCCGGTCCAGGTCGAGGCGCTGACGCGACCAGTCCTGCTTCTTCGCCTGCTCCTCGGAGGCGGGGGTGCAGACCGCCTCCTCGGCCCGCGGGTCGAGCGCGGAGGGCATGCCGGGCAGCTCCTGGCCCTTCTTCCCGTCGGCCGAGGGAAGGGCCATCGGTATACGGGCGAGGGGCATGGCCTGGGCGGGAACGGCCGCGGGCAGCATCAGGGCGGCCGCGAGCCCGGCGCCGTACAGCAGGGCGGGCCTCATCGGGGGGCCACCTTGGGTGCCGCGGCCGTGACGTCCGCCGGGAGGAGGACGCGCAGGTCGTCCAGGGTGGGTGTGGCCAGCGAACTGAGCCTGCCCGCCTGGCGGGTGACCATCGACTCGACGACCTGGCGGGCCAGTCGGGCGTTGCCGAAGGAGCGGTCGCGGGGCACCGCGTCGAAGTACTCCTTGAGCAGAGGGCCGGTGCCGGGCCCGCACTCGTACCCCATGTTCGCGGCCTGGGCGCGCACGATGGTGACCAGTTCCTCGGAGGAGTAGTCGGCGAAGGAGATCCGACGCGGGAAGCGGGAGGAGAGGCCCGGGTTGGAGGCGAGGAAGCGTTCCATCTCGTCGGTGTAGCCGGCGACGATGACGACGACCTCGTCGCGGTGGTCCTCCATCAGTTTCAGCAGGGTGTCCACCGCCTCCTGACCGAAGTCGGCGCCTCCCCCGCGCGGGGTGAGGGTGTACGCCTCGTCGATGAACAGCACGCCGCCGCGGGCACGTTCGAAGACCTCTCGGGTCAACTGGGCGGTGTGGCCGATGTAGCGGCCGACGAGGTCGGCGCGGGCCGCCTCGATCAACTGGCCGCGTTCCAGGACGCCGAGCTGGGTCAGCACCTCCCCGTAGAGTCGGGCGACGGTGGTCTTGCCGGTGCCGGGCGGGCCGGTGAAGACCAGGTGGTTGCTGAGTGAGGGGACGGGCAGCCCGGCGGCGGCACGGTGCCGGGCGGTGGTGATGAGGTTGACCAGGTCCGCGACCTCGCGCTTCACCTCGGCGAGGCCGATCATGTCACCGAGGCGGGTGAGCGGGTCGTCGACCGGTGCGGTGGTCTCCGCGGCCGACGCGGCGGCGGTGGCGGAGACGTCGTCGGGCAGCAGCAGCCGCAGATCACGCTCGCCGACCTGTGGCTGCGCGGAGAGCCGGACCGCCTGCCGGTCCACCATCTCCTCGAACACCCCGCGTGCGGCACGGCCGTTGCCGAACCCGGCGTCCCGGGGCATCGCGCCGAAGTGCGCGGCCAGCGCCTCGGCGGTGCCCTCGCCCAGCTCGTACTGGTGCTGGGCGCACATGCTCTCCATGATCGCGACCAGGTCGGGCACCGAGTAGTTCTCGAACTCGACGGTCCGTGAGAAGCGGGACGCCAGGCCCGGGTTGGAGCCGAGGAAGGAGTCCATCTCCCGTGAGTAGCCGGCCGCGACCACCACCACGTCGTCGCGGTGGTCCTCCATGAGCTTCAGCAGGGTGTCCACGGCCTCGCGGCCGAAGTCGGCGCCGCCGTTGCCGCTGTCCGAGGTGAGGGTGTACGCCTCGTCGATGAAGAGCACGCCTCCCAGCGCCCGTTGGAAGGTCTCGGAAGTCTTGATGGCGGTGCCGCCGACGACCTGGGCGACCAGGTCGGCGCGTGAGACCTCCACCAGGTGCCCGCTGCGCAGCGAACCCAGCTCGGCCAGGATCGCCCCGTAGAGGCGGGCGACCGTGGTCTTGCCGGTGCCGGGCGGGCCGGCGAAGACCAGGTGTCTGCTCATCGGCGGGGCGGGCATGCCGAGTTGTTCGCGGCGCTGGGCCAGCTGGGTGAGGTTGACCAGGGTGCCCACCTGCTGCTTGACGTTCTCCAGGCCGATCAGCGCGTTGAGGGCGCCGAGCGGGCCGTCCGGGCGGTCCGGCGGGGGCGCGTCGGCCGCGCCGGAACCCGCCGGGTCGGTGTTCTCGGCGCTGCCGCTGCCCCAGGCGTCCCGCTTGCGGTTGCCGACGCTGTTCAGGCCCTCCACGGCGAGCCGTTCGCCGGGTGCGGTCTGCACCAGGCCGCCGCCCTCGTTCTCCCGGGCGGCGCAGTTGACGAGCGACACGGGGGAAGTGGACTCCACCCGGAAGCCGTCCTGGGCACCGCCGTTCGCCTCGCAGCCGCTGAGCGAGGCGAGCGCGCCCTCACGGAGCAGGAAGCCGTGGCCCTTGGGTGCGTGGACCGAGGTACGGTTGGCGGTCAGCTCGCCGCCGGCGGCGACGACCACACCCTCCTCACCGGATATCTCGACGCGGAAGTCGCGGACGGTGACGTTGCCGCCGTCCTCCACGACCAGGCCGCTGGTGGCCGTGTCGGAGACCCCGCCGCCGGCCAGGTAGAGCGTGGAGCCGGAGGCCACCCGTACACCGGCGCCCTTCGGCCGGACGATCTCACAGTCCTCGACGCGGCCCCGGGCGTCCCGGGTGGCCACGATGCCGTCGCCGGCGGGCTCCACCAGCCGGGCCCGGCGCAACAGCGGGTTGGCGCCGCCGAGCAGGGCGACGGCGGGCGAGGAGCCGATCACCTCCAGACGGTCCAGCTCGGGTGCCGAGTCCTCCTCCAGGAGCAGCCCGGCCCCCTCGCAGTCGCGGACGGTCAGGCCGGTCAGCGCCGGGGAGGAGGCCCCGGCGACGCGCAGCGCCGCCCCCTGCGCGCCGTCCACCCAGCAGTCCTCGAAGGTGCCGCGCGCCCGGTCGGTGACGACCACGCCGTGGCCGCGCACGCGCGAGACGCGGCAGCGGCGCAGTACGGGGTCGGTGCCCTGGGCCAGGGCGATCCCGTGGCCGGAGGCGCCGGTCACGCGGACGTCCTCCAGGGTGGTGCGGCCCGCGCTGCTCAGGTGCACGCCGGTGCTGGTGTCGTGCACCACGGTCCGGACGACCGAGACGGCGGAGTTTCCCTCCAGGGCGATGGAGGGCTTGTCGGTGGAGGAGATGTCGCAGTCCTCGACGGTGCCACGGGTCTCGCCATTGGCGAGCAGGCCGTTGCCGCGGGCGCCCCGCACCGTGCAGTCGCGGACGCGCGCCTCGCCCTGTTCGGCGAGGACGATGCCGCTGGTTCCGAGGTGTTCGAGCGTGCAGGACTCGACGGTGGTGGGTGTGGTGGAGGTGACCACGATGCCCGCGCCCTGCGGGTTGCTCACCCGGCAGTCGCGCAGCGCGAGGGAGCCGGTCCCGCCGGCCAGCATCGCGGTCCATGCGGCGCCGACGATCTCGCATCCGTCGAACGCGGCCTGACCGCGCCGCACGTCCACGGCGGGCAGCTCGGCGTCGCCGCCGCGCAGGGTGAGTTCGGAGAACATGACGGCGTCGGCGCGCAGGGCGATGACGCTGCCCGAACGCGGCCGGATCTCCACCGTGCCCCGTCCCTCGGCCGCGGTGAGGGTGACCCGGGTGTGGATCACCAGGTTCTCCGCGTACGTTCCGGGCCGGACGCTGATGAGCGCACCGGTACGGGCGGCGGTGAGCGCCTCACCGATCGTGGAAAAGCGGTCCTCGGGGCCGACCGACAGTACCTGGCGCGACACGCACCAACCTCCTTGCTACGGCGGCGTCCTCGACGGACGCCCCTCTTCGCCGGGGACGCGGGTCGGCGTTCCGGCGGTGCCATCATGCCTGCCCCGGCGCACGAGGCGCGCGGGAGCGGGGCTCCCGGCCCCCGTGCGGTCAGGTCAGACGCTCCACTTCTGGTTGTCGAGGCCCGTGCAGGTCCACAGGATCAGATAGGTCTCCGCGCCCCTGCCCCGGCTGTGGTTCGGGATGTCGACGCACTTGCCGACGGCGGTGTTGACCAGATCGTGAGCACCGTTCAGGGCGAACTTCTGGGCGTCGGCCCCGTTGCACCAGGCGATCTGGATAGGCGTGCCGTCGTTGAAGTTCGCGTTGGCGACGTCCAGGCACTTGTCCTTGATCCGGATCGTGCCGTCGGAGGCGAACCGCCACTTCTGGGCGTCGGCGCCGTTGCAATCCCACATGAACAAGGGCCGGCCGTCGTTGAAGTTGTGGCCGGGGACATCGATGCAGCGGCCGGAGAGGTGGCTGCGGAAGGAGACGGGCCCGCTGAGGGTCACCGCGGGGGCGGCCTTGGCGGGCTGGTTCTTCGCGCCGTCAGCCTTCTCCGGCTGCGTCTGTGGGCTGTCGGCCTTCTCCGGCGGGTTCTTGGGGGCGTCGTCCGCCTTCGCCTTCGCCCCGTCCTCGTCCCCGCCCGATGCGGGGGCGGGCGGGGAAGACTGCCGCACGGGCCCGGCGGGCTTCTCCGGCTTTCCCTGCTTCCCCTCGTCGCCCTTGCCGTCGGCCGGGGGGCTGGTCTCGGGCGCGGTGACGGCGAACTCTCCCGGCGCCTCCTGGCCGCTGCCGTCCAGCACGGTCCCGGCCGCCGCCGTCGACGGCTGCTCGGGCCCCTCGTCGTCATTCCCGGCCAGCACGAGGAAGGGCACGGACACGAGCAGCGCGCCCGCGACCGCGGCCCCGGCCAGCACGGCCCTGCCGGGCCGCCCGACGGGCCCGGCCTGCGGCTGCGGCCGGTCGATGGCGGTGGCGGTCATGGTCCGTACGAGGGCGGGCAGCCGGCTCTGCGCGGCGGCGGAGGCACTGAGGCCGGGTGCGGGGTCGGCATCGGGGGCTCCGGACCCGGCCTCCGTGGTTCCGGCCCTGGTTTCGGGGGCCGCGGCCCCCGGCTGGGCGGCGGTGGTGTCCGCGGCCTCGGGGTTCTTCCGCTCTCCGGACGTCTCGCTCTCCGGAGCCTCCGGGCCGGGCGCGACGGGCTCATCGGGCACAGTGGGAGCTGCAGGCCCCACGGGTCCGACGGAAGCGGCGCTCGCGACCGTCCCCTCGCTCTCGGCGCCGGGCTCCACCCGAGCCTCCTGGGAGGCGGGGGTCTGCTGGGACGAACGCGTCACGGGGTCCTCCCTGTGGTTTGGGGCCGGGGGTCGGCCGAGCTGTGGTCGCCCGGCCCGTTCACGGGTCCGAGAAGGCTGTCGGCCGGGACGAGCAGCGGAGCCGCGGCCCCGGCGTTGACCATCAACAGGACGTCGGTATCCCTCAACGACCTGGCCAACTCCCTGGCGGGAAGGCTGTCATGGTGAAGTGCCGGGGACATGAATTCATGGGTGGGCGAGGTGAACAACAACATCACCGGCGACCCGTCCCGCCCGGCCGCCTTGAGCGGACCGCCGTCCGGCCCGCGCACGACGGTGATCTCCGCCTCCGCGAGAGCCTCCAGCGCCGCGTCCACCGAGCCGTACCCGGTGGCGGCACGCTGGGCCGCCGCGTCCACCGGATCAGTGGGCTCCGGCCACCCGAGAACCCGAGCCGAGGGCCGGTACGCCGGGTTGGCGCGGTACTCCCCGACGCCCCCGTCCTCGTC
>NZ_NTGZ01000364.1 GCF_002551245.1 Streptomyces sp. rh34
GTGTCCGCACCAGGCCGCCGTCCGCGCCGCGCACCGCGCGGGGCCCCGGAGGCGCCCCGGACGCGAGGGAGTTGACCCGCTCCAGCGGCCCGTCGGCCTCGGGCCCGCCGAGCTGAGCCGCCATCAGGCGGCCGATGGCGCTGCGGAGTTCGTGGAAGCGGGCCACCCAGGTGTCGTCCAGTTCCGCCAGCACGGTGCCCGGCGGGACGAGCCGGGCGTCGACCAGCCACCGGGCCAGACGCACGGGTCCGTCGAGCTGCTCGCAGGTCCCGGGCACCCCGCCCGCGTGTTCCGTGGCCACCAGATCGAGGCAGATCCGGCCCGCGTCGAACCGCCACATCCGCGTACCCCTGCCCGCTGCCATGCTCCTGTCACCGCCTTGGTCACCGGTGGAACGGCCACCCCCCAGAGTGCCCCTGTCGGGGCCCGGCCGTAACCCCCGCCGCCGTCCCGGTGCGGGACCCCGCCCCCGTACCGTGGGCGGTCATGGAACACGAGAGGGAGACGCCCATGGACCACCGCGACGGGGGCAGCCTGCCCGGCCCCGGCGGCCTGCGGCTGCGCCGGTGGCGCGAGGAGGACCTGCCCGCGCTGCTGGAGGCGTACGAGGATCCGGCGATGCGGCGGTGGCTGGCCACCCAGGTCTCCGGAGCGGACGGGGCGGCCGACTGGCTGGAGGCGCAGCGTACGGGGTGGGCGACGGGCACCCGCTTCGCCTTCGCCGTGACGGAAGCCGTGACGGAAGCCGAGACGGCCACCGGGCGGGACGGCCGGCAGGGCGGCGAACCGCTCGGCAACATCGTCCTGAAGCGGCCGGATCCGCACAACGGCTGTGCGGAGGTGGGCTATTGGACGACCGCCGCGGCGCGTGGCCGCGGCGTGGCGTCACGGGCGCTGACGGTGCTGACCGACTGGGCGTTCACGAGCTTCGCCGAACAGGGCCTCGCCAGGCTGGAGTTGCTTCACCAGGTGGACAACGGGGCCTCGTGCCGGGTGGCGGAGAAGTGCGGATACGCGCTGGCGCGGGTGCTCCCGGCACTGCCGCCCGACTATCCGCTGGACGGCCATGTGCACGTGCGCGAGGCGCCCGCGGCGGCGCTCAGCCGGCCGGCGGGTCATCGTGCAGAAGCCGCTGGAACAGGTGGTGGTCGCGCCAGCGGCCGTTGATGTGCAGATAGCCCGGCGCGGTGCCGATCTGCTCGAACCCGGCCTTGGCGAGCACTCGTTGGGACGGGGCGTTGTCGGTGACGGTCGCCGCCTCGACGCGGTGCAGACCCAGCCGGTCGCGGGCGGCGGCGCAGACCGCGTCGACGGCGGCGGTGGCGAGACCGCGTCCGACGTGGTCCGCGTCGACCCAGTAGCCGAGGCGGGCGTTGCGGTACGGGCCCCGCTCGACGCCGGAGAGCGTGAAGGCGCCGATCACCCGGCCCTCGTCGTCCGCGAGCGCCCAGGGCATGGACCGCCCCGCGTCCCGGTCGGCCAGCAGCGCGGTGAGCCGGGCGGCCTGGCCCTCGACGGTGTAGAAGGACTCGGGGCGTACGGGTTCCCAGCGGCGCATGTGGGCGCGGTTGCGGGTGAGGGCCGTGGCGAAGGAGGACGCGTCGGTGATCGCGACGGGGCGGAAGGCCACGTCCGGGGCGATGCGGTGGAGGTGATCGGTCATCCGCCCACGCTAGCGGTGCCGCTCCGGGCTCCTCAGCGGCCGTACTTCGTGTCCGCCGACGGGTCCAGCGCCAGCCGGTAGCCGCGCTTGACGACCGTCTGGATCAGCCGGGGCACGCCCAGCGCCGACCGCAACCGGGCCATCGCCGTCTCCACCGCGTGCTCGTCGGTGCCGCTGCCGGGCAGGACCCGCAGCAGGTCGGCGCGGGCCACCACCCAGCCGGGGCGGCGGGCCAGCGCCCGCAGGAGGGCCATGCCCGCGGGCGGCACCGTGCGCAACGCGTCGTCGACGAGGACGGCGTGGCCCCGGATCTCGACCCGGTGGCCGGCGACGGGCAGGACGCGGGCGGCGAGAGGGAGCCGGGCGCACATCAGCTGGACGAGGGGGCCGAGCCGGAAGCGCTCCGGCTGGAGGGTTTCGATCCCCCGGTCCTGGAGCGGGAGGGCGGTGACCGGTCCGACGCAGGCGACCAGCACGTCGTCGCGCAGGGCGCCGAGGATCTCCGGGAGCAGTCCGCGGGTCTCGGCACGGCCCAGGAACGAGGCGGCGGCGGGGGCGCTGGTGAAGGTGATCGCGTCCAGGCCCCGGGCGGCCGTGACGTCGAGCATCCGGTCGAGCGGGGCGATGTCCTGCGGGGGCATCCAGCGGTAGACGGGGACGACGACGACCTCGGCGCCCGCGGCCGTCAGGGACTCGACGAAGCCGGGCAGCGGTTCGCCGTGCAGCTGGAGGGCGATCCGGCGGCCGGCGACGCCTTCGGCGAGGAGCCGGTCGAGGACCTCGGCCATCGATTCGGACCCGGGCGACCAGGTCTCGGTCAGCCCGGCGGCCCGGATGGCGCCCTTGACCTTGGGGCCCCGGGCGAGGAGTTCGACCCCGCTCAGCGTCTTCAGCAGGGCGTCGCCGACGCCCCAGCCGTCGGCCGCCTCGATCCAGCCGCGGAAGCCAATCGCCGTGGTGGCGACCGCCACGTCGGGGGCGTGGCCGATCAGCTCCTCGGTGGCGGCGAGGAGTTCGCTGTCGTCGGCGAGCTGCACGATCCGCAGGGCGGGAGCGTGCAGGACGGCGGCCCCGCGGCGTTCGAGGAGGGTGGCGAGCTCCTCGGCGCGACGGGCGGCGGTCACGCCGACGGTGAAGCCCGCGAGGGGGCCGTGCGTTGTGTCGTCGTCCTGCATGGCGTGGTCCCGGCTCCTGTGTTTCCCGCTGGTGCGCGATGTGCGCGGGCCCGAGCCTGTCAACGATGCGTGACAGGCTCGGTTCCCCCGTATTTCCCGGCCGTTACGTCGTACGACGCCGGGTGGTCGTCCTGTGACCCCGGTGACCGGCCTCATACCTCCGCGTAGCCGAGCTGGGCCCGCGTGGGCACGGACGCGGGCCGGCGAAGGTATACCGCCCAGGTGAGGGCGAAACACACTCCGTAGAAGGCGAGGAAGGACCAGAAGGCCGCGGTTCCGGTTCCGGCGGCCTGGAAGGACTGGCGGAAGGCGAGGTTGATGGCTAGGCCGCCGAGCGCGCCGACGGCCCCGATGAGGCCCATGGCCGCGCCGGAGAGCCGCCGTCCCTGGGCGGCGGCCGCCTCCCCGTCGAGCCCCCTGGCGAGGGCCTTGGCGTGGAAGATGCCGGGGATCATCTTGTACGTCGATCCGTTGCCGAGGCCCGTCAGGACGAACAGGGCGGTGAAGCCGGTGAGGAAGACGGGCAGCGAGGCGGTCCCCGATGCCTGGATGACGACGCCGGTGGCGGCGGCCATCGCGGCGAAGGTGGCCAGGGTGATGCGCGCGCCGCCGAACCGGTCGGCGAGCCGGCCGCCGACGGGCCGGATCAGGGAGCCCAGCAGCGGGCCGATGAAGGTGAGCGAGGCGGCCTGGAGCGGGGTCCGGCCGAACTGGATCTGGAGCACCAGGCCGAACGCGAAGCTGTAGCCGATGAACGAACCGAAGGTGCCGATGTAGAGGACCGACATGATCCAGGTGTGCGGGTCCCGGACGGCTTCCAGCGCGGCCCCGGTGTCGTTCTTCACGGGCCGGAGGTTGTCCATGTACAGGGCGGCGCAGACGCCGGCCAGGACGATCAGCGGGACGTACACGCCGAGGACGATCCGGGGGTGCGAGGCCCCCAGCGTGCCGATGACGAGCAGGCCGACGAGCTGGACGACGGGGACGCCGATGTTGCCGCCGCCCGCGTTCAGGCCGAGCGCCCAGCCCTTCCTCCGCAGCGGGAAGAAGGCGTTGATGTTGGTCATCGACGAGGCGAAGTTGCCGCCGCCGATCCCGGTGAGCGCCGCCACCGCGACGAAGGTGGCGTACGAGGTCCCGGGCTCCATCACCCAGAACGCGGCCAGGGTCGGGACGAGCAGGCTCACCGCGCTGAAGACCGTCCAGTTGCGGCCGCCGAACCGGGCGACGGCGAAGGTGTACGGCACCCGCACCAGCGCGCCGACGAGGGTGGCGGTCGAGATGAGGAAGAACTTCCCGGCCGGGTCGATGCCGTACTCCGGTCCCATGAACAGGACCATCACCGACCACAGGGTCCAGATGGAGAATCCGATGTGCTCGGAGAGCACGGAGAACCACAGGTTGCGGCGGGCGACGCGTTCGCCCTTCTCCCGCCAGAAGGTCTCGTCCTCCGGCTCCCAGGTCTCGATCCAACGGCCTGCCATCACGCGCCTCCACAAGGGGTCGGGGTGTTGTCCCCGACAATAGGGAGCCCGCGTTTTCGGCGTGGTGCCGCGAGGTGACCGGTGCGCAACCTCGCTCTCACCGGGCGGTTCCCGGCCCGGTGAGACGCGGTGCCCGCGACCGCCCGCGATCAGGAACGGTTCCGCATCAGTGACCGATCACCCTCGGGAAGCCATGAGCCGGCCGGGGGGACCATCCACCCCTCGGCAAGCGCCAACCGGTCGGCGGCGCTCCGCAACGCGTCCACGCCGGGGTGGTTCAGACCCTTGCGCCAGACCAGCGCCAGCGGTGAAAGCGGAACCGGGTCGACGAGCGGCCGCACCACCGTTCCGGGCAGCGGCGGAAAGTCGACGACGGCGAGCACGGGGTAACCCCCCTTCGACATGACCCGCTGAAATTCGGCCACCCCCACGGCCAGCGGAACGGGCGGGGCCATGGTGACGCCCCACTCGGCGAACAACAGCGCGGCGAGGTCGGTCCACTCCCGTGTCCGCTCGTTGCCGGCCCCCGCGTAGACGGTCTCTCCGGACAGCTCTGCCAGGGCGACGGCCTCCCGTGCGGCGAGGGGGTGGGAGACGGGCAGCATCACGGCCATCGGCTCGTACCGCACGGGGTGCACGGAGAGTCCCGCGCGCACCGCGGGGGCCAGCCCGGCGGCCCGGCCGAAGGAGGCGTCGAGCCGGCCGGCCAGGATCTCGGCGGCGGCCCAGGTGAGACCGGACTCGAAGCGTGCCATCAGCTCGCACTCCGGCAGCAGTTCGCGGGCCCGCGCCAGCACCCGGGCGGCGGCCGTCCCGTCGCTGTTCAGGTCGACGAGCAGCGGCCGGGCCGGCGCACCGCTGAAGGCCTCGGCCAGTTCGGCGTGCGCGTCGAGGACCCGGCGGGCGGGCGCCAGCAGGCGTTCGCCGTCCGGGGTGAGCGTGACCTGCCGGGTCGTGCGGACGAACAGCTCGGCGCCCAGCTCGCGCTCCAGCCGCCGGATGTCCCGGCTCAGCGCCTGCTGCGCGACGAAGAGGCGGGCGGCGGCGCGGGTGAAGTGCAGTTCGTCGGCGACGGCGAGGAAGGCGCGCAGGAGACGGGGGTCGGTGTCGGCGGGGGGCACACCGCGAATCTACCGCGCGGGACACCATTCACAACACGGACGCGTGAATCGGTGCGGAGCAGGTGTTGGACCCGGGCGGCGGAGCACGGCCAGCCTGGTCGTATGCCGATATCCCCCGCCGCCGGCCCGGAGTCCGCGCCCCGGCCCGCACCATCCCGCCTTGTCGCCCCTCCCCGGTCCGCCCCGGCCGCCCGCCCGGTCGCCTCCCGCCGGCCCCTCCCCGCCGCCTCTGTCTCTTATACACATCT